>NZ_JBQHTP010000014.1:0-77558 GCF_052065655.1 Bittarella sp. HCP28S3_D9 | reverse complement strand
GCCGAAGAGATGTCGGCAAGTCGCTCTTTTGCGTCTGGGTGGAAAGCCGGGAGAAGTGGAGGCTTTGGTGCGAACCCCAAGCGCACAGGGATTTGCCGGGAGGTTCGCACCAAAAAATATCCGCATATTGCCGGGGAAAAGGAGAAGACGGCGGACAGAGAAGATTGATTTGACATGGTTTTGTGAAAAGAGGTATAGTAGAAGTGCAGATTGACGCAGGTTTTTGTGCCAATTTGCTGTCGCACCCCACGCGGGTGCGTGGATTGAAATGGATACTCCTCCAACGGCATCAACGGACCATATGAGGTCGCACCCCACGCGGGTGCGTGGATTGAAATGATCACTACTCGCTGGCGGTGAAGTTGCACCTGGGTCGCACCCCACGCGGGTGCGTGGATTGAAATCTTCCCGTATCGGACAATGGTGTCCTCCGAAAAGTCGCACCCCACGCGGGTGCGTGGATTGAAATTCCACACGGTGGAGCAGAGGGACGGAGACGTGACGTCGCACCCCACGCGGGTGCGTGGATTGAAATTCGACGCGCCCGCTCGTTCTTCCCGGTGGTGAGGTCGCACCCCACGCGGGTGCGTGGATTGAAATTTGGCCCCGCCGACTATGACGTTAACGCTCCTTGGTCGCACCCCACGCGGGTGCGTGGATTGAAATTCAATACGGTTGGATGTCGTCCACCAGTAAGGGGTCGCACCCCACGCGGGTGCGTGGATTGAAATGTCTGCACTACTGCCCCACTGACCTGAAATGCGAGTCGCACCCCACGCGGGTGCGTGGATTGAAATTCGCAACAAGAGGGTTTTGCCTCGAAAGGACTATGTCGCACCCCACGCGGGTGCGTGGATTGAAATGACAAGCATAGGGTACACCCGTGCTGAGGCAGAGTCGCACCCCACGCGGGTGCGTGGATTGAAATGTATTGAGCCAGCTCAAACAGCGCCCGCAGCTTTGTCGCACCCCACGCGGGTGCGTGGATTGAAATTTGGGCCTCCTCTTTTGCGGCTTTCTGGGCCTCCTGTCGCACCCCACGCGGGTGCGTGGATTGAAATCTGCTCCCGCCGCCCACGCAAGCCTTGCCAGGGTGTCGCACCCCACGCGGGTGCGTGGATTGAAATTTTGAGCAGTTGCAGGGCATAAAGAACAACGGCCGTCGCACCCCACGCGGGTGCGTGGATTGAAATTCAAAATCGGCGTCGGTCATGGTGACATATTGGTCGGTCGCACCCCACGCGGGTGCGTGAATTAGAATTCCTCGAACTGCCATGTCGTCAGCTCGGAGGATGTAGCTGCATCCCGTTTGGGTGCGCGTGACAATAGCAAATTATCCCCATGTAACTGCCCGTTTTCCTCCATCCCTAAAAAAGAGAGCCTCTAGGTATTCCCCGGAGGCTCTCTTTTTCACTCTATGCCCTCTAAAAGGCAGTTATCCCTCTCCGCCATTCTGTTTTCGGGTGCGGTGGATGAGATAGATGGCGGACAGCAGCAAGCTAACCCCCAGCAGGAGGAGCGCTGCCAAGTCCCAAGAACAGGCGGCGTGGACGGCGCAGAAAACGGCCGCAGCCGCCAAAGTGGTGAGGACAGCAAAATCACAAGTTTTCACGGGTTCTTTCCTCCTCTCTATCCAGTTGGCGCTTGCGCGCCAGGAGATAGGCCAGGGCGATTGCCGTCAGCGCCAGCGCGAGCCAGTGCACCCAGCAATCTGCCGGCTGCCGGTGGCCGCGGCCACCCGGTTCGCCGGTATAGGGCCCATTGCCGGCAGAACTTTGCCCGCTGTCGGTGCCGTCGGAGACGATGTCGCCTCCCTCCACCTGCCGCTCGGTGAGGTTGTAGGTAAAGGCGAGAGAGGAGGAGTTGCCGTACTCGTCGACGACCCGATAGAGGATGAGGCAGGAACCGGGCCGGTCGGTGGCAAAGCCCTGGTCGGTGATGTCCCGCCCATCTTGGTAGAGGGCAACGCTCTCTTTCAGGTGGGTCCCGGTGCCCGGGGCGATCTGGTACTGCCCCCGCATCCAGTCCAGCGCCTCCTGGGCGGAGAGGGTCCCGCCAAAGGCGGGGGGATAGGCCACCAGTTCGGTGATGCCATCCTGATAGCTGCGGTGGACGGTGGCGTCGGGATCCACCGCCTCCTCCGGCTCGGGCAGGAGGCGCTCCGGGTCGGCCGGCTCAATGACTGGCGAGTCGTACCGCTCCACATACTCGTAGGTCAGCTCCAAGGTGGTGGAGTTCCCCTGGACGTCGGTTACGGTGTAGACCCCCACGCAGGAGCCGGGGACGGTGGATGGCAGGCTGTCTGGCGTCATGGTGAAGGAGACTTCCCCCGGGCCGAAGCTGTAGCGCTCCTCAATGATTTGCCGCAATTTTTCCGGGGTGAGGGTTCCGCCGAACTGGGGTGGGTCGGTGATGGGGACGACGATCTTGTCCTGATAGGTGTGGTGGATGAGGCCGTCCCTGTCCACCTCTTCCTCTGGGCCCTGGGGCGGCCGCTCCGGGTCGACGGAGTCGATGGCGGGGGGCTCCACCCGCTCCTTGAAGATGTAGGTCAGCTCCAGGGTGGTGGAGTTGCCGTCCCGGTCGGTGACCGTGTAGGTGATGAGACAGGAACCCGGCGCGGCGGAGGAGATCTCCACCACCGGGTGGCCGCCCTGCTCCATTGTCAGGGCGTGGCCCACCAGGCTGGCGCTGCCGGCGGCAAAGTCGTAGTGGTCGCGGAGGTAGCCCAGGGCGTCGCCGAGGGTGAAGTGGCCGCCGTAGGCGGGAGGATCGGAGATGAGTTCGACGACTGTGTCGGTGTAGCGGTGGTGGACGGTGTTGTCGGGGGCGACGGTCTCCTCCGGCCCCTGGGGCGGGCGATCGGGGTCGTCGGGGAGGATGGCCGGGGGCTCTGGCTTCTCGATGAAGGTGTAGGTCAACTCCAGGGTGGTGGAGTTGCCGTCCCTGTCGGTGACGGTGTAGCGCCCCAGGCAGGAGCCGGGGACGGTGCTGGGCAGCCCGGCAGCGGAGATGTCGGCCCCGTTTTGGGTCATGGCATAGGTGACGGTGCCCGCGCCGAAGGCATAGCGCCCCTCGATGACGGCCTTCAGGTCGTCCGCCGTGAGGGTGCCGCCAAAGGCGGGCGGGTCGGTGATGATCTGGACGATCTGCTCCCGGTAGGTCTGGTGGACCAGGCCGCCCTTGTCCACCTCTTCCTCGGGCTCCGGCATGGGGGTGTCCGGATCCACCGGGTCGATGGCGGGGGGCTCCACCCGCTCCTTGAAGGTGTAGGTCAGTTCAAGAGTGGCGGTGTTGCCGTCTCCGTCTGCCACTGTGTAGGTGATGAGACAGGAGCCGGGGGTGGAAGAGTCAAGGCCGGTGGCGGAGATGTCCACCCCGTTTTGGGTCATGGTGGAGGACTCGCCCAGGGTGCTGCCCGTCTGGGCGGCAAAGGTGTAGTGGCCCTTGATGTAGGCCAGGGCGTCTGCCGCGGTAAAGGTCCCGCCGTAAGCCGGCGGGTCGGAGATGAGCTCCACCACCTGGGCGGTGTAGCGGTGGTGCACCCGGTTCTCCTGGGGGCCGACGGTCTCCTCCGGCCCCACAAGGGGGTCGTCCGGCTCGTTCGGCTCAACGGTGGGGGGCAGGGGCTTGTCGATGAAGGAGTAGGTGAGGTTCAGGGTGGCGGTGTTGCCGTCCTGGTCGGTGATTCGATAGACGGCCTGGCAGGAGCCGGGGGTAGAGGAGTCAAGGCCGGTGGCGGAGATGTCCGCCCCGCTTTGGGTCATGGACACCAGCTGCCCGGAGAGGGCCCCCGAGTGGGAGGTGAACTGATAGCGGCCCTCGATGATGGATTGCAGGTCGCTGCCGGTGAGGGCGCCACCGTAGGCGGGCGGGTCGGAGATGATCTCCTCGATGGTGTCGGTGTAGACGGCGTGGACGAGGCCCGCTCCGTCGACAGAGGTGGTGGGACCCTGGGGGCTGTGGTGGTTCGGCTCGTCCTTCACCTCTATTTCGGGCGGGTCGTTGACGGTGATGGGGAGGCTGGCGGTCGAGGGGTTGCCCGCTGCGTCCACCGCCCGGTAGACCCCGTTTTGGGTGGGGGTGAAGGTCTGGGAGGCGGAGCCGTTGCCGGAGGAACTGAGAGAAAAGGTCTTGGCGGTCTCCCAGGCCCCGGTTTTAGGGTCCTGCCGCTCCAACTTCCAGACGCCCGAGAGGCTGTCTGTTGCGGTGAGGGTGTTGCCAGAGGCTGTCAGGGTGGGCGGAGTACCATCGATTTTCACCGTGTCGTTGACGGTGGAGGAGAGCTTGCCGTTTGCCGTGTTGACGGCCTGGTAGGTGAGGGGGATGCCGGAGGTCTCTGCCGTGTAGCTTTTGACCGCGTCGCCCCGTTGCAGGGTGGCTTCCACTGCGTTCCCCTTTTTGATGTGAAACTGGTCGAAGGTGCCCTCGTAAAAGACGAGGTCCACCTGAGAATTGTTCCAGCCGTTTTCGTTGGCCGGGGTGCGGGTGTAGTGGTAGTCGGTGCTGGGGACGGGCTGGGGCTGGCTGGGGTCGGGGGTGGCGTCCGGGTCTTCAGGCACCAGGGGGATGGCGGGGACCAGTTCGGCCTTGGAGTAGCGGTGGGACTGGAAGAAGTCGTCGGCAATGGTCTGGCCCACGGTGACCGCTGCCCCGGTGGGGTTGACGATCTTCGCCTTGTAGGTGATGGTGTTGTCCCCCGCGCCGGTCATCTTGAAGGGGATGCCGCTGCCTACGATGTCGGTGCCCCCGTCCACCGTTTGGCCGTTGGCGACGATCTGCTGTCCCTGGGCCTTGGTGAGGGGGACGATGCCCGCGGTGGGGTAGTCCTTGTTCCCCTGCAACAGCTTGAGGGTGCAGGGAATGGCCTGAGAGCCCGCCTTTTTGTTGATGTTTTTGACCTTGGCCTGGACGATGACGGTGTCTCCATTTTTGGGGATTTCTCCGGTGGCAAAGGCAGAGCCGTTTGCCTTGAGCAGCTTGGTCTCCACGAACTCCGGGTAGTAACTGGTATAGGCCGCGGTGGTAAAGGTCCCCCCGGCCTTGGAGCCGGTGGGCACTGCGGCTGTCTTCTCCCAGGTCACCTCCCCTGCAATCAGGAGGTAGAGCTTTTCTACCCCGGGATAAAAATCGTCTACTCGAGAAGAGAGGGTGTAACTGCCATAGGTGAAATAGAGCTTTTTTTCGCTACAGCTGTAGCGCACCGAAAAGGGCCTGCTGCCGCTGAAATAGGTACTCGGCAGGTCTTTGCGATCCACGTAATCGTTTATGACTGGAAGACTGTAATCTGCCCTGTTGATTAAAAGACCCAGTATATCATTTGCCTTGCCTACGCTCAAATAGATGAATCTTTGAGTGTTATTGGCATCTTGTGTCAGACAGATGGCGGCATTGGAGAGAACAGGCAAGGGGGCGTGTATTGAGATGTCAAAGGTGCCAGAAAGCTCCCAATCGGCCTCAAGAGAAATCTCTACTTTGCTTACTAGAGAGCTACTTGCATAATTTAAGGTAGCAACTCCTGGATAGGGGGTATAGGAACTGGTGTCTACCAAAAAGTAGCGGTTACCGAAAATGCCGTGGGTGCTGGGGCTGAAATTGGTGGTGTTCTGCCAGTTGAAAACATCCACCAAGTTGTTTGTCCCAATATAGTCGTCGGTGGAGGCTGCGTGGGCCGTTCCAGCCCCTTGCAGCTGGGGAAAGGAGCCCAGGCAGAGCAGCACGGCCAGACAGAGGCCGAGCCCCCGCCCCCGCTTTCTGGCACTGCCTCTCTTCTGCTTGTACATAAAATCAACTTCCTCTTCTTTTATTTTTTGAAAGGTTGGCGGGCCGCCGTTCAAGCTGCTTCCGCGGACAGAGTCGGACTTTTGAAATCCTGCCCCCACAAATGCGGGCGAAAGGGGGAAAAGACCTTTCCACTGGGGCGGGAAGAGAGTCGCGCTGCCGTCTAAAAGGGGGCTGTCTTTCTGTCAGCGGGAGAGAGGGGAGGCCGGGCCGGTGGAAGGCAAAGTCCCACCATCTTTTATATGAGTACGGAGAAAGGAAAAACAGAACAGCGATTTGACATTTTTCGCGCATTTTTCCAAATTGTATCTACACGACTTTTTCCCTTGCAGAAGGTGCGCTTTTTATAGTAAACTACCCTTTAAAGAGTCGCAAGGGAAACGGAGTGGAAAAAGTTGGAAGAAAAGCGGATGGGACACCGGCAGTTGGAACAGCTCCTCCTGCGGGCGAGGGAGGGGGACGAACAGGCCTTTGCCCAGCTCTACCGCGCCACCTACCGGGCGCAGTGGGTGCAGGCCAGGGCCCTGCTGGGGAGCGATGCCCTGGCGGAGGAGGCGGTGCAGGAGAGCTATCTCTCCCTCTTTCGCCACATGGGGGAGCTGGGCAACCCCAGGGCGCTGGTGGCCTACCTCAACCGCAGCACCTATTTTGCCTGCCAAAATCTGCGCCGGGTGGAGGCGCGGCGGGCCGCCACCGGGGAGGAGCTGCTGGACGCCCTTCCCGATGGGGACCCCCGCACCCTGCCCGAGGCAGTGGCCGACCAGAGGGGGCGGACGGCGGCCCTGTTGGCAGCGCTGGACAAGCTGCCCCAGCGGCAGCGCCAGGCGGTGGTGCTGCGCTACTTTCAGCGCCGGACCCTGCCCCAGATCGCCGCCGTTTTGGGCTGTTCGGAGATGACGGTGAAGCGGGAGCTGGACCGCGCGAGGAAAGCCCTGCGGGGGAATCTGTCCGGCTGGCTGCCCGCTGTCCTGCCCCTGGGAATTGCCCTGCGGCGGGCCGGGGAGCAGCCTGCCCCCTGGCAGCTGGGGGAGGTGCCTCTTCCCGTGGCGGGCGGGGCGGCCGGCCTTGTCCTTGCAGTGACGGCGGGGATAGCCCTACTGCCGCCCCCCCAAATTTTGGAGACAGCCGTCTGGCAAGCAGGGGGCCGGGCCGGTGTCACCGCCCGGGTGGCGGGGGCGGAAACCGCCTGGCTGGAGGACGGCGACGGCAATCGCTACGCCCTGGAGCGAGAGGAGGACGGTTTTTCCCTGCTGCCGGTGAAAAACGGCAGCTACACCCTGCAGGCCGAGGGGGGCAACGGAAGGCGCGTCCAAACGGCCGTGTCGGTGGCCGGGGCCGATGAAGAGCCCCCCGCCTTGGCAGAGGCGTACGGCCAGGCGGGGCTGGTGACGGTGCGGCTGACAGACCCCGCCGGGGTGGACTGGGAGCGCAGCTTCCTGCTGGGGGCGGACGGCGCCCTCTACCGCCCTCTAGAGGCCGAGGGGGAGCGCGCCCGATTCGACCTGCCCAGCGGCAGCTATACCCTGGTTGCCCAGGACCTGTTGGGAAACCGGGGAGAGGGCGAGCTGACCGTCTCACAGTGATGGACAAAAAGAGAGGGAGGGGAAGCCATCCGGCTTCCCCTCCCTCTCTTTTTAAAGGCTTTTATTTGAGAAAGGTCTTGTAGTCCTCGTAATTTTGGCGCAGCAGTTTGGGGGTGTCCAGCCCATAGGGGCAGTGATTGACGCAGTGATTGCAGTGGATGCAGTCGTCGATCTTGGCCATCTTCACCTGCCACTCCTCGCCCAGCCAGGGGGCCGGGGGAGAGCGGCGGAGCATCAGAGACATCCGGGCGGCGTTGGGGATCTCGATCCCCGCCGGGCAGGGCAGGCAGTAGCCACAGCCACGGCAGAAATCCCCTGCCAGTTGCAGCTTGTCCCGCTCGATGAGGGCCTGCAACTCCGCGGTGAGGGCGGGCGGGTTTTCGCCGTAGGCGAGGAACTCTTCCAGTTCGCCCATCCGCTGCACCCCCCAGATGGGGAGGACCCCTTCAAACTGGGTCAAAAAGGCGTAGGCGGCGGCGCTGTTTTGGATGAGCCCGCCCGAGAGGGCCTTCATGGCGATAAAGCCCACGCCGTGTTGGCGGCAGCTCTCCACCAGGGCCAGGTCGTCGGGGGAGGCCAGGTAGCAGAAGGGGAACTGCAGGGTGTCGTAGAGGCCGGACTCCACCGCCTCTCGGGCCACGTGAAGGCGGTGGTTGGTCAGGCCGATGAAGCGGATTTTGCCCTGCTCGCGGGCTTCCAGCATGGCCTCGTAGAGGCCGCTGCCATCCCCCGGCTTGGGGCAGAAGGCGGGGTTGTGAAACTGAAAGAGGTCGATGTAGTCGGTCTGCAGGGCGGCCAGCGAGGCCTCCAGATCCCGCCAGAAACCGGCGGCGTCGGTGGCGGGGGTCTTGGTGGCGAGGACGACCTCCCCCCGCCGGCCGGCGAGGGCGGCCCCCAGCTTTTCCTCGCTGTCGCTGTAGAGGCGGGCGGTGTCGAAGAAGGTGATGCCCCCGTCCAGGGCGCGGCGGACAATGGTCACTGCCTCCTCCTTGGGGATGCGCTGGATGGGCAGAGCGCCAAAGCCGTTTTTGTTGACGGTGAGGCCGGTGCGGCCCAGGGTCACGGTGTTCACAGTCTCTCTCCTCCCTTGTCGGTTGGCGGCAGGTGCCCCTCTAAGAAGGCCAGCAGGTCCTCGTAGACCTCCTGCCGGTTTGTCTCGTTGAACATCTCATGGCGGCCGCCGGGGTAAAGCTGGCAGGTCACCTCTTTCACGCCGGCGTCCTTGAGCCGCCGGGCCACGGCCTTCGGGCCCTCGCCGTAGTCGCCCACCGGGTCCTCCTCCCCCGAGAGGAGGAGGATGGGCAGGTCTTTGGGCACCGACTCGGCCCACTCGGGCACCGAGACCCGGGAGAGGATCTTGAAGAGGTCCAGAAAAGCGCTGGGGGTGAAGAGGAAGGTGCAATAGGGGTCGGCGGCATAGGCGTCCACCACCGCCTCGTCCCGGGAGAGCCAGTCGTAGGGGGTGCGCCCGGCAAAGCGCTTGTTGTAGCCGGCAAAGGCCAGCTTGTTGAGCAGCCGCCCGGGCTTTTGGCCCTGGCCCAGGGCAATCTGCAGCTTGGCCAGCCGCATCCCCCACTTGGCCGCGGGGTTGCCGCCGCTGGTGCCGCTGATGACGGCGGCGGTGAGCTTGGCGCCGTATTTGGCCAAAAAGTCCCGGGCGATGAAGGAACCCATGCTGTGGCCCACCAGAAAGTAGGGCAGGCCGGGGAAGCGGGCCCGCAGCTGCTCGCAGACCACGTTCAAGTTTTCCGTCAGGTAGAGGTGGCCGTTTTTCTCGGCAAAGTAACCCAGCGCCCCCTCCTCGCCGGCGGTCTTGCCGTGGCCCAGGTGGTCGGCCCCGCCGACGGCGTAGCCCCGGTCGGTGAGGAAGCGACAGAGGGGCTCGTAGCGCTCGATGTACTCGCACATGCCGTGGGAGAGCTGCACCACCGCCTTGGGCGCCCCCTCGTCGGGCAGGTAGAGGTAGCAGGCCAGCTGGGTGGGCAGGCCGTAGGATTCCAGGAAAAAGGTCTCTTTTTTCACAGCGATTTCTCCTCCGATCTGTCGACGTGTTCAGATACCCATATCATAGCAATCTTTTCTAAAAACTGCAAACAAATTGCCAAAAAGAGGGCGCAATCGGGAGAAAATCGGCGGGGAGGAGGGGGCGTTACACGTTTAGGTGGGCGTGCATGCCCAACAAGTCGGCGTGCTGGGCCAAAAGGGGGGCCAGCTCCCGCTGCAAAAAGCGGCGGGTCTGGCGGGCGGCGAGGCCGGTGAAGGCAGCGGGGTCGAGGAGGGCTTTTAGCTGGGCCAGGTCCATGCCAAAGGCCGGGTCGGCGGCCACCCGCTCCAACAGGTCGCCGGGGAGGCCCTCCTCCTTGACTCGCTGACCGGCGGCCATGCTGTGCTGGCGCAGCCGCTCGTGCAGGGCCTGCCGGTCACCGCCGGCCTTGACGGCGCGCATCAAAATCTCTTCGCTGGCGAGAAAGGGGAGCTCCTCCTCTACCCGCCGGGCGATGACCTTGGGGTAGACTGTCAGCCCGGCGCAGATGTCCAGCAGGAGCTCGAGGATGCCGTCGCAGGTGAGGAAGAGACCGGCCATAGCCAGCCGCTTGTTGGCCGAGTCGTCGAGGGTGCGCTCGAAGTACTGGCTGGCGGCGGTGAAGAGGGGGTTTTGCAGGGCGGCCATCCCGTAGCGGGCCAGGGCGCAGACCCGCTCGCATTTCATGGGGTTTCTCTTGTAGGGCATGGCCGAGGAGCTCACCTGGCTTTGGCCGAAGGGCTCCTCCACCTCGTGCACGCTCTGGAGCACCCGCAGGTCCCCGGCGAACTTGTAGGCCGACTGGCAGAGCCCCGCCAGGACGGCGGCCACCTGAAAGTCCACTTTGCGAGAGTAGGTCTGTCCACAGACCGACAGGGGCTCGGCAAAGCCGAAGGTCGCGGCCAGTTTTTCCTCCAGGGCGTCCACCTTGGCGGCGTCGCCGTCAAAGAGGGCGAGAAAGCTCTCCTGGGTGCCGGTGGCCCCCTTGGCCCCCCGGAAGGGGAGAGCGGTCAACTGGCGGTCCAGCTCTCGCCAGTCAGCGAGGAAGTCGGCCAGCCAGAGGGTTGCCCGCTTGCCTAGGGTGGTGAGCTGGGCGGGCTGCAGGTGGGTGTAGCCCAGGCAGGGCAGGGACTGGTGGCAGTCGGCAAAGTCCCCCAGCAGGGCGAGGACGTTTAGCAGTTTGCGCCGGAGGAGGGCGAGTCCCTCCCGCATGGTGAGCAGGTCGCCGTTGTCCAGCACAAAGCAGCTGGTGGCCCCCAGATGGAGGATCCCCCTGGCCTTGGGGCAGGCGAGGCCGTAGGCGTAGATGTGGGCCATGACCTCGTGGCGGCAGACCTCCTCCCTGCGGGCGGCGGCCGCAAAGTCGATGGAGTCGGCCTGGCGCTCCAACTCCTCGATCTGCTCGGCAGTGATGGGGAGGCCCAGCTCCCGCTCGGCTTTGGCCAGGGCGATCCAGAGGGCGCGCCAGGTGCGCACCCGGTGCACCTGGGAGAAGAGGCGGCACATTTCCCCGCTGGCGTAGCGGGTGGCCAGCTCGCTCTCGTAGGAGCCGTGTTCCACTACGACCGCCCCCTCTCGATGTACTGCTCCCTCTCCGGGCCCACCGACAGATAGGTGATGGGACAGCCCATCAGCCGTTCGATGAAGTCCACATAGGCGATGGCCTGAGGGGGCAGCTCTTCCAAGCGGCGGCAGTGGCCGATGGGGCGGTTCCAGCCGGGGAGGGCGGTGTAGACCGGCTCGGCCCTGTCCAGCGCGCTGCCCATGGGGAAGTCGGCGGTCTCCCGCCCATCGATGCGGTAGGCAGTGCAGACGGGAATCTCGGCGAGATCGGAGAGGACGTCCAGCTTGGTGAGGGCCAGCTCGTGGGCCCCCTGCACCCGCACCCCGTAGCGGGAGGCCACCGCGTCAAAGGGCCCCACCCGGCGGGGGCGGCCGGTGGCCGCGCCGTACTCGCCGCCGCTCTGGCGCAGCGCGTCCCCCGCCTCTCCCAGGAGCTCGACGGGGAAGGGCCCCTCCCCCACGCAGGTGGAGTAGGCCTTGAGAACCCCGATGACCCGATCCAGCTGTCGCCCGGGAACGCCCGCGCCGATGGGGGCGTAGGCGGCCAGGGTGGAGGAAGACGAAGTGTAGGGGTAGATGCCATAGTCGATATCCCGCAGGGCCCCCAGCTGGGCTTCAAAGAGGATGTCGTCCCCGCGGCGGGCCAGCTCGTCCAGGTAGCGGCCGGTGTCGCAGACAAAGGGGAGCAGGGGCTGGCCGAAGTGCATCAGCCACTCCCACACCGGTTGGGGGGTTAAGGGCGGCGCGCCGTAGACCCCGGTGAAGGTGAGGCTCTTCCACCGCACAATGTCTTGCAGACGGCGGGAGAGGGCGTCGGGATCGGCCAGCTCCCCCATGCGAAGGGCCTTTTTCAGGTATTTGTCGCCATAGACCGGGGCGATTCCCCGGCGGGTGGAGCCGTAGGCGGCGGCGCCCAGGCGCTCTTCCTCCAAAATGTCCTGCTGCCTGTCGTAGGGCGGGCAGATGACCGCCCGGTCGCTGATTTTCAGGTTTTCGGGGGTGACGGCGACCCCGGCCTCCCGCAGTCGGATGATCTCGCCCCAGAGGTGCTCTAGGTCGATGACCATGCCGGGGCCCATGACGTTGACCACCCCTTCCCGCAGAATGCCCGAGGGCAACAGGTTGAAGACAAATCGCCCCCGCTCGTTGACCACCGTGTGACCGGCGTTGTTTCCCCCCTGGTAGCGCACCACCGCTTTGCAGCCGGAGGAGAGCAGGTCCACCATTCGTCCCTTCCCCTCGTCGCCCCAGTTGATTCCCACAATTGCTCGCAGCATCTGGATCCTCCCTTTCTGTTCACCGCCAGTCCCCAGGATCGGGGAACAAAAAAACGGCGTTCGCCGCGCAGGGTGCAGTGACCCGCGGGCGAACGCCGTTGTTCTTACGGTACCATTATAGGGCAGGGGAGGAATTCTGTCAACGGGCAGAAGAGGGTGTTTTTTCCCCATCGGGCTCGGGGACTTCGGGTTCGGGGCGGCGCACCTCCCCCCGCTGGTGCAGGGCGATGAGGGCGACGGAGCAGAGGATCAGGGCGCAGCCGCCCAGCTTGAGGGGGGAGATGCCCTCCCCCAGGAAGAGCAGCCCCATCAGCACGCTGGTGATTGGCTCGAACATGCTGAGGATGGAGGCCAGAGAGGGCCCGGCGTGGCGCAGCCCCAGCTGAAAGAGGGTCATGGCCCCCACGGCCCCCAAGAGGGAGGAGACCGCTGTCAGCGCCCAGCCGGTGGCGGTGAGGGAGAGGGTGAACTGCCCGGTGAGCGCCCCGTAGAGGGCGGAGGCCGGGCCGATGACCAAAGAGAGGTAGAAGGTCAAGAGAAAGGAGTTCAGGTTTTTGAGGCCGCTCTTGTCCATCCAGATGATGTAGAAGGTGTAGAAGGCGCCGGAGGAGAGGGCCAACAGAATGCCGACGAGGCTGCCGCCCGGCTCCATAAAGGTGGCGATGCCGGCGGTGGCCAGCACCAGGGCCACCACCTTGTAGCGGTAGAGCTTTTCCCTTAAAAAGACGACCGAGGCGGCGGTGGTGAGCACCGGGTAGATGAAGTGGAGGGTAGTGGCCATCCCCACGGGGATGTAGTTGTAGGCGATGCCGAGGGTGATGGCAGTGGCGGTGGAGCCCACCAGCCCGCAGACGATCACCGAGACCAGCTGGTGGCGGGTGATCTTGAGGGGGATGCGCAGGGCCAGCAGGATGCACAGCAGCACCGGCAGGGAGAGCAGCCCGCGAAAGCAGGCCGCCATCGAGGCGTTGCTGCCCATGGAATAGGTGAGTTTGCTGAGAACGGGGGTGATGCCGAAGATGACGGCCGAGGCGATGGTGTAGACAATTCCCTTGAAGGTGTTTGGCAAAGGGGGATCCTCCTCACATGCAGATTGCCGCCTGTCCGGCCGCCGGGGAGAGAGGGGAAAATCCCCTCTGCCGCACCCCCGCGACGCCGGTCGAAAACGGGCGGAACACCTGCTATTGTACATGGAAAAACCCGCCAGTGCAATCGGCTGCAGGGGGCGGGGAAAAATTTTGCGGGGGAACAGCCTTTCCTTTCGGCGCATAGACTGGCCCATGCCGCCGCCTCGGCGGGGAGAAGGGGGAATGGGCTTTGGCGACTGTTAGCCTTTGCATGATCGTTCGGGACGAAGAGGACGTTCTGGGCCGCTGCCTGGACAGTGTGGCCGGGGTGGCCGACGAGGTGGTTGTGGTGGACACCGGCTCGAGGGACCGCACCCGGCAGATCGCCCTGGAAAAGGGGGCGCGGGTGTACGACTTTCCCTGGTGTGACGACTTTGCCGCCGCCCGCAACTTCGCCCTGGAGAAGGGGCGGATGGAGTACCTCTTCTGGTTGGACGCCGACGATGTGCTGCTGCCCGCAGACAGGGAGGCGCTGATCGCCCTCAAGGGGGAGCTGGACAAATCGGTGGACATGGTGATGCTGCGCTACAACACCGCCTTTGACCGGGCGGGGCGGCCCACCTTCTCCTTTTACCGGGAACGGCTCTGGCGGCGGGATCGGGGCTTTCGCTTCGAGGGGGCGGTGCACGAGGCGGTGACCCCGCAGGGCAGGGTGATCCGCCGGGAAATCGCCGTCACCCACCAAAAGCTCCACCGACGGGACCCGGGGCGAAATCTGCGCATCTTTGAAAAGGAGGCGGCCAAGGGCCCCCTCACCCCCCGCCAGCAATTCTATTTTGGGCGGGAACTCTGCTACGCCGGCCGGCTGGAGGAGGGGGAGCGGGTGCTGACGGCCTTTTTGGAGGGCGGCCAGGGCTGGGTGGAAAACCAGGTGAGCGCCTGCCGGGAGTTGGCCCGCTGCCTGGACCGGCAGGGGCAGCCGGGGCGGGCGCTGCGGGCCCTTTTTTGGAGTTTTGCCTTTGACCGGCCGCGGGCGGAGGTCTGCTGCGACATTGCCCGTCGGTTTTTCGATAAAGGGCTCTGGCTGCGGGCGATATACTGGTACCGCCGGGCGCTGGAAGTCCCCTTTGACCCCGCGTCGGGCGGCTTTACGGAGCCCGACTGCTACGGCTTTCTGCCCCACATTCAGCTGTGCGTCTGCTACGACCGCCTGGGGGATCGGCGTCGGGCGGAGGAGGAAAACGAGCTCGCCGCCCGCAGCAAGCCGGATCACCCCTCAGTGCGGCAAAACCGGGCCTATTTTCAGGCGCGGCGGCAGCGGGGGGCAGGCGCGAAGGAGGGCGCGTGACCCCTCGTGGCGGGAGGGGGAAAAGGGCTTGCATTTTGCAGGGGGAACGTATATAATAACAACGTACTAAAAATGCCGGTGTGATGGAATTGGCAGACGTAGTGGACTCAAAATCCACCGCTGGTGACAGCGTGCCGGTTCGAGTCCGGCCACCGGCACCATGAAGGGTTGACAAAAAAGATGTCAACCCTTTTTTCTTAGGTTTCATGCGGGTTTGCGGTTTTTTTGGATCAAAATCCGAAAAACGGTTTTACCGTGGATGTCCAAACAGCTATCCGCAGATAAACCCGCCATAGCGGGGTCTTCGCCTGATTTTTCAGGTCGGAGGCCCCGCTATTTTGCGTTTTATATGGGCTACCGGCAAGGGCACTTCACCTTTCGATACATGAATTTCTTAGGATATCGCAAGGGCGCAAATGGCGAGCCTGAAATCGTGCCGGAAGAAGCAAAAATCATTCGGCTCATTGCACAAAACTTCTTGAACGGCGATAGTTTGCGCACCATTAAAAAGACTTTAGAAACTATGGGGGCTTTAACCGCCATCGGCAACAAAAATTGGAGCACCGAATCCATCCAGCGTATTTTGCAGAATGAAAAATATATGGGCGATGTCCTACTCCAGAAAACCCATACCGCCGATTTTATCGAAGGCAAAATCAAAAAGAACAATGGAAAGCTTCCGCAATATTACATTAAAGACAATCATCCTGCCATCATTCCAAGAGAAATGTTTTTTAGAATCCAAGAGGAAATTGCCCGCAGGAACAGCAAAAAGCTTGCCAATGCAAAAAAAGCCAAAACGAACCGTGGTAGATTTACCAGTAAATATGCCCTATCCGAACGGCTGGTCTGCGGCGACTGCGGCTGTTACTTCCGCAGGGTAACATGGAATATCCACGGAAGAAAACAAATCGTCTGGCGCTGCATCAACCGGCTGGAGTTCGGGCCGAAATCTTGCGGAAATTCTCCCAGCCTTGAAGAAGGCGCTCTTCACTCCGACATACTGGAAACCATTCGCTCCCTAATACATGGTCAGCAGGAGGAAATGGCCGCGGCACTGCAGGATACCCTGATACACTGCATTGCCGGAGAAAGTGAGGAAGCCAGCCCCATCGTCATCAAGAACAGGCTCGACGAGCTGGATCAGGAATTGGACAGATTGCTGATGATGGACGGAAACGAAATCATTGACTTACGGATCAAGCAAACCAGTGACGAAATGCTCCGGCTAAAGCAGATGAAAAAACGAGCGGAGCTTGCCGCGCAACAGAATATCGGCAGAGAAAGCAAGGTTAAGGAAATCATGGAACTAATCCGCGCGGAGGATCTCGACCTGACAGAATACTCCGACATATTAGTGTATCGCATCGTTGAGAGAATTACCGTGCTTTCCAAAGAGGAAATCCGCATCCGTTTTGTCGGAGGATTTGAAATTACCCAGCCGCTTCACAAAAAAGCAGGTACAGAGAAACACCGGCAGCGCATGGTCTGCCAGCATTTCTCTGTACCTGCTTTTTTGTTGAGAAATGGGACTGTTTATGGTATAATTTTTTTAGGTTTATACTTATGGTTTCATTAGCTCTTGTGTAACCTCCAAGTTGCATTGGTTCTTTGACCGTACATTTTCATAATGCTACTTGTGTTAGAGGTATTCCATGAAAAAAGAAATCGAGATGCAATTAACAACAATTTTAAATATATTTAAAGAACATGCCCGTGCCGAGTATGTTGGAGTCTACATTGAGAGTTTAGAAAGCGGTACTCTTTCTATTCCTGAAATGATTTTCGACCTTAATAAGCTAATTGAATATTGCGAACAAAATGATGGCTGGAGTAACGAACAACAAGAAATCATTCAATTAATAGAAAAAATTCGCTTTGAAGTGCAACGTGAAGATGCGAAACTTAAAGAAGAAGCACCTGTAAATCGTTTCTGGACAGCTTTTCGGGAATGGATGTATACAGAACTTCCTTCTGCAGATTTGCTGTGCGTCCAATATATAGAGTACGACAATTGGAATGGCGGTACATACTACTTAAGTCTTGATTTTGATAGTCTATGTAGAATGCATTTTGGTACACCGTATTCTAATCAATATGAGGATAAAGACCATTGCGCTTTTTTAGATATCAAAGCATTGATTGAACTATTTTATAGAGAGCTTATTCAAGTTCAAAAGAGATATAAATTTACGGTGGAAGTCAACAAAATGCTTTCTCGCTTTTCAATGCCATATGAGCTCAAAAGTGGGAAGCTTATTAAGAAAGGATATAAGACATCACAGAAAAATGTCCCCATCATTAACTTCCAGATGCTTGAGAGTAAAATCCAATGGTCAGAAGAACGCATATTAGGCTCAAATTGGCTAGACAAGCATACAGCATTGAACTATATTACAGATGCTCTGCAATACTTGCTTTCTTTAATAAATGGCATCTCGAATCAAGAACTTACTGGGAAAAGTCTCAAGCAAAAGAGTGCGTTAATGGCCACCGCCAACGAGAATAGTAAGATGTATAGTGTTCTCATTCGAGAAGTAAATGAAATACAACAAATTGTCAATGAATTCTTTGATATTAGACATAATGAGTATCTTAGCGTATCGACAAAGAAAGAACGTGAGCCCCTTAAAGATTCAATGTTTATAGAGTACCTATATAACAGAATTTATGGTTTACTCTTTTTCCTAAAGGGGAAATACTTAATTTTTCAATCAGGAAATCGTCAACAGAATGTAGTTCAGAATGACAGTACCCCTGACAACGAATCTTTTTGGGATGCTAATTTGCCATTCTAAAATTGACCACAAATCGGAAATTATGCTTGGGACTCAGGAACAAAACCGAACTGTGTGGTATTACAGTTTTATAATTGGATCGACTTCACTATACTCGTTGTAGTTGAGATAAATTTTTGAGTTTTCCAGACTTATCCTTTATAATATATGTAATAGTTCTACGGTGAGCCTTTGTGCCACCAAGGCAGCCGTGTGGGTGTATTCTCATGCGGCTTCTTTGCAAAAAGGGGCAGATGTATATGCGGACTAAAAGAATTATTGCTAAGTGTGAACAGCATCCAGGATATGGTGCAGGTGCCGGTGACACAGAATATTTTGAATATGAATGTCCTTGTGGAAGAGGAACAATTATTGAGGAGCATGACAATATCCCAGGATTTAGAGAGCATAATGTATATCTTCACTGTGATACATGCAGTAAGAAGTACTTCATTGATACTTCCTCTGGAATAAGAAATTGGAGAATCGTTCAAAAGAGGGTAACCGGGATGAAAACACAACCGTATATTTGTCGAGTTCATATTGAAAACTTCAGAAACTTCCATTCAGTAGATTTTTCTCTTGGTGAAAAGCAGGTATTAATTGGTGAAAACGCAGTTGGCAAAAGCAATCTTCTTTACGCACTTCAACTGATTCTTGATCCAACGCTTTCTGAAAAAGACAGAATGCTTGAAGAATCCGATTTTTGGGATGGTATAGAAAACCCTATGGATAATGGGCACCATATATTAATTGAGATTTATCTCGCAAATTTCGAGGATAATAAGAATTTACTTGCTCAGTTGGCTGATGCGTCGGCGATGGTGGAAGGCAAAGAAAGACTAAAAATCAGCTACAAGTTTTTTAAAAAAGATGCTGCAAAACCAGACTATAGTTATATCATCTATAAGGGAAATGATGAAAGCCGGGCTTTTACATATGAAGATCGAAAAATACTTAATATTCGTGTGATAAAAGCCATCCGTGATGTTGAGGCAGAAATGAAAAGTTCCCGGACTTCTCCTCTAACACAAATTATTAAACAAAAATATACTGTTAGCAAGGATGTACTTTCAGAGATATCAAAGGCTCTTGATGAAAAAGGCGCAGATACTTTACAAATTGGTCAAGTAAATGATTTAGAGAGTAGATTGCAGCGGTTATTGAATGACATGGTGTCCTTTAGCGCAGATGAGTTCAATGTTTCTCTAAAAACAATGAATATTGATGCGACTAAACTTCTCTATGCCCTACGACCTCTAATTAACAGCCGAGAAACGGGCAACACGAGTTTGGGAATCAACAATATTCTCTATATAGCTTTGATTCTACTACTCATTGAGGATGATACAATCAAAACATTCCTATCAGGCGATTTATATCGTGAATTGATAAAACAGGATCATGAACATTTACTTGAAAGAAGTTATGAAAAATCCGCCAGTTCTGATGACTACGCCTTAAACCTTTCGGCTCTACAAGATGCTACATTATATGATAGTCTATATGCGCTCTTTTCGGATTTTGTTCCAACAGCGAATGGCGTCACCATTCTTGCTGTCGAGGAACCCGAATCGCATCTCCACCCAATTTATCAGCGGCTCCTCTATCGCCATATTATGAATAAAACTAATACATCTGTGATGATCACAACTCACTCAACACATATATCTTCAGTTGCACCCATTAGATCTCTTGTTCATCTAATCATCACAAAAGATGGAACCAAGGTAAAAACAACAGCGGACATTGATTTGCGTTCAGACGATTATTCTGATTTAACACGATACATTGATGTCAAACGAGGAGAACTTTATACTGCTAAAGGCATTATTTTTGTGGAGGGAATTTCCGAAGAATATTTAGTTCCCAGTTTTTCAAAAGCCAAAGGATGCGACCTCGATCGTCTGGGCGTAGTGATTTGCAACATAAACTCTACGAATTTTGAACCATATTGTCGCTTTGCCGGTGCACTTGGTATTCCATATGTGATTATTACCGATGGTGATTATTATCATATAGTTGATGAAAAGAAACATTTTGGAAATATTGAAGATGCAAGTCATGTAAGCAAGGGATTTGATGGACTCGATCGTATTTATCAAATGAATCAAGGCGCTGTTGATCCTGAGTATATTCATTGGGATTACGATCAAAAGCGCAAATACTTTGAAACACTTGGCGCCTTTATTGGCGAATACACACTTGAGGTGGATATTTTCAAAAAGTCCACTGGGCAAGATCGAACTGTTTTATGTTCTGTTTTTGATCAATTAACAAAGGGCGGCAAGACTCAAAAGGATAATTTCTCTGCTGAACTTTCCGCTGGTAGGTATGACAAATGTCTTGCCAAAATAGAGTCAACTTATAGTGGAATTGGTAAAGGCCGCTTCTCCCAGCGGCTAGCCACATATGTATCTGCATCGATGATTCCAGAATATGTATCGAATGCAATCGATGCGATTGTTGCAAAAGTTAGGTGACTATAGTGAATGCTTATTTTGAGAAAAAACTACAGAAAATAAGCAAAGATGATATGCAGTTTGCTGCATATCAAGCTGTAAATAACACAGTTGTAATTGCAGGACCCGGAAGCGGAAAAACAACGGTTCTGACTTTGAAAGTTATACAGCTACTAACCGAAATGATTTATCCTCCACGTGGCCTTGCGTGTTTAACATATAGCACAGAGGCCGCTCGAGAATTCAAGGGTCGATTAGCAAAGTTAGGACTGGAAAAACGAAAAAATGTTTTTCTGGGTACTGTTCATAGTTTCTGTCTTGCAGAAATTATCATCCCTTTTGCGTCGCTATATCCTCAATATAAAATACCAGTGCCTATTCGAATAATTTCTGATTCTGAAAAAAAGCGCTTTTTTAACTCTCAAGACTATGCAGGAAATCCAAAACTCACGGATGTAGATAAAGAGCGTACAAGAAACATACGTGGAATTAGCCGTGTAGAAATTGAAAGCTATGACATTGCACTAAAAGCTGCCAACTCTTTTGAAGAACTCCTGATGCAGGAGGGATATCTTGATTTTATTAGTATGATAAAACTGGCTGTGGAACTTATTAAAAATGAGCCCTATGTACGCAAAGCACTTGAAGCAAAATATCCTTGGATTATTGTTGATGAATATCAAGATTTGGGAAAGCCGCTTCATGAACTTATTTTAACTCTCTTGGATCTTACAAAAATCAAGGTATTCGCTGTTGGAGATGCAGACCAATCGATTTATGATTTTCAAGGTGCTGCTCCCGATTATCTTATAGAACTAAGCCAACGCCAAGATGTTTCCTGCATTCGGTTAAAAAATAACTATCGAAGTTCACAAACGATAGTTGATGCATCCGAATATATCCTGGAAAGTAGCCGTGGATATATTGCTTCGGGAGAATTACGAAACTTCCACGCAGAACTCGAATTTATCGAATGTTCCGCTGGGATGGAAGAACAGTATGAACAGGCAATTGAGAAGATACGTAAATTTCACGAAGAGGGTGTACTATACCATGAAATAGCAGTTTTAGTTGGCAGCAATAAACAAGTAACGGAATTGGCTCAAGAATGTTCAAAGCAGAACATTCCTGCATATATTGCCCGTCAAACATTTCGGCTGACGGATCTTATCATTTGGATTCAAAACTGTGCAAAATGGGTTACAGATAAACGCTCGGTTTCCTTTGATGAAATTTGTTCAACGTGGAGAATGTTTATTTCTCAAAAGTATATCGTTGATGAAAGTGATAACTTTTTTCTCAAAAAAAGAATTTTGGAAACTTTAACTGCAAGTAAGGCTTATGCAGACAATTTATTAGAATGGCTAAGTTATCTTGATAAAGAGATTGGGATAATTTCTATTTTTACTGCTTCCAATCGATACCCTGACGAGGTTAGCAATTTTAACAAGTTGCTGGAAACAGTGCGGAGTCATGATACACAACTAACGATAACATTTCTAACACGGCTTGGTATACCGGAAAATCAAGTTGTCCTGACAACCAGGCACAGTTCTAAAGGGCTTGAATTTGATATTGTAATATTGTTGGGGATGGAAAAGGATAGTTTTCCAAGTTTCTACGATAACACTCCAAGAAAATTGGCAGAAGCCAGGCGACTTTGTTTTGTATCAGTCAGTCGCGCACGAAAAGTGTGTATTCTTATTCGTTCGAAGCTTTTGCAAAATAAATACGGAAAATGGTTCAGTAAAGAACCTTCTCCATTTTGGGTTGCATTGCAAGAGTTTCAAAATAGTCAGAATAATTAATAAGGTTTTCGATTGATTGTTTGTGCTCTTTAATAGTTTAGGATGCTCTGGTGTCGACCTACTGGAGCCTGAGCAATAGTTAGCACATATTTTATTGTGACAGTTTCTTTTCTGGTAACACGAGATATCGAGAAGCAAAAATGAAAATATTTATAGTGCAAAACAGTTCAGACCTCGGATCTTTCATTTTGGGTCGGTATCTTTTTTGTCAATGCTTCCCATTAGACAGAGTCTGGGCGCAGTTCGCGTTCCAGGCTCTTTCTTTTTTCCCTCTTTAGGCCCGCGTCGGCAGGGGGTGTCCGTTTTATCGACACCTCTCCTAAAATCCGAAGATATTTTCCACTTGCAATCTTTTCGGATTACTGTTGAGGAGGAGGCCATTTTGACAGGCATGTTTTTGTAAATCGCGAATGATATATGTATGATACTGGAGAAGTTATTATGACGGAGCCGCCCGTATGGCAAAATCAGAGTTATTTGAAGCTGATGGTCCAGCAGTGGTGTGCTTTTTACAAGACCCTCCGATTTTTGGTGAAAATGCATTGCGCATGGTTGAATCTGTATACTGGCAGGCAAATCACGATCGTGAGATCCCCATTCATTTCTCGCTTCGCTTGATGCTTGAAACTGACGTTTCTTTACTCCCCCGGGGCGTTTCGCGAAAGCACATCAATTCAAAAAAGAGTTTGAACGCCAATTTTGTTCCAATTTTTTGCCCAGAGTGGAGTGCCCGTGCTGTGAGCCGGGCATCCTTTTACAGCGCAAATCCAGGCAAAAGCCTTGCCCCGCAAGTGGGAGAGCCATATATAATGCTTTTTCACCGACTGCTTTGTGCCTGCAAATACAGTGCCGCTCTTTTAGAGAACAGATTGCATCCCCGCGCGCTTGGGGCTTTGAAGCGACATTGGAAAGCGGTCTTGCGCCTGCCAAGAAGCGGGGCCGGAGAAGCGCCAATGGACAGCCTGCGGCCGCCGTTTCTCTGGCTTTTTCCTCATTGAGGAAACGGTCGGTTTGTAGTATAGTGTCTTTATAGTTGGTTTGAATAGGGAAAATGGGTCGGCCAAAAGACAAATCTGGATTTGAATTCCTCAAAATCATAGGCATTCGCCGCTGATTATAGGGCGTTAATGAAGTCCTCTGAAACCGCCCCAAACAAAGGATTTTTCGCAATCTGCTCACCGAATCCCTTTATTAAATGTTACACCGTTTCTACAACGCCCGCGCAGCTCATAAGGGCAAAAGCAAGGGCAAGAAAAACCCATAACAGGATATAACAAGGTGTGGCAATCGGGAGCCTGTGACATATGTGCGAATACATCAACGGAACTATTATACAGGAGGATTTCACAATGGAAAAGACCATTTATAACGAAAGCAACGGTTTATGGTACGAACTGCAGGGCGATTACTACATTCCATGCTTGACAGTACCAGCCGAAGAAGAAAAACCTATTGGCATTTGGGGGCAGCGGCATCTGCGGCACATAAAGCAGGAGCGAAAAGCTCTTTACACGGAACTGCTGACCAGCGGCAGGCTGAATACATACCTTGCCGACATCAACGAACAGGCAGCGGAACAAATGCTCCTGCTGACAGAGCAAATGGCCGAACGTGAGGGGGTCACCGAACAGCTCAAAGCGCAGGATCAGATGCAATGGGTGCAGCGGATGAATAACATCCGTGACAGGGCAACAGAGATCGTTAATCATGATCTGATCTACATATAAGGTAAAGGTATCGGGCGGCGGGGAGCAATCCCCGCCACTCTTATCTCTTTTGACAAATAATTGTACGGCTTATTCAGAAGTAGATATAGGTAGGAGTATATTCTCCGCCCAAATTTGCAATCAGCTTTGCTTTGGAGTGTGGCCAGAAAAAATGTGTTGCTTTGTTGTTTGAACAACATACAATCCTTCTAAGTATGTTTATAATAAATACAGAAAAATACAAAGGAGGTCTATCACTATGGCAAAGAAGCTTGATTTGAATAAAACTGTCTATGAATTGACACAGGAATACCCTGAGCTGATCGAGATCATGGCAGGGCTCGGTTTTACCGAGATCATTAAAAAGCCCATGCTGCACTCCGTCGGCAAGATCATGACGATTCCCAAAGGCGCGAAGATGAAGAATATCTCTATGATGGATGTCGTGACAACCTTGATGGGCAAAGGCTTCGAGCTTGTCGGTGAGATGCCGGACATGTCTTCTGCGCCGCAGGCTGGTGCGGAGAAAACAAATGTGAACAATCCTCCCGCAAGCCGCACCGAACAGCTCAAGACCTATCTGAAAAGGCTGGGCGAAGGCGAAAAACTGGAGACTGTACGGGCGGACTTCGTCCGTGAGTTTAGCGACGTCGAGGCATCGGAGATCATGCAGGCGGAACAGGAGCTCATGAAAGAGGGAACACCGCTTTCTGAAGTGCAGAGGCTCTGCGACGTCCACTCCGCCCTGTTCCATGGCGCGACAACCGAGGAGAAAATAGCCAATGCAGAAAAGGAAGTCGAAGCCTCCCTCCTGCGAAAAAAGGCGCATGAGGAGCTGGCGAAGAGAGACTCCTTCCCCAAAAAGGACTACACGGATAAGAACGCCCGCGCCGCCGAACTGGAGGCAATAGCCGGGCATCCTCTGTACACGCTGACAAAAGAAAACGACGCGCTTACCGATTTGCTTGCCAGATTTAAGGAGGGCAAGGATGAATCGCTTATCCCGGCGATTCGTGATCTTTCGATCCATTATGCCAAAAAGGGCGATATGCTCTATCCCCTGCTGAAGGTGAAATACGGCGTCTCCGGTCCCTCCGATGTGATGTGGACGGTGGACGACGAGATTCGCGATGAACTTAGTGCGCTTGCAAAGGAAAACGATCACGGCGCAGAATGGAGCGCCAGGCTGGACGCCGTGCTGACCCGGGCCGAGGAAATGATCTACAAGGAGCAGAACATCCTGTTCCCAATCTGCGCAGTGAACTTCACAGAGGAGGAATGGTACGGCATCTACCACGACGAGAAGGATTACGACCTGTGCTTCGGCGTGGAACAGGAACGCTGGGAGACTGCGGAGGGCAGGAAGGTTTCCACAGTCTTCGATGCGGTGGGCGAGATCGTAATGCCCGGCGGTCACATGACCGTGGAACAGCTGACCGCGCTTTTGAATACGATCCCGATGGAAATTACCTTTGTGGATGCGGATAACATTAACCGCTTCTTCAATGAAGGACCGAAGGTCTTCAAGCGCCCCGGCATGGCCATTGACCGGGAAGTGTTCTCCTGCCATCCGCCAAAGATCGAGCCGATGGTGCGCCAGATCATCGACGATTTCAGGAACAATCGCCGTGACGAGGTGCCTGTCTGGATGGAAAAGGGTGGCCGCACGATGCTGGTGAAATACATGGCGGTGCGTGACAATTCAGGAGCGTATCTCGGTACGGTGGAGCTTGTGCAAGACATGGAGTTTGCAAAAACATTTTTTCTTGGCGAAAACAAGTAGTGCCGGGTAAAACAAAAGTCTTCCCGTCTAAGTCGGCGAGAAGACTTTTTGCTTAATAATCATGTTGATCCATTTAGCGTGAACTCGTTCTTGTGGTAAGTAATCAATCCGTCCTTCTGCATCTTGGACAGTTCATTGGACATGGCGCTGCGGTCTACGGCAAGATAGTCGGCAAGCTGCTGGCGGTCGAAGGGAATGGTAAAGCGCGAGCTTCTGTGTTCCAGCGCCTGCTCCGAAAGATAAGAAAGCAGGCGTTCCCGGAGAGATTTTGACGCGGTATGCATCATGCGCGAAGAGAGATTCAGGTTCTTCTGTGCGGAAATCCGAAGCATATTCTGAATGATGCGGGTATGGAATGCGCATCCTCTCGGGCAGGTAGTCAGCATATTCCGCATACTCAGAAAGAGTACTTCGGTCTCCTCGCAGGCAACAACGTCGCAAAGCAGCTCCTTGCCGGGAATTGCCGCATAGTTTTCTGCAAAAACCTGTCCTTTTCCCACATGACCGAAAATATGGCTGTTTCCCCAGTAAAAATTGACGACGATATTCACACTGCCGGATTCCACAAGCCCGATTTCGCTGACAGAGGACCCCGCCCGGATAATAATCTCATCCTTTTTGTATTTGCGCTCTTTCGCACCCAGGCAGCTAAGCAGCTCCGAGATTTCGCTCTCGCTGATTCCATGAAACAGCGGCGTGTTGGAAAGAAAAAAAGTATTCATGAAAATCATCCTTCCGTTGTTGCAACAACATACGCGTTGTTTCGATTATAGTATAATCAGAGCAGAAAATCAAGAACAGGGAGGAAAAACTTATGGGAACCACAGTTGTAAACAGGAAAACCTTGATCGGTGAAATCGTAAACCAGTACCCGGAAACGGCGGAGGTGCTGCTCGGAATCGGTATGCACTGCCTCGGCTGTCCAGCTTCCCAGGCGGAGAGTCTTGAGGATGCCTGCGCCGTTCATGGGGTTGATCCTGAAAGCGTCATAAAGGCCATCAACGATAAAATCGCCGATAGCGGAAAGTAAGCGGATCATGAGCGCATTTTTAGGACCAATCCACTTCTGGCTGTATAACAAGATTGGCAAGCAGGAGGAACTCACCAAAGCGATTGCCTCCATGGCTGCCGGGAACGGCTGGATTTCAGATCGTACTGCTTACATCAGAGACCTGCCCGCATTGGAAGACGTCATTGATGAAAGCAATATCCACGGCTGGCTTCAAGATCAGATTCATGATGCGGAAACGAGGTATGCGGATTTGATTCAGACTGTCCTTACCACGCATCCCGAAAGATTGGAGGAAATCAGCAAAGTCGCGTTTCGCTATGGCCGGAGGAACGGAAGGGACGCAGAAAAAGCTACGGACGTTTTCCGCATCTTTGAAGATTTCTTCGTCAACGGTATGCCGTGTGACAGAGTGAATGCTGTCGTAACTGAATCCGATGATGAAGTCTCTTGGCAAATGACGCAGGATATTCACGCACAGTACTGGAACGGAGAGACGAATATCTACTACGAGCTCCGAGACTGCGTGATGCGCGGCATGTTGGATGGTACTCCTTTTGCGCTTGACAGTCGGGACGATGCCCGCTTTACGATCAAAAGAACATGATGATGAAGGAGAAGGTCGGAGAAGTATTCTCCATCGCAATGGACAATCCGGCGATTCCCGGCTGCACGATCTCCAAAGCCGTGCATGACGGAGCAAACGACATCATTTGCTTTTCCTTGGCCAGGAATACGGATATCAGCGCAGAGATTTATCCGTATCACAAACTGATTATTATGGCGGAAGGCGTCATAGAGATCTACGGGGCAGACGGCTTTAGGCGGAACCTCCATACCAGCGAGAGCATTATAACCCTAACGGATACACCGATGGGAATACGAACAGCGGAAGGTGCTGTTTATACAGAAGTTTCGATCAGGAGGAGCGATATCATGAACGAGGCAATCAAGGCGGGTGAAGTTTTCAGACTGGCAGAAATTGTCCCCTATCAGGACGGCAAGATCGTCAACATGGATGTCGTGCATAACGACAAGATGAAGTTTGTTATCATGGCCTTTGATGCGGGCACCGAATTGTCCGAACACGCCGCTCCGGGCGAAGCGCTCATCTTCGTGTTGGATGGCGAGGGCGTGATTGGCTACGAAGGAAAAGAACATCCCATCAAAGCCGGTGAGAATTTCCGTTTTGCCAAAGCAGGAATTCACAGCGTCAAGGCAGCCAAGCGGTTTAAGATGGCACTGCTGTTGACCCTAGAATCATAAAAACGAAGAAGGCGAAGATCTGACAAGGGTGTAACCATCGTGCGCATGGAGGTGCCCTGCTGCGGAGGCCTCGAAATGGGGGCAAAAAATGCGCTTCAAGCAAGCGGCAAGTTCATCCTGTGGCAGATTGTGACGATTTCCCGCGACGGAAGAATTCTTGATTAAATGAGGAGAAAACGAAATGGACAAGTACCTATGTGAGCCCTGCGGATATATCTACGATCCGGCGATCGGCGATCCGGAAGGTGGAATAGCTCCGGGAACAGCATTTGAAGACATTCCCGATGATTGGGTGTGCCCAATCTGTGGTGTGGGAAAAGACATGTTTGTAAAGGCCGACTAAGTGAATGGCAAAAAACGAAAGGAGCAAAAACCAATGAAAAAATGTGAAATGTTCTGCTATCAGTGTCAGGAGACGGCGAGGGGCACCGGCTGCACAAAGGTCGGCGTATGCGGAAAGAGACCCGAACTGTCGTCCATGCTCGATCTGCTGATCTATGTGACGAAGGGGCTTTCCTGCGTGACCACTAAACTCCGGGAGGAAGGAAAAGAGATCGGAAAGGACGTCAACCATCTCGTGACCGTCAACCTGTTTACTACGATTACCAACGCGAACTTCGATCGCGACGCAATCGTTGCGAGAATCAAGGAAACGCTCAAAGTCAAGGAAGACCTGCGCTCGAAGCTGACTGACCTGGACTCCCTGCCGGAAGCGGCGCTTTGGAACGGAAGCGAGAGTGAGTTCGACGCAAAAGCGGATTCCGACGCGGTCGGCGTTCTCTCGACGGAGAATGAAGACATCCGTTCCTTGCGCGAGATGATTACCTACGGTCTCAAGGGGCTTGCGGCATACTCCAAGCACGCCAACGCCTTGATGCAGGACAACGAAAAAATCGACGCTTTCCTTCAGCGCGCACTGGCAAAGACTTTGGACGATAGCCTCACAGTTGACGATCTGGTGGCGCTGACGCTGGAGACCGGGAAGTTCGGCGTGGACGGCATGGCGCTTCTCGATTCCGCCAATACCGGCGCATACGGAAATCCTGAAATCACAGAGGTCAATATCGGCGTCCGGAACAACCCCGGCATTTTGATTTCCGGTCATGACCTGAAGGATCTGGAACAGCTTCTGGAGCAGACAAAGGGCACGGGAGTGGACGTCTACACTCACTCCGAAATGCTTCCTGCGCACTATTATCCGGCATTCAAAAAGTACGATCACTTTGCAGGGAACTATGGAAACGCATGGTGGAAGCAGAAGGAGGAGTTCGAGACCTTCAACGGACCGATTCTCATGACCACGAACTGCATCGTTCCTCCTGCCGATTCCTACAAGGACAGACTGTGGACAACCGGTGCCGCAGGTTATCCGGGATGCCGCCACATCGAAGGCGAGTACGGAACCGTCAAGGACTTCTCTGCCATCATCGAACAGGCTAAGACTTGTGCACCGCCGCAGGAAATCGAAACCGGAAGCATCATCGGCGGTTTTGCGCACGAGCAGGTCTTTGCTCTGGCGGATAAGGTCGTGGAGGCCATCAAGTCCGGCGCGATCCGCAAGTTTGTAGTTATGGCGGGCTGCGACGGCAGAATGAAGTCCAGAGAATATTACAAGGAATTTGCTGAAAAACTGCCGAGGGATGTGGTAATTCTAACCGCAGGCTGTGCCAAGTACAAGTACAACAAGCTTGCTTTGGGAGATATCGGCGGCATTCCCCGCGTGCTGGATGCCGGACAGTGCAACGACTCTTATTCTCTGGCGCTGATTGCCCTGAAATTGAAGGAGGTCTTTGGGCTGGACGATGTCAACGACCTGCCGATTGCGTTCAATATCGCATGGTACGAGCAGAAAGCAGTCATTGTGCTTCTCGCCCTGTTGTATCTGGGCGTCAAGAATATCCATCTGGGTCCGACGCTCCCCGCCTTCCTCTCTCCCAATGTGGCGAAGGTGCTGGTGGAGAACTTCGGCATCGCCGGTATCGGCACGGTGGACGAAGACCTAAAGCTTCTTGTCGGTGAGACAGCATAAAAACATACCTTCAGTTTATATTGACGCCCTGCAAGCCTCAAACTTGCAGGGCGTTCCTATGTATGCACCGCAGGGGCTTCCTGCGGTGTATTTTTCTGTCTTAGCGTCCTCTGTCATAATCGTGGCTGCGGGGTCGTGTTTGCTGCCGCCGTGCGTCATTCCGGCGTTTGGCCTCCGCCTCCATATCCCGGAGCTTCTTTCGGATGCTCTCCTTTTCAGGCGGTTTCTGCTGGGGCTGCTGCCCTCCGTGGACTTGCCGCTCCCATGCGGCCAGGTCACGGTTGTACTGCTCCACAAGGGCGGTGGCGTCGTCATACGTCCTCTTGAACGCCTGTACGTCGGGGTAACCGTCCTCTTTGAGGATACCGGGCAACAGGTCCATCCGACGGTCAATTTCCTGTTGTACACCTGAAATCTTTTCCTGTAAGGCCTTACGCTCTTTGCCCCTGAAAAGCCCGGTCGTCTCGGCAAGCTGCTTTTCCAACTTTGGAAGCTCCCCGTGCATGAGTTGCTTGATGGCCCTGGCTTCGTCCTGTACCTTGACCATCAGCTTCTGCATGGTGCGGTATTCCGCCATATCAACTGACAGCGTAGGCTTGGGCGGGATCTCTGTCTCCCGAATCAATACCTGTAGGATTTCCTTGGCCTTTTGGATGATACCCCGGAACAGTCCCGGCAGCCAGCCGTGCTTCTGTACGGACCGGGTGGCCTCGTCGTAGACGTGTTCATTTCTGATCTCTATGATCTTGGATTCTTCGATCCCGGATACCAGCGCCATATCCGCCGTCCTGTTCCAGTCCTGCCGTGCGGCATTATCCGCCTCGATCTCAGCCTCTTTCGGATTGTTCTTCCCGATCTTCTTGGTGGGGAGGTAGACGCTGTTCGGGTCAAAGACCTTTAGCCGCCTCTCCGGGTCGTGAATGTGGCGGTTGATCAGAGCGGTGTAGAACTGCTTGGCTTCATCCAAGAAAAGCTCATTCTTGAATACCTCGTCCTTTGCCGTGAACAGGTGTTTTTCGTAGGCCTCGCCTTTCTTGATGACGATACAGCCCTCACGAATTTGGCCATCCTCACCGGTGATCTCCTTCTTTGTCCGTACCCGCTTGCCGAGTTCATCATAGAACACGCTGCGGGTGGCGATCTTGACCTCCGGCTCTGGCAGCAAGCGCCGCTCTGAAAAGATCAGATGGATATGATAGTTTTTCTTCGTCTTGTTGTGGTGGAGCGCCGAGACACATTCCACGTCGTACCGCTTCTTGAACTGCTCCGTGAACTCCCGCAGCACCTGGTTGGGATCAAACTTCGTGTATTCCTCCGGCAGAGCAATGATTAATTCCCGCGCCTCGATACATTTTCCCTCTGTCCCGAAGCGTTTGAATTCTTCCTGACACTCCTTCGCCAGATCGTTCCAGAAGGTCATATCTTCCCTTGTGGAGAAGGTGGCGTAGAGGTATTCCTGCCGCTTGGGGTCTGAGATATACGATATTCTTCCCTTGACATTGGACAGCTTCGACATCTGGATAAAGCTGTGCCGTGCCATCGTTCACCTCCGTTCTTTCGCCTTTCGTCTCCCCGTATGTTGTCACGCCGCCGCAGCGGTGGGACAACACCGGAAAGCGCCGGGCGGTTTCCGGCTGCGCCTCTGTCCGTTAACGCCAGGACAGAGACGCAGGCCCTCCGCAGGAGCGAAATACCCCTTGTACAAATCGCCAGATTTGTGCGAGGGGTGTATTTCGCTCTCAAACGGCGAGGCCTTTTACCTGCTGAATCCATCCTTAGCGCACCTCCCGGACGTCTGCCTGATTGAGAAGGTTTCTCCCTTGATTGACGGTCATGAAGTTCTCCAGCGCATCCCTTCGGATGATCGTCTTTCGTCCCACTTTGAGCACGGGCAGCTTGCCCCAGTCCACCAGCTTGCGCATGGTGTTCCGTCCAATTCCGGACATTTCGGCGGCTTCTTCGATGGTCAGTCCCATTTTGATGTTCGTCATAATATTACCTCCTTTCGTAAATACTCATTTTGCAACCATCGCTCCGCCATTATACTTATTCTGCTATCGTTTGTCAACCTGTTTTGGCGTCATTCAAAGTTATTTTACAAATAGATATGCAAAATGGTGTTGCAAATTAAAATCATCTGTGGTATAGTAGACTCGTTAGGAGGTGAAAGCCTTGAAGGAAAAGAAATCGTTCGGCCCAAAACAGGTCGGTGAGCGTATCCGTGAACGCCGGACAGAGCTGAAGCTCTCCATGCCGGAGTTGGGAAGGCGGCTCGGGGTCAACAAGTCCACCATCCAGAGATATGAGGCAGACGGGGTCGATCCGAAGCGCACCATGATCATAGACGGGCTGGCTCACGCTTTGCTCACTACCTCAGAATGGCTGACAGGACTATCCGAAGATAAGGAATACAATAGCTATACCGTCTGCCAGATGGATCTGGAAAAGCATGTAAAGGACTATCTGGAAACATTGACAGCCTCCGTAAAGGGAGAACCGCACCAGCAGCTTTTAACCACCTTCCTTGGACAGCTTGTTGATCTGTATGCTGTCCTTGCCAAGTATTGGGCGCTTTCCATGACAAAGATCGACGCTGTGGCAGAGGACGAGGGGCTTAAAGAATCTATCGGCAGATACGCCATCAACATCGGATCCATCACGGAGCAGGTCTACCGGAAGGAAATGGCGGAGCCCATAGAGGACATGAAGCAATATCTGGACGGTATCCTCCACCTTTACGATGAAGGGCGGACAAAGACCAGGCTTCAGGAACAGTTCGGCATGGTAGAGGAAGCACAGAGAAAGTTCAGAGAAGCATCCGCAGAGATAGCGGAGCATGAAGGTACATAAGTACCGTGGCACCTTGAAAAACGAATACGGGAACGAAAAAAGCCGGTCATAAAGACCGGCGGATATGGTAAAGTTATCGCACAGCGATTACTTTTACGCACAACCATATGTCACAGACCCGATTGCCACGGATACGGAAAGGAGAAAAGTATTTATGGCAAAAGGATCTGTCAGAAAGAAAGGCAAAAAGTGGTACTACCGCTTCTACGTGGAAAACGAGAGCGGAAATCTGGTGCAGAAGGAATACGCCGGAACAGAAAGCAAGTCCGAGACGGAAGCCCTGCTCCGAAAGGCGATGGAGGACTACGAGGCAAAGAAGTTCGTTGCCAGGTCCGAAAATGTCACGGTGGGCGATCTGCTGGATATGTGGATTGAGGAAGAAGTCAAGCCCGGCAATCTCTCCAACGGCACGGTGATGGCCTATCAGGGCGCTGTGGGGCGCATCAAGCAATTCCCCATCGGCAGCCGGAAGCTCAAAACCGTGACCTCGGAGCATTTGCAGATGTTCTTCGATCTCCTGTCCTTCGGAGGCACCAATGCCGACGGAACGAAGGTCAAGCCCATCAGCAAGGGCTATATGCGGCAGTTCTCGGCGGTGATGCAGGGAGCGTTCCGGTTTGCGGTCTTCCCCAAGCGGCTCATTACCTTTAACCCCATGCAGTATATCAAGATCAGGCAGAAGCAGGAATGCTACGAGCTGTTCAATGAGGACAGCGAGGACGGGCTGACAGTCCCGACGATTTCCTATGATCAGTTCAAGACCCTGACGGACTATCTGAAAAAGAAGGATAACCCGGCGCTCCTGCCCATTCAGATCGCCTACTACACCGGGCTTCGGATCGGCGAGGTCTGCGCCCTCACATGGCAGGACATTGACCTCAAGGAGCAGACCATCACGGTGCGGCGCAGTATGCGCTACAACGGGGCAAGGCACAAGACGGAGGTCGGCACCACCAAGCGGAGCAAAATCCGCACGGTAGACTTCTGTGACACGCTGGCGACGATCCTCAAGGCAGCCAGGACCGAGCAGCACAAAAACCGCTTCAAGTACGGCGAGCTATACAGCCTGAACTACTATAAGCAGGTGCAGGAAAAAGGCCGCAGCTACTATGAGCTGTACAGTCTGCAAAGGTCGGAGGAAGTGCCGGTGGACTACCGGGAGATCGACTTCGTTTGTCTCCGCCCGGACGGGTGCTTTGAATCGTCCAGCACGGTCGGCATTGCCTGCCGGACAGCCTCAAAGAAAATTCCGGGGCTTGAGGGCTTCCACTTCCATCAGCTTCGCCACACGTTCACCAGCAACCTGCTCTCCAACGGGGCAGCGCCGAAGGACGTGCAGGAGCTTTTGGGACACGCCGACGTCAGTACCACCATGAACATCTACGCTCACTCGACAAGGGAAGCGAAACGCTCATCAGCCCGCTTGCTGGATAAGGTAGTAGGCGACTGATAAAAAGTTTCCCTTGTTTTGTCCCACAAGGGCAAAAACAAGGGAAAACGGAGCTTTTTATGGTAGCAGACCTGCGGAAAATGCAGGAAAATCAAGGGGTTTCAGAGAATCGGATAGATAAATCTGGATTGTTGGGGGAGAAGGCGCATTGTCCATTCTTGAGACCGCTATAGAGTTTAGGCGAATGGGATCCCTTTGAGGGCACAGAATCAATATCCGCCAATATGGCCCCATCCCTTTTCAGGAGGGGGAATACAGGCAGCGCTTCTGTGTGGGAGGATTGCCGAAGGGATGAAAAGGCTGCCAGAGGGCCTTTGAGGCGGTCGTGATTCAAAGCGGGCATTTGAGCGGTTTGCCCAGAAAAATTGCAGGCGCGAGAGAGGGAGATAAGATGAAAACAGCATTCGTTTTTTATTCGTATACTGGGAAGACAAGGGCGCTGGCAGAAAAAAGGGCCGGCAAAGAGCAGGCAGAATTGATTGAAATCAAAGAGAAAAAGCGCCGCTCTACAGTTGCCGCTTATGTTTTGGGTTCTCTTGCGGCAAGACGTCAGAAGAGAGCGGAGATCGAGCCGGTTGCCGCTGACTTTGCCGACTACGACAAAATCGTTGTCGCCGTTCCCCTCTGGGCTGGATTCCCGGCACCGGCATTCAACAGCATATTGGAACTGCTGCCCAGGGGAGCAAAAGTCGAACTGATCATCACCTCTGGCAGTGGAAATTCGACTGGCAGCAGAGAAAAGACGATGGCGCTTGCCGCTTCAAAGGGAGTTCAAATCGTGAGTTATGAAGATGTAAAAACGGCGGAGTGATAGAGCGCACAGCAGAACTGCAAAATGGGCCGCCCGACAAATCTTTGTCGGGCGGCCCATTTTTAGTTCGAGCGGGCCCAGGGGAGAGCAGCGCTCGAGCGCATCGCCTGTAAAGGCCTCACCGCGGCGGGTTGCACTTGGAGCAGGGGCTGTAGCTGCGCTTGGCGTCGTCCAGCGAGATGGGGATGCAGCTCTTTTTTAGGTACTGGCAGCCGGCGCGGTGGTATTTCTCCCCTGTCTTGGTCACGTAGACGGTGACGCTCTGCTGGGGCGCTGGGGCGGGGGCGGCGGAACTGCTGGGCGGGGCGGCAGGAGCGGGCGTTTCGGCCGGCGGCTGGGAGGCCGCTGGGGCGGAGGACGCCGGTTTGGATGGAGCGGGGGCGGCGCTCTTTTCAGATGTGGCAGCCGAGGAGGTCGAAGAGGTCGAGGAACTGGAAGACACCTGGCTGCTGGAGGCGGAGGAGGAAACCCTGCTGGAGGAGGCGCTGGACGAGGGGGCCGAGGAAGAGGGGGCTTCGTCCAGCGCGTCCAACCCGCCTTTGGCAGAGGAGCAGCCGGCCAAACAGAGGGCGGCTGCCAGCAAAAGGGCCAACAATTTTTTCACGACAAACATCTCCCGTTTGATTGGATGGGGTTTTCTCCATCCTAGCGGGAAAGGGGTGAACTGTCGCGAAAAGTTTGTCGAAAGGGAGAGAAATTTGGTGAAGTAAAGGGCTGCCTTTCGAGTAGAGCGGTGGGGTTTCCCGCCGCCTTTTCAAAAGGGACGTAAAAAAGCCTCCGAGAGGAGGCCTTTTGCCGCGGTGCGCCCTATTTTCCAAATGCATCTTCGATCACGTCCATCAGGTGCTCCGGCGCCAGCTCGTACCGGTTGCACAGAGCGGCGATCCGCTCGACAAAGGGGCGGGAGACCGAGACGTCGGACACCTGGCGGAGGAGGCGTTTGCCGCCCCCCTCTCTGCCCCAGACGCGGATGCCGTAGGTGAGAAAGGTGCCGCTGTCGGCGATCCGGCGGAGTTCCTGAAACACCGCGTACTCGAGTTGCAACTACATCACCTCCTCTCGCAGGCTGTCCAAGCTGAAACCCAGTTGAGAAGAGATTTGCAAAGCGGTCGCCAGACTGGGGTTGGTGTGCCCGTTTTCGAGATTGTGATAGTGGCGGGGACTGATGCCGCAGAGCTCCGCCGTCTTTTCCTGGGTCAGGCCGCGCGCCTCCCTGGCCAGTTTGAGTTGTACCCCAAATTGCACCGCTACTCGCTTGAATCTGTCCACTTTGCCACCTCCATGCTGGAATAATAGTCCAATTTTCAAAACAGCACAATGAACAGTCGTGCGCAATTTGCTATTTTTTGTAAATTCTTTCCGAAAAGAGGCTTTTTCAGGCGAAAAGAGAGGCCCAAGGGCGGCCAGGAGGGGGAGAATGGAGGGGGGAAGAGAGGCGTGAGAGAAGGGCGGTATTTCCGTTTGAACCGGCTTTGCCCGGGAAAAGAGGTGAGACGGCGGTGCGAAAAGAGGGCGAAAGGAAACCCCGCCTTGCACAGGCAAGGCGGGGTGGGGGACGGCTCTATTGCAGCAGCATCTTTAGGATGCGCTCTTTGAAGAGGGCGGCGTCCATTCGCTTGATGAGGCGGGCGTTGGCCGGCCGGTTTTGGTAGCCCCCGGCGGTGGCGACCGCGTTGGGGAGGAAGGGGATGACCTGGCCGTAGGTGGCCTCTTCCCGGTAACAGGTGTAGCAAAAGCGGTCCTCCGCCTCCAACACCGTGTCCGGCCAGAGGGCGGCGGCTGCGGCGAGGGCGTCGGGCAGGGGCACGGTGGGGTAGCCCAGGCGGGCCGTGGCCATCTCCAACAGCACCCGGTTGCTCTGCACCACGAACGAGGCCAGGGCGGTGTCCGACCGGTTGAGGAGGTCGAGGTCCTGGGCGCTGAAGGCGGTCTCGCCCAGGCAGAGGTCAAATCCGGCGATGGTGAGGGGGATCCCGCTCTGCAGCACCGCGTCGTAGGCCTCGGCATCCACCAACACGTTGAACTCGGCCACGGCGGTCTCCATCCCCAGGCTGTACCCGCCGGTCCCCATGGAGTAGATGTGTTTGACCCCCCGCATGGCCTCCGGCTCTTTCATCAGGGCGAGGGCGACGTTGGTGGCGGGCCCGATCATCAGGATCTCCAGTTCGCCGGGGAAGCGCTTGGCCAGCTGGCAGATGATGTCCACCGCGTGGCCCTTTTGGGGGGCGATGCGGGGGTGCACCAGGCCGCAGTCGCCCATGCCGTCGCTGCCGTGGGCGTGCACGGTGGTGAGGGGCTCGCGCAGCAGGGGGCGGGGGGCGCCCTTGTAGACCGGCGGCAGCTCACCCCCCATCAATTCCAGGGTTGCCAGGGCGTTTTGGGTGGCCTGTTCCAGGTCCACATTGCCGAACACGGTGGTGACTGCCTCCACCTGGACCCCGCTGTCCATGAGCATCATCATCAGGGCGAGGGCGTCGTCCCCCCCGGTGTCGGTGTCGATGATAAAGTGTCGCATCTCTCTTCTCCTCTCTCGGTTGACGGTTGGTTTTCCCCAGTATAGAATGAAGCCAACGGCAAAATCCAGGTCACCTGACCAAAACGCGATATTTTGTTTGGAGGTGCCCCATGAAAGGGCTGATCGATTTTTTGGAGGCGGCGCCGGCGGCGGTCGGTCGCCAGCTGGAAGAGGTGTCGTTTGCGCGGCGGGCCCCCATCCTCTGGGAGGGGATGGAGAACAGCGCCGTCTACATCCTCCTGGAGGGGGACGCCGAGGGGTACCTGCAGGGCGTCCGGGGGCAGGTGTCGCCGGTATTTCACTACTGCGCCCCCAGCCTCTTCGGCGAGTTTGAGGTGTTTTGCGGGCGGGAGAACGTCATCAATGTGGCGGCGATCAGCCCCTGTCGGCTGTACCGCCTCTCCCGCAGCGCCTTTTTGGAGTGGATGCGGGCCGACTTTGACTTTACCCAGTACGTGGTGTCCCAGCTGGTGCGCAAGCTGACCGAGAACACCGTTCTCTTCGACAAGTTCGGTCGCTACACGGTGCGGGAGCGGGTGCTGCGCACCGTGGCGGTCTGGCACCGGGCCGGAAAGTTGCCCCAACTGACCAAAGAGCTGTTGGTGATGGAGGCGGGGGCTCCGCTGCGCAGCGTCAACCGGGCTGTGGCCGCCTGTGCCGGCGAGGGGATCTTTTGCTGGGAGAAGCGGCGCTTTCGGGTGCTCGACGAGGGGGAGCTGAATGCTTTTTTGCCCCAGTAGGGGACAGCTGGGCCAAGGGGCGGACAGAAAGACCGGGCTTCACCGTGCGCAGTGCACGGCGGGGCCCGGTCTTTTGTCGAGAAATGGGAAAGAGATTGGGAAAGAGGGGTTGACAGGAGATTCTGTAACTGATATTATTACAATACAATCTGTAATAATAGCAAAAACAGTTTGCGGAGATAGAGCTTCGGCCGGCCTGCGCCAAAAGGGAGATTGGCCGCCCCAACAGGGACGGGCCCTTGCAGCAGGCAGCGCCGATCCTTCCGCCCGAAAGAAAGGGAGGTCGCGTTTGCGATGGCAGTTTTAGCAGTTGATAGAGAACACTTTGAAGAGGGAGTGCTGCACAGCGAGAAGCCGGTGCTGGTGGACTTTTCCGCCCCCTGGTGTGGCTACTGCCGCCGGTTGGCCCCGGCCGTTGCGCGGCTGGCGGAAAAGTACGGCGACCGGCTGGCGGTAAAGACGGTGGACATCGACGAGGCGCCGCAGTTGGCCGAGCACTACGGGGTGGACACCATTCCCACCCTGCGGCTCTTTGCCGGCGGCCGCGCAAGCGAGCCCCTGGTCAACCCCGGCTCGGCGGCGGAGATCGAGAACTGGCTTCGGGAAAATGGGGCCCTTTAAAAGGGCGAGAGATCGGCGGAGAGCCCTCTGTGACGACCTGTCCGGTCGTGCCGGAGGGCGCGCCAAGGCGGAAAGGATGTGTGTGCGCGATGGCGAAAAAAATATACGATGTGGCGGTGATCGGAGGCGGGCCGGGCGGCTATGCGGCCGCCCTCTACTGTGCCCGGAGCGGCCTCTCGGTGCTGGTGATCGAGAAGATGGCCCCCGGCGGGCAGATGGCCACCACCGGCCAGGTGGACAACTACCCCGGATTTGACGAGGGGATCGACGGCTTTGCGCTGGGGGAGCGGATGGAGCGGGGGGCCGAGCGCTTTGGGGCGCAGACGGCCTTCGCCGAGGTGGAGGCGGTGGACCTGCAAGCGGCCCCCAAGAGGATCGAGACCAGCGACGGCCCAGTGCTGGCCCGCACCGTGGTCCTGGCCACCGGGGCCTCTCCCCGGGAACTGGGGCTGCCCGAAGAGCGCGGTCTGCGGGGGCGGGGGATCTCCTACTGCGCCACCTGCGACGGGATGCTCTACAGGGACAAGACGGTGGTGGTCGCCGGCGGGGGGAACAGCGCCGCGGAGGACGCCCTCTACCTCTCGAAAATCTGCAAAAAGGTCTACCTGGTACACCGAAGGGACGCGCTGCGGGCGTCGGCTGTCTATCAAAAGGCGCTGGAGGGCAGCCCGGTGGAATTCCTCTGGAACCAAACGGTCGCGGAGGTCCTTCACGGCCAGCGGGTGAGCGGGGTCCGGCTGCAGGAGGTGGGCAGCGGCGCCACCCGCGAGGTGGCCTGTGACGGGGTCTTTGTCGCCATCGGCCGGGTGCCCGACACCGCCCTTTTCCGCGGCCAGGTGGAGATGGACGAGCAGGGCTACCTGGTGGCCGACGAGACCACCCGCACCAGCCTGCCGGGGGTCTTTGCGGTGGGGGATGTGCGCCAAAAGCCCCTGCGGCAGATCGTGACCGCAGCGGCGGACGGGGCGGTGGCCTCCAAATTTGTGGAGGAGTATCTGGCCCAGCTCGGCGGCTGAAAACAGCGCCGCAGCCGTTTGGACAAAGAAGAAACAGGGGGGCGGGAGCAGTTGGTTGCTCCCGCCCCCCTGTTTTGGTACAGGCGAGTCAGTTGGCGCCGGCTGGCATCTGGCCGAACACCTGGTAGATGGCGTCGAATTGCTGTTTGTCCGCGTCGCTCTGGGGGATGTCGGTGAATTCGCTCCAGGAGGCGTCGCCCCGGCCCAGCACGGGGTAGTATTCGCCCTTCCCCTCCAGCTGGGTCTCCTGCACGGTGACATAGCCGGCGGTGTAGGTGCCCCGGCGGGAGTTGTAGCGCATCACCTTGACCTGGCTGCCCACCGGGTAGTCCGCCAGGCTTTCGGTGGTCCAGTAGAGCAGGAATTGGCCGCTCCCCACCCCCTGGAAGGACCAGCTCTGCACCCCCTGTGCCTGCAGGTCAAAGCCCGCCTCTTTGAGGGCGCCCTCCAGCTTTTCCCGGTTGGTGCCCTGCTTGCTGGTGGAGTCGATGTATTTGCCCGCGCCGGTGAAGGACTGGAACAGGGCCTTGAGCTCCTCGCTGCCGGGGTTTGCCATGAGATTTCGGATGACCTCGCTCATGTCAAAGGTGTAGGCGCTGTCGTGCAGGGGACAGACGACCTGTATCTCCCCTGCGCCGTCGCGCAGCACGTGGTAGACCCCGCCCTGCTTACAGTAAAATTCAGACGTTTGGGCCAACTCCTGCAGCTGGGAGGTGGTGAGTTTGCCCCCGCCCTCGGTCTGATAGATCTCCTCCGCCTGCAGGTCGCGGGCCAGGCCGGCCTTGCTCACCTCGCAGGTGCGCTTGTGGGCCCTGTCGATCCAGCCCACCATGGAGGGGATGAGGAGGGCGGCGAGGACCGCCAGAATGACCAGGACCACAATGACCTCCACCAGGGTGAACCCCTTTTGGCGGCCCCGTCCGTTGCCCGTGTTTGCCTTTTCTGTCATCGCTCATTCCACCCCCGCACCCGTCCGGCGTGTGTTCATTTATTCCCCATTATATCACACAAAGCCGCTGGGCGGGAAAAAGATGCGCAAAAAGGCGGAAAAAGGAAAGAGATACAGCCGCCCGAAGGGGTTACCGGGGCCTGTCGTGCCGTGGAGAGGGATCCCAGGAGGCGGGGCGGGAGAGGAAGGGGGGAAGGCGGGTCTGCCCGTCCCCCCGGGCAGACCCCAACTGGATGGGGGTGAGGAAGATGCTCCCCCGCAGGTCGGCCCCGCGGAGATCGGCCCCCCGCAGGTCGGCGCCCAGGAAGCTGCTGCCCCAGAGGTCGCAGCCGGAGAGGTCGGCCCCCAGAAGGAGGGCCATGGAGAAATCGCGCCCGCGCAGGGGCGCTCCCCGAAATTGCCGACCCGAACAGTCGGCGTTCCGGCGGGGAGAGGCCCGGCCGCCGGCGGCGGCCAGGGTCTGCTCGTGGGCGGGGCGGAGCAACCGGTTGACCCGCGCGCGCTGCCGCTCCAACAGGGCGGCGTCGAGGGGGGCGTCCCCCTCGCCCAGGGCCCAGCACTCGCCGATGAGCTGCTGGGCCTCCTCCCAGAGGGGGCGGGCGGGGAGGAGGGAGGCGACCTCGGCCAGGTACCAGAGCATTTGGTGGAGGGCGGTCAGGGAGAGGAAGCGGGCAAAGAGCCGCTCTTTTTCTTCCGGGTCGCGGCGCCAGTCGGCAGGGGAGGTGGCGGCTGCCCGCTGCCCGGCCCCCAAACAGTCGTAGGCGGTGCAGCCGTGCAGGCCGCGGGCGGTGAGCTGGCCGTGGATGGCGCAGCGGTACCCCCCGTCCAGGTGGGGACAGGGGCGGCCCGGGGGCAGGTCGGCGGGAAACCCCTCGGCGCGGGCGCGGTAGAGGGCGGCACAGCAGAGGCCACGGCAGCGCCGGCAGTCGGCGTTGAGGGCCTCTCGCAGCTGGGGAAGGGGCTCTTCCCGGCGGATGGGTCGCACGGCAGATCCCTCCTTTTTAAAATGACGGTTCGGCGGGTCGACGGGACGAGGTGTGCCTTGCGGCCCGACCGGCGCTCTGCGAAAGGGGGCTAGCTGAGAAGGGTGGGCTCCCCCGCCTCGTAGAGCAGGTCGTCGGCCTCGGCCACCCCGAGCCCTTTGTCCAGGCAGTAGAGCAAGATGGCGTCGCGCCGGTCGCGGGGGTAGAGTTTGCCCCGCCCGGCCAGGCGGAGGACGCGGTCGCACTCGTCGGCACAGAGACCGCCGCCCAGGCACAGGCAGATGAGCTTGTCCCGCTCGGCCCGCTTTTTGCCGGCCAGGATCTGATAGGCATAGACTTCGCTCAAACCGCTGCGGCGGATGACCTCGGACTTGCGCAGACCCCGCTTTGCCAAGCACTCGACGAGGTACTGGGAGAATTCCTTGTGCAGGAATTCCCCCTCGTTTTCGCGGATATAGACGTCCAGAGACGGCGCCTCTTGCAGCTCGTTGCGCAGCTCTCCGGTGGATTTTTGGGACACAGGATCAGCCCTTTCTGTGAAACTGCCCAACCTGTCTGGGCGAAAGAAGTACCTTTCATTATATAGGAGCGCGCCCCCTGCTGCAATATGCTGGCAGCTGAGTGCCTTTTACCCCGGGTTGTGGTAGAATAAAAAATAGCTGCGGGTGAAAAAAGACGGGTGACCGCTTCTGTTTGCCGGGGCCTGGCGGCGGGGCGGAAAGCCTTCCCCTGCCGCGCCTTTCTGCGAGGGGGGCCCGCCGCGAGTCCGCAGCGGGAGAATTTACAGAGCCGAGGAATGAGACAGCGATGACAGAGTTGACCGACTACCTGACAGACCGATACCAGGTGCTGGACACCTTTTCCGAGAACGAGCGGGCGAGGGTGGAGCTGGTGCGGGACAAAAATACCGGTCTGGTGGCGGTGAAAAAGACCGTTCACCGGGCAGACACCGTCTATCCCCAGCTGCGGGACCGGCACTTCGCCGGCACCCCCATGGTCTATGACCTCTACCAGTGCGCGGGCGAGACGGTGGTGCTGGAGGAGTACGTGCCCGGGGAGACCATGGCCCGCTGTGCCGAGGGGCGGCGGCGTCTGGGAGTGGCACAGGTGGGGCGGTGGCTCTGCGCCCTCTGCGATATTTTGGAGCCCCTGCACCGGGCGGGTCTGGTGCACCGAGACATCAAGCCGCAAAACGTGCTGGTGAGGCCGGATGGGCAACTCTTCCTCATCGACTTTGAGGCCGCCCGCCAGTACGACCCCCGGCAGAAAAACGACACGGTCTACCTGGGGACCAAGGGCTATGCCGCCCCCGAGCAGTACGGTTACGCCCAGACAGACGCCCGCACCGACCTTTATGCCCTGGGGGCGCTGGCCAACTGGCTGCTCTGCGGCAAGCTGCCGGAGGAGCGGCGCTGGAAGGGCCCCCTGGCGGGGGTGATCGACTGCTGTCTGCGCATCGACCCGGCCCAGCGGTACCAGTCGGCCACCCAACTGCGGGGGGCGGTGCAGCAGGCGCTGGCGGGGCTGTCCGCCGAAGAGGGGGGCGTTTTCCCTGCGGGGGCTGTGCCCTCGGCCGCTGCCTCTCTGCAGCAGGACCGGGCGGCGGTGGCGGCGGACCTGCCGGCGACCGCCTTTGTCCCCTCCGATCCTGTGGGCGAGGGGCCGCCCCGCCGGTGGCAGAGTGTATTTGGCCGGGAAAATGCCTGGCGGCTGGTGGCGTTTTTGGCCTTCGCCGCCTTTGTCCTCTGGGCCGCCCTGACCAGCCGCCCCTTTGAGAGTGCAGGGGCGGCGGTGGTCAGCTGCCTGATTTACCTGTGGATATTTCTCCCCCATGCCGCCTACTGGCTGGATTTGGGGAGAGTTCGCACCCGCCCGCCTTTTCGCGCGCTGGACAGGCGGGGACAGCGCTGGCTGGCGGGGCTGTGCTATTTGGCCGTCTGGCTGGTGGTTTTGCTCGTCTTGGTGCAAGTTGGACACACCCTCTATCGGGTGCCCTGACAGCCGGCAGACGCGCGGGTCCCGGGGCAAAGTCCTATGCTGGGAGCATAGGACTTTGCCCCGGTTTTTTCGTACAATGGGGGCGATCATCCGAGGCCTGGGCCGGAGGGTCGCCCGGCGAAGACAGCCGGGCCATTTTGCCAATGAGAGGAGTTTTGGAAAGATGAAAAAACGCATTTTGTTGTCTCTGCTCTGTGCGGCGGCCCTGGTGCTCTGCGCCGGCTGTGGCTCCAGCACCGACGGGGGAAGCGGGTCGGGCGAGAGCTCTTCTCCGCAGATGGAGGAAAAGACCTCCTTCGGCGTGGGCGAGACCTACGAGGAGGACGGCGTGAAGATCACCCTCAACAAGGTGGAGGAGAACGAGGGCACCCAGTACCTGAAGCCCGAAAAGGGAAACGCCTTTATTGTCTGCGAGTTCACCGTGGAGAACGGGTCGGACAAGGAGCTGCTCGTCACCGCCGCCTCCTTTGACGCCTATGCCGACGACGAAGCCATCAGCCTTAGCATCAGCGCCTCTTACGAGCAGGGCAAGGACCTCAGCGGCACCATCGCCAAGGGGAAAAAGCTCACCGGCATCATCGGCTACGAGCTGCCAGCGGACTGGAAAGAACTGGAGCTGCAGTACAAGCCCAACCTCTTTTTGGACAAGACGGTCAGCTTTGTGGCCACCAACGCCTAGTCGCGCCCCGAGAGAGGGCTGAACACCGCAGCAAACAAGGGGGAGATCCCCTTTAGAGAGCCGACGCCGCTGGTTTGCGGCGCCGGCTCTTTTGCTGCGTCGAGGCTTTTGGGCGAGACGGCGCTCTTTGGCGCTGTCCCGCTCGGCCGTCGACAGGTAGGGGGGAGCAGCCTCTTTTCGACGGGCGACCCCGGTGGGCCGGACAGGGGGGCTCTCCAGCTGCTCCGGCGGTCCCCCTTCCGCTGCGGGTGGAGGGGACACTGCCCTTGGCAGCAGGCCAGGGGCGGCTGCGCGAAGGCGGGCCGGGGCTTTTGTCGTCTGGTCTCCCTTTTGCAGTCGCCGGCAGGAGGCAGTGCACCCTTTGTGGGGGAATGCGGGGAAGATGGACGAAAAAGACGGCGGAGCGGCGGTATGATAAAGACAAGGGGGGACGGAAAAAGACGGTCAAAAAAGAAGTCGCTTTTTGGACAAAAGGTGTTGGCGCGGGGCGGGGAATGTGGTATACTGCTGCTGTCACAGGGAGGGTTGCCCCCTCCCACCAGTCGCCTTTCGGCCCGGCGGACCCCACAGGCGGCTGTTTTTTGTGCCCTTGCCCGGCTGTTCCCCCTGCGAGAGGGGGGCCGGGGGCGAAATCAGACAGAGAGGGAATTGAGATCGTGCGCAACAAGATTTTGACCGAAAAGTCCTTTTACCGGGCCCTGCTGACGGTGGCCATCCCCATCGCCCTGCAAAACCTCATCAGCTTTGGCGTCAATATGATGGACACCGTGATGCTGGGCCAGCTGGGCGAGGTGCAGTTGTCGGCGGCCTCCCTGGCCAACCAGCCCTTTTTCGTCTTCAGCATGTTCTCCTTTGGCTTTGCCGCCGGCGGCTCGGTGATGATCAGCCAGTACTGGGGCAAGGGTGACACGGCGGCCATCAGCCGCATTATGGCCATCGGTCTGAAGTTCGTGGTGGTGCTCTCCCTGCTCGTCACCGCCCTGGTGCTCTGTTTCCCCGAGGCCATTTTGCGCCTCTTCACCGCCGACCCCGAGGTGGTGGCCGAAGGGGTGCGCTACCTGAAGATCATCGCCTTCTCCTACTTCTTCTACGGGGTCTCCAACTGCTACATCACCTCCCTGCGGGGGGTGGAGCAGGTGAAGATCTCGGTGGTGATCTACTCGGTCTCCTTTGTCATCAACGTGATCATCAACTACATCTTCATCTTCGGCGCCTTCGGCGCGCCGGCCCTGGGGGTCGCGGGCGCGGCGGTGGGCACCCTCTGCGCCCGCATCAGCGAGCTGGTGATGTCGATCGTCTACATGGAGCGCTTTGAAAAGCGCACCGGCTTTCGGCTGCGCCACCTCTTTCACAAGATGGACCGGCTGCTGCTGGGCGACTACGTCAAGACCAGCCTGCCGGTGGCCTTCAACGAGATCGCCTGGGGGCTCTCAACCTCGGTGCACGCCGCCATTTTGGGGCGGATGGGGGCGTCGGTGGTGGCGGCCAACAGCATCGTCAACGTGGTGACCCAGCTGGCCTTCATCTTCCTCTTCGGCCTCTCCAACGCCACCGCCATCCAAATCGGCAAGGCCGTCAGCTCAAAACCCGCCGGGTATGTGCGGAAGATGGCCACCACCATGCAGCTGCTCTCCCTGGGGGTGGGGGCGGTGGGCGCCTCGATCGTGCTGGCCATCCGCAAGCCGGTCATCGGGCTGTACAACATCGCCCCCGAGACCACTGCCATGGCCGGGGAGATGATGATCGCGGCGGCGGTCATGACCTTTCTCATCTCGGTGGAGGTCATCTCCACCATGGGGATTTTGCGCGGCGGCGGCGACACCAAGTTCACCTTCTTCATCGACGTCTTCTTTATCTGGGCGGTGGCCACCCCTCTGGGGGCCTACTTCGGCCTGGTGGCCAAGGTGGCGGCGCCGGTGGTCTATGTGCTGCTGCGCATCGACTCGCCCATCAAGACGGTGGTCTCTTTTTTCCGCATCCGCAGCGGCTGTTGGATGCGAAACGTCACCCGGGACGAGTCTGAACTGGCGGCGGAGTAATGTTTTCTCGTGGCGGCAGGGGGCAAGTTTCTGCTCTGCCATACGGGTTTTGGAGGGTTTGCGCAACTTTTGTCTGAAAAATCTGGCGCTTTTGGCGAGAGTGAAAAAATTCCTTGACAGGAAGTGGTTTATAGGTTAGGATGGGGATGTTGAGAGAACGCTAAAGGTAGGGTCTTATGGGCGATTGGAAATCGGATGACGCACAGACCGAGCTCCTGCGCCGGGCACAGGGGGGCGATGCGAAAGCCCTCAATCAGTTGGTTTCTGCCTACCTCCCCATCGCTGAGGCGATGGCGCACAAACTCTTTTCCGCCGACTGCGAAGACATGGCGCAGGAGGGGCTGATGGCCCTGCCCGCCGCGGTGAGCAGTTTTGATGCGGAAAAAGGGATCCCCTTCTCCTCCTACGCGACAGTTTGCCTTCGCAACGCCATGATTGCCAGCTATCGGCGCAGCCGGGCGCGCAAGCGGGGCGGCGGCGAGGAAAAACTGCCCTACCTGGACGGGGAAGACGGAGCCGACGGGGCCAGCGACCCTCAGCAGATAGTTGCACAGCGAGAACAAGTGTCCCGCCTGATGAAGCAGGCGGAGAGTGTTTTGTCTTCGTTTGAGAAACAGGTATTGTCTCTACACCTGGACGGGTACAGTTACAAGGACATTTCGCGCCTCTTGCACAAGCCGGAGAAATCTGTCGATAACGCCCTGCAACGAGTGAGAAAAAAATTAAAATATGCCCAATAGCTCAGGGGAGCGTTTAGGTTTTTCTAAAAGACGGTTCAATTCCGGTGCGGGCCAAATTTATCTTTCCAAAGTGAGGTACAATCAAATGTTCGAAGACAAGACTTTAGTGTGCAAAGAGTGCGGCAAAGAGTTCGTGTTCACCGCTGGTGAGCAGGAGTTCTACGCGGAGAAGGGCTTTGAGAACGAGCCCCAGCGCTGCAAAGAGTGCCGTGACAACAGAAAGAGAAACCTCAGAGGCCCCAGAGAGATGCACGACGCCGTCTGCGCTTCTTGCGGCGCTCCCTGCCAGGTTCCCTTCCAGCCCCGCGAGGACCGTCCTGTCTACTGCAGCGACTGCTTCGCCAAGATGAAAGAGGAGCAGTAAGCTACCGTTTCTTTTCGTCAATCAAAAGCCCTTCGCTCTACGGAGCGAAGGGCTTTTTTTGTCTGCCGTCGCGAAAGGGCTGGTGAGAGAGGGCGGTGGGCGGCCCGGCGGGGCGGCAGACGGCAGAGGAGGTCCCAGCTCCAGCGGGCGGGTGCCCGGCGGACGCGCCGGCAAGGGAGGAGGAGAGGAAGAACCCTCGGTCTGCCCAGAGGGGGGCGGTGGTTGGCTGGACTGCTACCGATACAAGAATGCACCGGAACACCGCTGACGGCGGGGGCGGGGGAAGGGCGGTCTGCGAGGAGAAGCCGCGCTTTTGGTGTGCGGGGAGAAGGGGAAAGCGAACAGGGGGAAAGGGGAGGGAATTCGCCCTCTGCCGATTGGGGGGCGTTTATTCACCCCTGTGGCCCGCAGGGGGAGAGGGCGGCCCCAAAGGGGTGGTTTGCCCTCCCTTCTCCCCGCCGCGGCTGGCCGAGCGGCTGGCGCAATTGGGCCTGCCCGGTCTTTGCGGGCAGTCGGAGTGGAGAGGGACGAGGGACAGGAGCAAAAGAGCAGAAGGGTTGAAAGGGAGAACCGTCTGGCCTACCCGGATGCCGCGACAGTTGAAACGGGAGGGTTGGGAGCAAGAAGCAGAGGAGTTGGAATAGGGGGATGGTTTGGCCTGCTCGGCCTTCGCGGCAGCTGGAGCGGAGAGCGGCGGGAGCAAAAGCGGAGGGCCTAGAAAGGGCCGGCCGTCTGGCAAAACTGGCGGGTCAAAGGGGGGCCAGGGAAGTGGAGGGGGTCAAGGAATGAAGGGAAGAAATCGCATATTTTGTAACCAATGATGGAATACAATGTAAATAATGGCAGTGGAATCGTTAAGATAGCATAAAACCTCTCCCCAGCGCATTGAAAAGAAGGGGGCAAGTCACTATAATACAGGCAAAGGCGAGGGGGCGGGTGATTGACCCGCCCCCGGCCTTATTGGAAAGTGGCATTGCCGAAAGGCAAGATGGAAAGGTAGGTTTTTATCGTGAAAGGGAAACGAATCATCGCTATGGCGTTGGCGGCGGCCCTCTGTCTGCCCCTGACCGGCTGCGGGGACAAATCTGCGGCAAACGGCGATGACCGCCCAGTCTTAAAGGTCGGGTTTGAGTGCATGACCGCCCCCATTACCTGGACCCAGCTGGACGATTCCAACGGGGCGGTGCCCATCACCGGCAGCAATGAGTACACCTATGGCTTTGAGGTGGAGCTGATGAAGCAGCTTTGCGACAAGGCCGGCTACCGGATGGAGGCCTACAAGATCGACTGGGAGGGGCTGCTGCTGGGGGTGCAGACGGGCACCATCGACTGCGCCATCTCGGCCATCAGCATCACCGACGAGCGCAAGGCCTCGATGGACTTTACCGATTGCTACTACCGCAGCCAGATCGTGGCCCTGGTGAAAAAGGACAGCAAGTACGCCGGCAAGACCAAACTGCAGGACCTGTCGGGCGCCAGCTGCACCTCGATGCTCAACACCCTGTGGTACGACATCATCGACCAGATCCCGAATGTCAACAAGATGCCCGCCATGGACAACGTGCCGGCCATGATTGTCTCGCTGCAGTCGGGCATAGTGGATATGCTCTTGATGGATGAGCCCACCGCCCTGTCAGCCGTGGCGGCCAACCCCGACCTGGCCATGGTCAAGCTGGCCGAGGGGAGCGGGTTCCAGCTCTCCGACGAGGACACCGACCTGGGGATCGCCGTCAGCAAAAAACGCAGTGATGTGAAGGAAAAGCTCAACGCCGCCCTGGGCCAGATCACCGAGGAGGAGAAGGAGGAGATGCTCCGCCACGCCATCGAGGTGCAGCCGGTCAACCAGTAGCGGTCTTTCGCGTGGGGCGGGCGCGCCCCCTTGTAACGGGATGAGCGATCAAAGAAAAAGGGGAGAGAAACCATGAATTTGCCCACCACATTTTTCGGATGGGTGGCGTTTATCGCCGAGAAGTACGGCGTCGCCTTTTTAAAGGGGGCCGGCACCTCGGTCTACCTGGCGGTGCTGGGCACCCTGCTGGGCTGTATCATCGGCTTTTTGGCGGGGACGGTGCGCACCATCCCCCTCACCAAGGAGGACAATCTCTTCAAGCGGGTGGGAATGAACATCGTCTGGGCGATCATCCGCTTCTACGTCTGGGTTTTCCGCGGCACCCCCATGATGGTGCAGGCGATGGTGATCTTCTACGGTGCAGCCGCCATCTTCGGGGTGCACTTTCAGCCCCTGATGGCGGGGCTGCTGGTGGTCTCCATCAACACCGGCGCCTACATGTGCGAGACGGTGCGGGGCGGCATTCAGTCCATTGACCCGGGCCAGATCGAAGGGGCCAAGGCCATCGGCATGTCCCACGGCAGGACCATGCTCTCGGTGGTGGTACCCCAGGCGTTTCGCAACATCACCCCCCAAATCGGCAACTACCTAGTCAGCAACATCAAAGACACCTCGGTGCTCAGCGTCATCACTGTGAACGAGCTGTTCTACGCGGCCCGGTCGGCGGCGGGCGTCTACTTTAGATACTTTGAGGTGTTCTTTGTGGTCAGCTGCATCTACCTGGTGCTCACCACCCTGGCAAACGCCCTGCTCCACCTGGTGGAGCGGCGGATGAACGGCCCCCGGGACTATGAGTTGGCAGACCCCGCCTCCATCCCCGAACTCAAGGCGATCGCGGCGGAGAGCGACCGGGAGAAGGCGGAGATGCAAAAGGAGGCGGCGAGATGAGCGGGCAGGCAGTACAGGAGTGCCGGAGCGCAGGGCCGGGCGGGGACGAGATGTCCCCGGCCCTGCGGGAGCTGTGGCAGCGGGAATCGATCCTAAAGGTGCGGCACCTGCAAAAGACCTTTGGCACCCATGTGGTGCTGCGGGACATCGACTTTACGGTACACCAGGGCGAGGTGGTCTGCGTCATCGGGGCCTCGGGCTCGGGCAAATCGACCCTGCTGCGGTGTATCAACCGGCTGGAAATCCCCAGCGGGGGAGAAATTTACTACCATGGCCAGCTGGCCGGCGGGGACGGCTTTGACTGGAACCGCTATCGGGCCAAGGTGGGGATGGTCTTTCAGTCCTTCAACCTCTTCGCCAACCAGACGGTGCTGGAAAACTGCATGGCCGGTCCCCGGTACGTGCTGAAAAAGGGAAAGCAGGAGTCCCGCGAGCTGGCCCTGCGCTACCTCTACAAGGTGGGGATGGTGCCCTACATCGACGCCAAGCCGGCCCAGCTCTCGGGCGGGCAGCTGCAGCGGGTGGCCATCGCCCGCGCCCTGGCCATGAAGCCGGACGTCCTCCTCTTCGACGAGCCCACCTCGGCTTTGGACCCGGAGATGGTGGGCGAGGTGCTGGGGGTGATGAAACAGCTGGCCCACGAGGGGATGACCATGGTGGTGGTCACCCACGAGATGGAGTTTGCCCGCGAGGTGTCCGACCGAACGGTCTTCATGCTCGACGGTTTCATCGCCGAAGACGACACCCCGGAGGTGATTTTCGGCAACCCCCGAAACCCCAAGACCAGAGAATTTTTGAGCCGGTTTATGCACCGACTGTAAAAGGGAGAACAGCCCCCGACCGCCATCTGTGCGGCCGGGGGCTGTTTTGCGTTTGGATGGGAAAGTCATGGCGCGGGGAGATAACGACGCTTTTTTCGTCGGCGCGCAGCTCTTGCCGGCGGTTGGGGAGAGGCCGATGCAGTCGGGAGAAGGGGGAAAACGGCCCGATGGCCTGCCAACTCACCTTGCAGGGGGGGAGGGGCAGGTGGTCGCCAATGAAGGAAGAGAGATGGCTTCACAGGGAATGGCGGCCGTGGCCAACAGATCGAGGCAGAAGGGCCTGCGTTTCAGGGGTGACAAAGAGAGCTGGATAGAGGGCGGCAATCAGCAGCGCTTTGCGGTTTTTCACAGGCAAGACCGTCTTTCAAAAAGGCCGGGCCCTACCATGGGGATAGGGGAAAGGAGGGCTGTCAAGTGTTGGGTCGAATCGGCCCGGTTGCAGATATGGTGTGTCCGCTAAAAGCTCCGCTGATTTTATCGCATTGCCTTGAGAAAGAATCGCCTGTAAGGTATCATGAAAAACAGTACACGTTAGGAGGAGAAGGCATACCTGTCAGATTAGAAAATGGGGAGGGGATCGTATAATGGCGCTTGACCTTGTGGGATGGAATGTCGTTTTGGATTCTGATCACGCGGACGAGCTGTCTGCATTTTATGAAAAATTGCTTGGCTGGACGCGGTTCAAGGGGGAAGAGTATACAGTCTTAGTAAATTTGGAACAAACAGGAACGCCAACTTGGCTCACCATTCAACAGGTGAATGACTATGTGCCGCCCGTGTGGCCTGCGACACCAGATGAGCAGCAGCAAATGGCGCATTTGGATTTTCACGTTCAGGATGTGGAAGAAGGGGTGAGATATGCCTTGTCGTGCGGCGCAAGCATATCGGAGTACCAATATGACGACCGTTGGCGGGTGATGATCGACCCTGCGGGACATCCGTTCTGTATACTGCCTCCGGTTATGCCTTGGCTGTAAGAGTTAAAGCCCGTCAAATGAAAATTTATGAGGTCAGTTGAATGCGCCTGATCGGTAGGGGCACTTCCATGAGGGCGGGCGGCAAATAAATAAGCGCAATTTGTACGGGTTGCGTTTGTTTGTTTTTTATGACCATTTTGACGGAGGCCGGTTTGCCGAGCTTGCTATCGACACTTTTTACAACAGGGAGGGCGAGCCTATCACCGAGCTGTGACCTTCGGGGACGAACCCTCCCCCCAATCTTCGGGCAGGTGGTCGGCCCCCCAGTCGGAGAGGGCGATCAGGATGGGGATGAGGGAGTGGCCCCGGCGGGAGAGGCGGTACTCTACCTTGGGGGGGACCTGGGGGTACTCCCGACGGATGACGAGGCTGTCGCGCTCCAGCTCCTTGAGCTGGGCGGAGAGCATCTTATGGGTGATGCCGGGGAGGGCCCGCTTCAATTCGCCGTAGCGCAGCGTCCCCTCCCGGCAGAGCCAGAAGAGGATGTGTAGCTTCCACTTGCCCTCGATGAGGGACATGGCGTACAGGAAGGGCTTTTCGTTGAGGGGGCGCTGGCTGGGGCTCATGGGCGACTCTCCTTTTGGTGAGTAGCGCACCAGAAAGTGCGTACTTGTAAATCGGCTTTCTCCCATTGTATACTAAAAAAGGAAACAGCACAAACGGGAGGCGAGAAAAAATCTCCCTCTCGCCACCGCTTCACGGGTTTTGCCGCGCCTCGGGGAAGGGCGGATAAGAGAGAGGAGAGAACGGCTCAAAACTGTCTTTATGCACGGAAAACGGAAGTGAAATTGTGACAGAAACACCAGAGAAAATGGCCCCTGCAGGGGTTGTGTTGGGGGGAAGAACAGGCTATAATAGAGTCATTCGGTAAACTTTTCAACCAAAAGGAGCGTATCGAAATGACTGTTACACCCGAGATCTTGATTGGCGAACTGCTGCGCATCGACGCGGAGGGGATCGCCCCCATTTTGATGGAGGCCGGCATGCACTGTGTCGGCTGCCCCGCCTCGCAGGGCGAGAGTCTGGCCGAAGCCTGTATGGTGCACGGGATGGATTGCGACACCCTGGTGGCAAACATCAACCAATACCTAGCCTCGAAAGAGGCATAACGGGCGGGGCCCCGGGACAAATGTCTCGCGGCCCCTTCCCGTTGGGCGCATGCGGCTGCGCCCGCGCCGGAGACGGCGCTTTGAAAAAAGAGGAGGAGTTTGTGTGGCAAAGAACAGCCGGTTGCGACAGATGTTGGGGATGGAGGGCCTCAACCCGGACTTTTTGAAGGTGCTGCAGATCTATCTGTGCTATCTCATCTTCACCAACCTGCACACCATGTTCATAAACACCCTGTTTATCAAGCTGACGGGGGACAGCGGGGTCACCATGTTCTACAACACGGTGGTCTCCATTTTGGGCCCCTTTTTCACCGTGGCAACAGTGGCCTGCATGCGGCGCTTTTCGGCCAAATTCACCTTTACGGTGGCCATCGCCGACTTTTTGGTGATGTATGTCACCTTTTTCACGGTGATGAACCGGCTGGACGACTTTGTGGTGCTCATCGCCTTTTTGGCGGCCATGGGGCAGTCGTTCTTCTTCATCACCTACGCCAACGCGGTCTCCCAGTTTTCCAGCGAGGGGAACACCGACCAGACCGTCTCCTTCATGGCCTTTGCCAGGGGGATCGTCAGCCTGGCCATGCCCTTTCTCTCGGGCTTTCTCATCTCCCGCTTTGAGGGGCTCACCGGCTACTACGTGGTCTTTGGCCTCTCGGCGGCGGTGGCGGCGGTGGCCATGTACAAGGTGGTGCGGATGCCCCGCATCACCTTCAACTCGCAAAAGACCCAGTACAAGAAGATGGCGCAGATCGCCGTGCGCTCCCCCCTCTGGCGGATGTTTGTGGCCTCGGAGCTGATCAAGGGCTTTCGCTCGGGGGTGTTTAACTTCTTCCTCAACATCCTCCTCTTTCGCATCATCCAGAGCGAGCTGTTGGTGGGTGTCAACAACGTGCTGGTGGGCATCAGCGCCATCCTGGCCAGCTGGGTCTGCGGGCGGCTGATGAAGCGGGAGAACCGGGTGAAGCTGCTGCACATCTCGGTGAGTGTCCTGGTGGCGACCACCGCCTCCCTCTACTGGCGGATGGACGTGACCACCATCCTCCTGTTTTCGGCGGTCAACAGCTTTTTCGGCTGCTGGCTGGACAACGGCTACACCAGCATGTTCTACCTGTCGGTGAAGAAGACGCCGGGCGGCCAGGGCCTCAGCGGGGAGTTTATCACCCTCTCCCAGTTCTGCATGGGCTTTGGCGGCGCGGCCGGCATGGCGGTCATCTCCATGCTGCCCCAGACCACCGTGGCCACCATCACCGGGCTTTTGGTGTTGGGGGCCAGCCAGTACATCAGCAACTTCCTGATGAAGACCATGCAAAGACAGATGGACAAAACCGACGCACAGAGGGGAGGAGAGCGCGTTGATACGATTGCCGGATAAGCGGCTGCAGGCGGTGGCGGCCCTGGTGCCCCCGGGCACGGCGGCCGACATCGGCTGTGACCACGGCTACCTGATCTGCCACCTGGTGGAGAGCGGGCGGGTCACCAAGGGCTATGCCTGCGACATCTCAGAGCCCTCGCTGCAGAAGGCGCGGCGGCTGGCCGAGCGAAACGGCCTGGCGGTGAGCTGCATCTGCACCGACGGGCTGCAGGGGGTGCCCGAGACCGACACCGTCATCGCCGCGGGGATGGGGGGCGAGCTGATTGCCAGCATCGTCCTCGCCGACGAGCGGCTGCGGGCGCCGGGCAAGACCCTGGTGCTGCAGCCCATGAGCCGGGCCGGCCAGCTGCGCATCGACCTGTACAAGGCCGGGTTTGAGCTGGTGAAGGAGCAGGTGGTCTGCGACCGCGGCCGGGTCTACACGGTGATGTTGGCGACCTACAGCGGGGAGCCCAAGCGGATCTCCCCCCTCATGAGCCTGGTGGGCCTAGTCCCCTTGAGTGCGGGGGAGGAGCGGGCCCTCTACTACGAAAAGGTGTTGGGGCAGCTCTACAGCCAGAAACAGGGGCTGCTGGCCCAGGGGAAGGACGCCGCCCACATCGAAGAGCTGATCGTGGAGATCAAAAAGCTGTACTGAGTGTGTAACGGGCGGCCCTCCCGGCCAGTCTCACTGGTGGGAAGGCAGGCCGCTTTTGCGCCCCGATTTTCCCCGCAATATGGAAAGAGGGAGTGGATTTCTGTGAAGAGATGCAGAGGCTGGGTCTGGCTGCTGGCGCTGGCGCTGGCGGCGGGCTGTTTGACCGGCTGTCAGCAGGGGAGTGGGGATGGCATTCCGCCGGAAGGGGAGGTCTCTTCCCCGCCGGTCACCGCCGCCCAGCCGCCAGAGGGCGCGCTGGCCGCGGTGGAGACGGACAGTGCCGGGCTGCTGGACATTGCCAAACAGCTGCTGATCCAATACGCTGCCAGCCAGGGGGCCCAGCTGACCCCCGGCTACCCCAGAAATGTGCTGGCCGGCGGGCGGGGGGAGTACACCGCTGAGCTGGGGTTCACCCTCTCGGCCGACGCGGGGGCCCCCGGCCTGCTGGCCGGCTGCCTGGACGACGGGCAGAGCGGCACCGCGCAGATGCGGATCGTCCGCTACGGGGCGGATGGGTATGCCCTGACTGAACTGGGCGACCTGGTGGAGGCCGGGGACCTGCCCCCCTACGACGGCCCCGACTACGCCTTGAGCGCCGCCCAGGCCGATGCGGCGGCAGCTCAGGCCAAGCGGGGCTGGGACGGGCGCTGCCAGTACCGCACCGGCCTCTACCAGAAAGAGCCCACTCTGGAAATCAGCTACAACGGCGGGCTGGAATGGGTGGAGGGCCCGCTGGCAGTGGCCAAACTGTACAGCCCCGACCAACAGGCCCAGGAATTTGTGCCGCCGGGGGCGGTCTGGGTCACCCAGGAGAAGACGGCCATCTTCTACCAGGACGGCGAGGAGCTGAAGGCCCTGCTCTCAAGCGACCGGGGAGCGAGCTGGGAGGAGTCGGCAGTGGCCTCGTCGGGGGCGAAGACCCGCTTTCGCGCCATCGGCTTTTGGAGCGACACCGGCGGCTATGCGGTCTTTAGCGCCGGGCGGACCATGAGCCAGGAGGGCTGCAGCGTCTACCTGACCGCCGACGGGGGGAAGACCTGGCGGCCCACCGCCACCCCCGCCGCGCAGGGAAAGACCAGCTTGGTGATCGGCGCCAAATTTGTCAGCGAGAAGGTGGGTTTTCTCTGCTACCGGCCGGAAAACGGGCTGCCCTGCCTCTACCGCACCGCCGACGGGGGCGACAGCTGGCAGCGGTGTGAAGTGGCCCTCCCGGCCGAGTACGAGGGGGGTTACGGGGCGGTGCAGCCGCCGATTTTTGACGGGCAGTACGGGCTGCTGCCGGTGGCCCAAGGGGACGACGGGGACGCCGCCGAGACCGCCCTCTGGTTTGCCAGCGACGATTGGGGGGAGCACTGGAGCCTCTGCAGCGACAGCTTCCCCGACGAGCTGTTGAGTCAGCGGCGGGAGGATCTGGGGTGATAAAAGGGGGGCCGCACCGGGCTGAGGCGCGGCCCCCCTCCCTCTTTTCGCCCCCGCCGGCTGCGCCCTGAAGGCAAAAACAGGGGCTGTTCCCATAGAGGGAGCGGCCCCTGTTTGTAAATTTTTCCTCTAAACGCGCCCAGGGCGAGGTGGGGGTGTAAGGCAAGGGGAAGGGAAAGCCGCCCCGTCCCTTGAAAAGGGGATTGCCGCGCCGGATACCGGACGGGTGAGGTCATCCCGCTGGGCGGGGAGCCCGCCCTTTAAACGGCGCTGTTCTCCGGCGGGGGAAGGGGCTTTTTCCCCTGTTCGCAGGGAAGCTTTCGTCTGGACTTGGCGTGGTGGGCTCTACAGGCCTCGCAATCGCCGTGCCGCTTGCATTTTTTCCTCTTGCACGGGCAGTCTTCTCGGTTCATTGTCGTCTCCTCCTCTCAAATGGCTGTCCTGCCGAGGGCAGCTCCTTGCTTAGGGCCGCCCTTTGGCAGAGGGTGAAGGGCAAGGGGCGAAGGGCAGAGACAGGGCCCTCAACCGTTCCGCCAAAGGGGAAATGGCCGCCTGTTCTCCCTCCCCCCGGCGGTCGTCCCGGAGGGAGGATGGGGCGATCGCCGTGTCGATCAGAAGGCTGTATTTTTGGGGTCGCCGCTACGCGTTCCCGCGCACCCCCCTTTCGCGGTAACTGCACAGCTGCTCGAGGTCGAGTTCGGCGATGTAAATGCCCTCCTCGCCCCCACACCCGCCTCGCCGCAGGCGGTGTCGAGGTCGGCGACGCAGAAGTCCCCGCCGGGCGCCGGGTTTTTCTCCGCCCCAAAATCGCAGGTGTGCACCATGGCGTAGACGAATGGCTGCTTTCCCAATCGGTGGAATGGAATGAGCGAGTTGCGGGGGAGGGGGCCGCATTTCTCCAAACGGGAGATGCCGATCGCCGTCCCCAGTTCTCCAGCGAGGTCGCCGACCGCCCTGACAAAGGCGCTGTCCGCCGGAACGGCGTCGTTCAGCCACTCGCACACAGGGCGGTCGCAGATGCTGTATTCGCTGCTCCACATCTCGGGAAACAGCGCGATGTCGGCCCCATCTCTCTGCCTCCCGGCAACGCTGCGGCCCTTTGTCGGGGACCTCCCCCAGGATGGCGCAGGGGGGCAAGGTCAATGGAAAATTTACTGAAAATAGCCTTGTTGCAGGCCACGGCCTCCTATCTCTGCCCATTCGCGCCGTGCTCGCCGGGCAGTTCTCTGGAATGTGCGCGCTTCCTCCGCCCGGTGAAAACCGGCGTTTTCCCATTCTACCATGTCCGCTCGGCCGCCACAAGGCCGGCCGGTGAAACGGGCGGAGCCAGCCCGGGGATCTCCGGCGGGACTGTCTCCCCGCCGTCTACGATTTTGGCAGGGGATGTGGTATAATAGCCACACAGTGGCGATGATGCCGGGGATGGCCAGGCGGGCGCGCAAACGCCGTTTGCCCCCCGCTCCACGGCCAAATCCCGCGGCGTGCCCGGCGCTTGCGGTATACCAGCCATACAGTAGCGATGATGCCGGGGATGGTCAGGCGGGTGCGCAAACGACGTTTGCTCCCTGCTCCACAGCCAAATCCCGCGGCGCTTGTGGTATAATAACCGCATGGCGGCGCTGTGCCCTGTGCTCCCGGTCTTGGTGGAGCCTGTGAGCGCAGTAAAGACAGGCGGCCGAGGGCCCGCTCGGCCTCTACCCTCCCCCAACCGTTTGGCCCCCCTTTCCACCCCGTGGGGCGGGGGTGGCGAGCGGGGCCTTCCCCGCGGCCAAAGACGGAGGGGAGCCACACAGGCCGTTTGTGCCCCGCGGGGGTCGCACTGAATGGAAAATTTTCGCGGGCGAGCCCGCTTTTTTGAGAAGGAGTATAGGTATGCGCATCAAAGAGATATTGGCTCTGTTGGAGGAGCACTTCCCCACCGCCCTGGCCGAGAGCTGGGACAATGTGGGCCTTTTGATTGGGGACGGCGAGGCCGCAGTGACGGGGGTGGAACTGGCCCTGGACGTCACCGATGGGGTCATTGACTCGGCCCTCTCCCACGGGGCCAACCTGATCGTGACCCACCACCCGGTCATCTTCGGCGGTCTGCGCCGGCTGGAGGCCGGGTCGCTGCCCCACCGCCTGGCGGCAGAGGGGCTGTCGGTCATCTCGATGCACACCAACCTGGACATCGCCCAGGGCGGGGTCAACGACTGTCTGGCCGCCGCGGTGGGGCTGGGGCAGCTGGCCCCCTTCCGCCCCGACGGGCTGGGCCGCATCGGCCGGCTGGCGCGGCCCCTGGCCCCGGCAGCCTTTGCCTCGCAGGTAAAGACCGCCCTGGGCGCCTCCGGGGTGCGCTGCGCCCTGGGGCAGGGCTCGGTGGAGACGGTGGCCCTCTGCAGCGGGGCCATGGACGGCGGCATGGTGGAGGAGGCCCAGGCCATGGGGGCCGACGCCCTCCTCACCGGTGAGTGCAAGTACCACGAGTTTCTGGAGGCCGCCCACCGGGGGATCACCCTGGTGGCGGCGGGCCACTTTGCCACCGAGCAGGTGGTGCTGCCCGCCCTGCAGGCGCTGCTGGAAGGGGCGGGGGTGGAGCGGGTTTTCCCCTCGACCCAGCGAGATGTGGAGGTGTTTTTCTAATGGCTCTGGACGCATTGACCCTTCACCTGCTCTGCGGTGAGCTGCGCCAAAAGGTGCTGGGGGGGCGGATCACCAAGATCCACCAGCTCTCGAAGGAGGAGCTGGTGCTCACCCTCTCGGGACAGGGGGAGATCGGGGGAAAGCTCTTTCTCTCGGCCCGGGCCGATGCCCCCCGCATCCACCTGACCGGGGAGCAGTATCCCAACCCCGCCACCCCGCCCATGTTCTGCATGCTGCTGCGCAAACACCTCTCCGGCGGGCGGTTGGTGGACATCCGCCAGCCCGAGGGGGAGCGCATCGCCTTTCTGGACTTTGACTGCCGCAACGAGATCGGCGACGCGGTGCGCCTGAGTCTGGTCATCGAGATCATGGGCCGCCACTCCAACATCGTCCTCCTCACCGAGGACGGCACCATCCTGGACGCGGTGAAGCGAGTGGACATGAGCATGTCCTCGGTGCGGCAGATCCTGCCTACCGGAAAGTACACCCTCCCCCCGGCCCAGAACAAGCTCTGGCTCCTCTCTCACAGCAAGGAGGAGTTGGCCGAGGCGGTGGCCGCCCGCTTTGACGGGGACCTGCACCGGGCCTGCATGAAGACCCTGGCTGGCATCTCGCCGGTGGTGGCGGGGGAAATCGAACACTACGTCACCAAGGGGGGACCCTGTGGGGAACTCACCTCTGCACAGCTGGACCGGCTGCGGTTTTTCCTGGGGCAGATGCAGGAGACGGTCACCTCGGGGGACTGCACCCCCACGGTGGTGTTGGACGCGCAGAAGGCCCCCAAGGATTTTTCCTTTATGGAGCTGCACCAGTTCGGCTACCCCTTTGAGACCCGCCGCTACCCCACCCTGGGGGAGATGCTCGACGCCTTTTACACCGGGAAGGACGCCTACCACCGGGCCAAGCAGCGCTCGGCCGACCTCTTCCACCTGCTGATGGGGCGCATCGAGCGCATCGAGCGCCGGGTGACCGCCCAGCGGGAGGAGCTGACTGCCTGCGCCCAGCGGGAGGAGCTGCGGGTCCGCGGCGACCTGCTGCAGAGCGCCCTCTACCAAATACAGAAGGGCGACCGGGTGGCCAAGGTGACGAATTACTACAGCGAGGCGGGGGAGACGGTGGAGATCCCCCTGGACCCGCGGCTGACCCCGGCCCAGAACGCCCAGGCCTACTACAAAAAATACCGCAAGCTCTGCACCGCCGAGGAGAAGCTCAAAGCCCTCATCGAACAGGGGGAGGAGGAGATCCGCTACTTGGAGAGCGTCTTTGACAGCCTGACCCGGGCCACCGGGGAGGACGAGCTGGCGGTCATCCGCCAGGAGCTCTGCGACCAGGGCTACCTGCGCCGGGCTGGGAAGAAGGGGAACCGCCCCAAGATGCGCGGCCCCCTGGAATTTGTCCTCGACGACGGCTACACCCTGCTGGTGGGGCGCAACAACACCCAAAACGACCAGCTCACCACCAAGTTGGCCGAGAAGACCGACATCTGGTTTCACACCAAGGACATCGCCGGCAGCCACGCCATCCTGCTGACCGGGGGGGAGGACTTTGACGCCATCCCGGTGCGGGCCTTCACCCAGGCGGCCACCATCGCCGCCACCCACTCCAAGGCCGGGGATGCCGCCCAGGTGGCGGTGGATTACACTCTGGTGAAAAATATCAAAAAACCCGCCGGCGCCAAGCCGGGGATGGTGGTGTTCGAGCAAAACTACTCGGCCTATGTCACCCCCGACCCGGAACTCTGCCGCCGGTTGCAGAAGAAGTGAGAGGAGAGAGCGCTGTGAGATCCCACCGCAAGGAGCTTCACTTTCACCTGCCTGCCCGGCGGGGACTGGTGAACATCACCCCCCAGGTGCAGCAGGCCATCGACGAGAGCGGGGTCAGAGAGGGGCTCTGCCTGGTCAACGCCATGAACATCACCGCCAGCGTCTTTATCAACGACGACGAGGCGGGTCTCCACCGGGACTACGAGCGCTGGCTGGAGCGGCTGGCCCCGGAAAAGCCCTACAGCCAGTACGACCACAACGGCTTTGAGGACAACGCCGACGCCCACCTCAAGCGCACCGTCATGGGGCGGGAGGTGGTCTGCGCCATCACCGGCGGCCGGCTGGATTTCGGCACCTGGGAACAGATTTTTTACTTTGAGTTCGACGGGATGCGGGACAAGCGGGTTTTAATCAAGATCATCGGCGAGTAGAGAGGGGGAAGGGCTGTGGCCAAGAGCGGGGGACAGAAGGGCCGACTGCTGGCCCTGCGGGAGATCCTCTTGCGCCAGACCGACGAGGAGCACGGCCTCACCCTGGCCCAGCTGCAGGGCGAGTTGGAGGGGCGGGGGCTGGCCGCCGAGCGCAAGAGCCTCTACGACGACATCGAGACCCTGCGCCTTTACGGGCTGGACGTGATGCGGGAGGGACGGCGCTACTTTGTGGCCGAGCGCCCCTTTCAGCTGCCTGAACTGAAGCTGCTGGTGGACGCGGTGCAGGCCTGCAAGTTCATCACCCGGCGCAAGTCCGACCAGCTCATCGGCAAGGTGGAGGGGCTCTGCAGCGCCCACCAGGCCCGCCAGCTGCAGCGCCAGGTCTATGTGGCCGGCCGGGTCAAGACCGAGAACGAGGCGGTCTACTTCAGTGTGGACGCCCTGCACGGAGCCATCTCCCAGGGGGTGCAGGTCTCCTTTGTCTACGAGGAGTGGGCCCTGGCCCCCGGGGGGAGGCGGTTTGTCCGCCGGGCCCGCAGGGACGGGCAGGCCTATCGGGTCAGCCCCTGGGCCCTCACCTGGGACGACGAAAACTACTACCTCATCGCCTTCGACAGCCGGGCGGAGGCCATCCGCCACTACCGGGTGGACAAGATGGCCCACATCCGCCCACTGCCGGAGATGCCCCGGGAGGGGGCGGACGCCTTTGCCAATTTCGACATGGGCGCCTACTCCAAGGGGGTATTTGGGATGTTCGGCGGGGAGGAGGAGACCCTGCTGCTCTGGTTTGCCCCCGCTCTGGCGGGGGTGGTGGCTGACCGCTTTGGCCCCGAGACGCCCCTGCGCCCTGTGGGAGAGGGGTTTGCGGTGCGGGTCAAGGTGAGGGTCAGCCCCCAGTTTTGGTCCTGGCTCTTCGGCCTGGGGGCCGGGGCGCGCATCCTCGAGCCGCCGGAGGCGGTAAACGCCTACCTGCGCTACGCCAGAGAGACCTTGGCCCCCTATGGGGAGGGGGAAGGGGAACAATAGAGAGGGGAGACAGCCTGCGGCTGTCTCCTTTTTTGTCGCATTCCAGAAAGAATCCCGCCCAGTGGGGGGAATAAGAAAAACAGTCCGTTTTATGGGACAGTTGGTTTTGTATACTGGTACCAGAGAGAACAAAAACCGACGACCTGTGAGGAGGACGGGAGATGGATTGCGAGATTCGCTATGTGAACGGCCATGTGGAAGTGTACGACAGGGGCGGGAGGTTTCAGTTTTCCGCCGACACCGAGCAGGAGGCCCTGCGGGACTTGCGGGACGGCTGGATGCTGCCCGACCGGGCCGCGTAAAAAGGAGGGACCACAGATGAAGAAAAAGCGTTTTGTGACCGTCGTGGGGGGAAAGCACTACCTGGGCGCGGAGGTGTTCTCCCCCGGACAGGTGCTCATCTGCAAAAAAGAGCCCCAGAACCCACACGACGCCGAAGCCGTCTGGGTGGGGGTGTCCCCCAGCTGTCAGGCGGGATACCTGGCCAACAGTCCCTACACGGTGGCCAAGGGGACCATGAGCGCCGGCCGCCTCTACGACCAGGTGCCCGATATATTCCGGGTGCGGGTCCTCTTTGTGGCGGGCAGCCAGGTCATCTGCCGGGTCTGCCCGGAGCAGTGAGGAGGAGTTGCGCCCCCCTGTCTGTAGGGGTACTGTAGAAAAATTGGCGCAGTCTGGCGCGCCGAGAGGATGACCTGTAGTGGGCACATGAGCGCCGGTTGCCTCTCTGCGGCCAGGTGCCCGATGTGTTTTGGGTGCGAATTCTCTTCGTGGCGGGCAGCCAGCTCATCTGCCGGGTCTGCCCGGAGCAGTAGGGGGAGTTGCGCCCCCCTGTCTGCAGGGGTATACTGGAGAAAAACCGGCGCGATCTGGCGCGCCGGGAGGGAGGAATGCTCTGTGAAGGGAACGCTGCGCACTGGCCCGGAGGGGACCCGCTGCTATCTGCCCGCGCGCTGGGAGCGGGGGATGCCCGCCGTTCACCTGCTGGACGGCAAGATGGTGGAGGGGATGCTGCCCGAACTGCTGGCCGGGCTGGAGGGGGAGGGGGATGCCCTGCCGCCCCTGGCCCTGGTGCTGCACAGCACCGGGAACCGGGACGACGACTACACCCCCTGGCCCGCCCCCAACCTGAAAAAGGGGGACAGGCCTTTTGGCGGCGGCGCGGCGGGATACCTGCCCCGCCTCTGCCGGGCCAAAGAGGCGGCAGAGGCTGCCCTGGGGGCCGACGGCGAGCGGTCGGCCCTGCTGGGGTACTCGCTGGGGGGACTTTTTGCCCTCTGGGCGGCGGCCCAACCGAACGCCCCCTTCGCGGCCTTTGCCAGCCTCTCGGGCTCCCTCTGGTACGACGGTTGGCGAGAGTACGCCGAGGAGAAGTTGCCACAGCGGGGGCGGGACCTCTTCTACCTCTCTTTAGGGGAGGGGGAGGAGCACACCCGGATGGCGCGGTTGGCCCCGGTGGGGGACTGTACCCGCACCCTCTGTAAACAGCTGCAAGGGCGGCTGGAGACCCCCGACCAGTGCGTGTTGGAGTGGAATCCGGGCGGCCACATCACCGGGATCACCGCCCGCCACGAGCGGGCGCTGCGCTGGCTGGCGAGCCGCCTTTGAGGGGGCGAATGAGGGACCCCGGCGGCTGTGATTTCAGCAATTCAAACCGGCTTGACACCCTGGGCGGGGCGGCGCTTTTGCCGCCCCGCTTTGCTGCAGCTCTGCCCGGCCGTCGCCTTTGCCGGGGCAAACTTGGGGCGACGCCCCATCGAGCCTTCTGTTAAAGGAGCATATTCTGCGCCGGCAGGGTCCCGAGCCTCTCTTTCCCTGTCGCATTTTGCAGAGACCGTTCTCAACTCCGCAAGGGAGAGGCTGTCTCCCACAGACCGGGGCCATACTTCCCCGCTGCCAGGGCTATGTCCCCCCGCTGTCCGGAGCTGTGCCCTCCACAATGGCGGTGCATTTTTGGAAGTTGGGTGTCCGGGCGGCAAAAAGTGCCATGCCCCCAGACTGTCGGCGGCCGGTGAGGTCGTACAAAACCGCGCAAAATATGTCATGAAGGGGTCAGATTTACCTGCTATACTGAAAATCGGTGGCGCTCTGCAAAAACGGGCGCTGCGACAGACGGATGAGAGAGCGGGGGATCGACAGATGGCCGACATCACTGTGCACGGACTGACCCAGAACAACCTGAAACACATCACATTCAAAATCCCCAAAGAGAAGATCACGGTGTTTACCGGCGTGTCCGGCTCCGGCAAATCCAGCATTGTCTTTGACACCATTGCCGCCGAGTCCCAGCGGCAGATGAGCGCCACCTACCCGGCATTTGTGCGCGCCAGGCTCCCGAAGTACCCCAAACCGGCTGTGGAGCGAATCGACGATCTGACCCCTTCGGTGGTGGTGGACCAGTCGCCGCTGGGAGGGAACGCCCGCTCCACTGTGGGCACCATCAGCGGGCTGTACGCCAGCTTGCGGCTGCTGTTTTCCAGAGTTGGGCGGCCCCGCGTGGGCCCGGCCTCCCGCTTTTCCTTCAACGACCCGGGCGGCATGTGCAAAACCTGCTCCGGCCTGGGCAAGGTCACAGAGGTGGACGTGAAGGCCATCCTGGACCCAGACAGGTCCTGGAATGAGGGCTGCGTAAGGGACTCCCTGTTTCGCCCCGGCTCCTGGTACTGGAAGCAGTACGCCCAGTCGGGGCTCTTTGACCTCGACAAGCCGCTTGGGGAGTATTCCCGCGAGGAGTACAACCTTCTTTTGTACGGCTCCCGAGACGGCGAGGGAGAGCCGGAGCACCCAAAGGTGACCGGGCTGTATCACAGGTACCAAAAGGCGCTTTTGAACCGGGACATCAGCAATAAGAGTGAGCACACCCGGGAGAAATCGCGCCGGCTGGTTACCGAGGTGGCCTGCGGCGACTGCCGCGGAAAGCGACTGAACGCGGAGGTTTTGGCCTGCAAGATAAACGGTTACTCCATCGCCGACCTCTGTGAGATGGAGTTGACGCGGCTGCGGGAGGTCCTTTTGCAGATCGACGACCAGACGGTGAGTGTGCTGGTGCAGACCATCGTCGAGGGGCTGGACCGGATGATTGCAATCGGCCTGCCCTACCTCCACCTAAACCGGGAGACACCCTCTCTCTCCGGCGGCGAGGCCCAGCGGCTGAAGCTGGTGCGCTACATGGGCAGCAGTCTGACCGGCCTGACCTATATCTTTGACGAGCCCAGCACCGGCATGCACCCCCGCGACGTATACCGGATGAACGACCTCCTGCGGCAGCTGCGGGACAAGGGGAACACGGTGCTGGTGGTGGAGCACGACAGAGATGTGATCGCCATTGCGGACCACGTGATCGACGTGGGCCCCCTGGACGGGCAAAACGGCGGGGAAATCGTGTTTGAGGGCAGCTTTCGGGAGCTGTTACAGGCCGACACCCTGACGGCGCGGGCCATGCGCTGTTCTCTGCCGGTGAAGCAGACACCCCGCCGGCCGACGGGCAGCCTGCCGGTGCGGGGTGCCTGTCTCCACAATTTAAAGGGGGTGGATGTGGACATCCCCCTGGGTGTCATGACCGCCGTGACCGGCGTGGCCGGTTCGGGCAAGAGCACCCTCATCACCCAGGTGTTTGCCAGGCAGTACGAGGGGGAGGTAGTCGTGATCGACCAAAAGCCCATCACCGCCATCGGCCGCTCCACCCCCGCCTCCTATCTCGGCTTTTTTGACGACATCCGAAAGCTGTTGGCCCGGGAAAACGGCAAGCCCGAAGGGCTGTTCAGCTTCAACTCCGCGGGGGCCTGTCCGGTCTGTGGCGGCAAGGGGGTCATCGTCACCGAACTGGCCTTCATGGACCCGATTGTGACCGAGTGCGAGACCTGCGGCGGCGCGCGGTACAGCGAGGAGGCGCTCGCCTGCACTTACAGGGGAAAAAACATTGTGGAGCTGCTGGCCCTGACCGCCTCTCAGGCGATGGAGGTGTTTGAGGGCACAAAGATTCAAAAGCGCCTACAGGCGATGCAGCGGGTAGGGCTCTCCTACCTGGCGCTGGGCCAGCCGCTCAGCACCCTCTCCGGCGGGGAGCGGCAGCGCATCAAGCTGGCCAAAAACCTGGGGAAAAAGGGCGGCATCCTGGTGCTGGACGAGCCGACCACCGGGCTGCATCCGTCGGATATTCAAACCCTTTTACAGCTGTTTGACCAAATCGTCTCCCGCGGCAACACCCTGCTGGTGATCGAACACAACCTGGACGTAATCAGGCAGGCGGACTGGATCGTCGACATCGGCCCCGACGGCGGCAAAAACGGGGGAGAGGTGGTGTTTACCGGCACACCGGCGGAGATGCTGCACCGCGGAAAAACGCTGACGGCCGACAGTCTGCGGGCCGCCTGTCGCCGGTAAAGGAGGGAGGGCTGGAAGACAGTCAGAAGAGCGAAAAACGCGTGTTTCCCCCGCCCGAAGAAGGAGACGATTTTTGCGCCCCTGGGCTGCGGTGTTGGGCAGCTTTTCAGTAGAGGATAGATTTGCCCCCTACCCGCGGATTCGGCCGCGACCAAAATGGCTTTTGGGGAAAAGGCCGCTGGAAGAGTGCAGAGGCGATGTGGAATGGTCGACGGGACCCTGCCCTCCGACCGGGTATCGAGCTCTGCGGGAGAGCGGGGCCGTCGCACACGGGTCAGATTGCGGCGAGAGAGGCGAACGCCTTGGCTGCCCGCTGTCGGGAGACCGCGAGGGCAAAGAGGAAGAGGAAAATTTGAATATTGTGAGGAGTGGGATGCCGTGCTGGAGAGAGTGCCGAATGCAGAGGAGATGACCGCCTTGGTCGGTCGGCCCCTGTTCGATATTTGGGCCGCGCTGTGTGCCGCCATCGACGAGAAATACGATATGGACCGCCTCTGGAACAGCGGCGGCAGGGCGTGGACCTACGAGTACAAGTACCGCAGAGGCGGCAGAACGCTCTGCGCACTGTACGCAAGGGAGAAGGCGATTGGCTTTATGGTGATTTTCGGGAAGGAGGAGCAGGCGGCGTTTGAGGCGGAGCGGGAACAGTACTCCCAGCGGGTTCAGGCGGTTTACGACAGGGCGAAAACCTACCGCGACGGGAAATGGGTGATGTTTGAGCCGACCGACCTTTCGATGGTTGACGATTTTGTTCGGCTGCTCGCCCTCAAGAGAAAACCAAACAGAAAATAAAATTCGCGGTTGGCCGGCAGAATGCTTGCCATACCGGACAGAGGGAGGACAGACAGATGTTGTGCGATGTTGAAACAACGCTTGGAGAATTTATTGACCGGCAAGGGGTCTCCTTTATCGCCTCCATCTCGAAGGACGGCTTTCCCCATATGAAGGCGATGCTCCCGCCCCGCAAGCGGGTGGGCATCCGGGAGTTTTACTTTACTACCAACACCTCTTCCATGCGGGTCGCCCAGTATAGAAAGACCTCCAAAGCCAGCATCTACTTTTGCGACAGCCGCCTTTTTCGAGGGGTTATGCTGGTCGGCCGCATGGAGGTGTTGGAAGACCCCGCCAGCAAGGAGATGATTTGGCGGGAGGGAGACCCCCTTTACTACCCCGAGGGGGTGACCGATCCGGACTACTGCGTTTTAAAGTTTGTGGCGACCAGAGGCCGCTACTACACAGACTTTCGCTCGCAGAGCTTTGAAATCGCTTGAGCGGGGCGGAGAAGGCGGGGGACCTGCTCTTCCATCTGGAGAGACTGCACACCACGCCGGGGGGTGATGTGCGAATCAAAAAGAACCTGGCCTTGGACACCGGTGAAGTGCTCGGGTGGTGCCGGGAGAAGATAGCCGCTCCCGGTGCCGTCATCACCAGGACAGGCAAGAACTGGTATGTGCAAATTGACGGCTGCACCATAACGGTAAATGTACACAGCTATACAGTGATTACCGCCCATCAAAACAGGCGGAGAGTGGGCGAGGGGAGGGCATAAAGACAGCGGCAACACCGCGGTAGCTTCCCGTCGGTTAGCTGATAGCTGTCTTTATGTCCTGCCGCTGGGTCTCTGCCGCCGGGTCTCTCCCGCCAAGTCTCTGCCGCCGGGTCTCTCCCGCCGGGTCTCTCCCGCCGAGTTCCTGCCGCCGAGTTCCTGCCACCGAGTTCCTGCCGCTGAGTTCCTGCCACCGAGTTCCTGCCACCGAGTTCCTGCCACCGAGTTCCTGCCACCGAGTTCCTGCCACCGAGTTCCTGCCGCTGAGTTCCTGCCGCTGAGTTCCTGCCACCGAGTTCCTGCCGCTGAGTTCCTGCCGCTGGGCCTCTGTTGTCGGATTCCTGTCGCCGGGTTTCCACCACTGGGTCTCCTCTGCCAACTCCACCGTCTACCGTCTGCAAGTTGCCATAGCCACAGCCAGCTTGCGATGAGGGGTTGGCATGGGGCGAAGTTTCGCTTTCGAGCGGAAAACAGAGGGGTTGAAAACAGTGCCGTTTGGTTGCCCTTTCCGGCAATTGGGGTCAAAGGCATCGGATGGAGGCTCCCAGCAAATGGCCTTGGGCGCATTTGCCGTCCTTTTTAATTCTTCCCGTGCGGGCGAGGGGGGGCTGCTTTTTGGGAAGGCCCTTCCTTTTGTCTTCCGCCGCAGATCCAATTGGCCGAGCCGTCTAGCCGGCCGTCTGGCTTGCCCGCGAGACGGCAACTGCCGGTCTCGTCTTTTCCCCGGCGGCCTTTTTCGATTGCATCCGGCGCGGGGAATGGTGTATACTGGAAAGTATCAAGGGAAAAGGAAGGAATTATATGGAAAACAGCATGGACCGGCGCTTTGCCGTCCTGATAGACGCCGACAACGTGTCGGGCAAATACATCAAGTGCATCCTCGACGAGGTCTCCAGCGACGGGATCGCCACCTACAAGCGCATCTACGGGGATTGGTCGAGCCCGCTCCTCCAGTCCTGGAAGAGCCTGTTGCTGGACAACTCGATCCTCCCCATCCAGCAGTACGGCTACACCACCGGCAAAAACGCCACCGACTCGGCCATGATCATCGACGCCATGGACATCCTCTACTCGGGGAATGTGGAGGGGTTCTACATCGTCTCCAGTGACAGCGACTTCACCCGGCTGGCCGCCCGCCTGCGGGAGTCGGGGATGTACGTGGTGGGGATGGGGGAGAAAAAGACCCCCCAGCCCTTTATCAGCGCCTGCAACAAGTTCCGCTATCTGGAAATCTTGGCCGAGACCGCCGCCCGGGCGGCTGAGAGCGAGGAGACGGAGCAGCTGGAAGCGGAGGCCGAGGCGCCCGAGACCGCCAAGTGCGCTCCCGCCACTGGCGGCTCCCAGCAGATGACTTCGCAGAAGACCATCCGCAAGGCCATCCGCAACATTGTGGAGGAGATTTCCGACGAGGACGGCTGGGCCTTTACTGGCGAGCTGGGGAGCGTGCTCACCAAGCGCTATCCCGACTTTGACGTGCGCAACTTCGGCTTTAAAAAGCTGACCCCCTTTCTCAAGTCCCTGGGGATGCTGGACATCAAGGGTATCCGCTCGGCCGACGGCAACAGCAAAGTGGTCTACGTCCGCCTTTTGGAGCAGAAAAAGACCGGCGGCAGGGGCGGTCGGTAGGCATTTCCCCCTTGCAGAGTCAGGCCCCTCTGCAAAGCCAAGAGCTTGTTGAAGGGCATACCGCCGACAAACCCCTCAAGAGGCACGAAAATTCTTCCGCCTGCATCATCTGCCCCACAGCCCGTAAACGAGCAATTGCGCACTAAGAAAACGTTTTGGCAGTGAGATCCCTGCTCATTTCTCGTTTCGCTCGATGCTTGAATCGAAAGTTTCTTTACTCTCTCCGGCTTAGCTGGGGGGTGTCGTTTCACTAAAGCGTATCAAGAACAAAAGGGGGCCCTTCCAGCAGGGCCCTCTTTTTGGTTGGTCTGTCCGCCAAAGGGGAGGAGCGCGCAGGGGGGAAAGGGCGCGGCGGGGGCCTTTAGATAAAAATTTGGTTGTCTGCTATTGGCTCTTTGTCCTTTGCCCTTGCCCTTGCTCTCTGTCCGCCCTGTGGAGAAGCCCTGCCCCGCTCGACAGAAAACCCCTGCCGCCCTCCTTTTGGGGAGGGCGGCAGGGGCTTCTTTTTATCACCTTATCCGGTTTGGGATAAGACTGCCGAAAATGTGGGTTCGCCTGAACCGATTAGCAGTTCTCCTGGGCCTCTTCTTCCTCTTCATCTTTCTTGAAGAGGAGAGTGAAAGCCTGGGCGGCGATGCCGACGGCGAAGAAGATGGTCCAGATGTCGGCGATGCGGAAGCGCCAGACCATGGGCTGGGTCACGAAGAAGAGGACGACCAGCAGAGTGGCGAGGCCGGCCAGGATCCCCTTTTTGCCGAGGGTGCGCTTTTTGCTCAAAGCGCCGGCGATGGCGAGGATCAGGGCGACGGCGGCGCCGATTAGGTCGAGCAGGGTCATGCGGTCAGCACCGGGGGCCTGGGCCTGCGGGGTCTCGTTGTCGAGGATCTCCTCGGTGGGGCCGTCGACCGGGGTCTGGGCCTCGGGGGTCTCGTTGTCGGGAATGGTCACCTGGTCGGCCGGGGTGTTATTGGCCGGCGCGTTGTCAGCGGGGGTATTGCCGCCGGGGGTGACAGCCGGGGTGGCGGGGTTGGTCGGGTTGACCGGAGTGGTGGGATTCGTGGGAACGGTGGGATTGGTCGGAACGGTGGGGTTGACCGGACCCACAGGGGGCTCCTCATTGTCCGGGGTGGGGTTCACGGGCTGCTCGGTTTTGATTTCCCGCCAGAGGGCGGTGACAGTCAGCTCGCCGGTGACCTTCGAGAAGTCGGCGCTCCAGCCGGCAAACTCCCAGCCCTCGTCGGGGGTGGCCTGCGGGGCCACGGCGGCCTCGCCGTGCCAGATGGTCTGCTGGGCGTCGCCAGAGACAGTGCCGTGCTCGCCGGGCAGGAAGGTGACGGTGTAGGAGGCCCGGTTGAAGAGGGCGGTCAGCTCGATGTCAGAGGTGAGGCGGGTGTTGATGTCGTAGAGGTTGTCGTCTTTGTCGGCCCAGCCCTGGAAGGTGTAGCCCTCGTTCATAACGGGGGTGGGCAGGTCGGCCAGCTTGCCGTAGTTGGGAACGCTGGCGGTGCTGCTCTTCAGGCTGCCGGCAGCAGCGGGCAGGACAAAGGTCACGGTGTTCTCCTTGGCCCGGTAGACCAGGGTGTAGGTGTTGTCGCCGGTGACCTTGGGGTCGGTGGTCAGCAGGTTGCCGTCCTTGTCGTAGACGCCCACCGCCTCATAGCCGATGAGGGTGGGGAACAGCTGGCGGTCGGTCATGCCGTGGAGGACGGTGCCCTCCTGCACGGGCAGGGAGCTGTCTTCCAGGGTGACAGGGGACTCCTGGTCGCCCTGCAGAGCCGAGACGTTTTCCAGCGGGTTGCCGTCGGTGTCTCTGATTTGGGAGTTGACGGTGAAGGTCTTCTCCTCCCAGAGGGCGGTGACGGTCAGCTTGCCGGTGACCTTCGAGAAGTCGGTGTCCCAGCCGGCAAACGCCCAACCCTCATTGGGGACAGGGGTGGGGGCCACAGCGGCTTCGCCGTGGTAGACCTGCTGGTCGAGCGCCCCTTCCAGAGCGCCGTGCTCGCCGGGCAGGAAGGTGACGGGGTAGGACAGGTGGGTGATGTCAGCGGTCAGTTCCAGGTCGGAGGTGATGCGGACCGAGGGGTCGTAGGCGCTGTTGTCGGGCAGCTTCCAGCCGTGGAAGACATAGCCTTCGTTGGCGCTGAAGGCGGGGGCGGCCAGCTTGCCGTAGAGGGGGACCGAGATCGACTCGCTCTCCACCGAGCCGGCGGCGCTGTCAAAGTGCAGGGTGACGTTGTAGTTGACCGGGGTGTAGCGGACAAAGTAGGCGTTTTGGTTGGCCATCCCTTTGACCTCCACCGCGGCGGCGGTCACCTTGTTGCCGTAGTTGTCGTAGATGCCCTCAAAGGTGTAGCCCACCAGGGTCTTGGCGGTGGGGAGGGTGTACTCGCTGCCGACGGGGAGGCTGTCGTGCTGCTCGTCGATCAGCGTCAGGGGCTGTTCGGTGTCGCCCACCAGCTCGCTCACCTGGCCGAGAGGGGCTCCGGTGGCGCTGTTTTCATAGAAGATGGAGACCACGTTGGTCTGCTGGACGAACTGGGCCACGTAGGTGATGTCGCTGGCGAGGGGCGCTTTGACGTTTTTCTGGTTGGGGCCGATGGCGATCTTGCTGCTGCCCTCTGCGGCCCAGCCGGTGAAGACGTAGCCGAATTTGGCATTGACGGTGGGGACCTTGACATTGCCCGCGCCGTAGACCGACTGCACCGGTTTGCCGCTGGCGATGGAGCCGGCGCTCTCGTCCACCTGGAAGGTGACGGTGTTGAGGCGGGGGCCGCCCAGAGCCACGTCGGCGCTGGCGACGACGGTGCCGTCTTTCAGGTGCAGCTGGGCGGTGAGGACCGCCGATGCGTTGTTGTTTTGCAGTTTGGTGACGGTGTAGGTGTTCGCGCTCCCCTTGGTGGAGACGCCGAAGTCGTCGTTGCCGACAAAGGTCAGGTAGCTGCCGCTCAGGTCGGTCTTGCCGATTTCGGCGGCATAGGCCTCGGGGATGGTGACGCTGCCGAAGTTGTCGACTTCAGGGCAGGCGATGAGGGAGTGTTCAATGTTGTTGCGGTCTCTGGTGTACACTTTGACAGAGACTTTGTAGCTGGTGCCGGGTTTCAAGTCGACGTGGTTGCCGCCGCCGGCGCCGAGAATGAACTGCTGTTCGACCCAGTAGCCGTTGCCGCAGCCCTCCAGCTTGTGATTGCCGTCGAGGGGGTAGTTGACGGTGGTGCGCACCGTCTCGCCCCGGCCGGTGGGGGTGAAGGTGTAGTCGATGTGGTGGATGTCATAGTAGGTGTGGGTGTAGGAGGCGCGCACCAGCTTGTAGCCGAGCTGGAAGCCCTTGTCGCTCACCGTCTTGGCGACGGTGTTTTCCAGCGAAGGGGTGAAGGCGACGTCCCCGCTCTCCCCGTTTTTGAGGGAGAGGTTGGCGGGGCTGGCGGCCAGGGAGGCAGTCAGCTTGTAGGTGACGGTTTCGATGTTGTGGGGGGCGGTGAGGGAGTAGGTCTTGTGGTCGAACTTGACTTCGGTGTCATACTTGGAATTTTGCTCGGTGACCGAAGAAGAGCCGATGCCGGGTTCCGGCTTGTTGGCAAAGGCGGTGGCGGGAAAGCAGCCCAGTGCCAAAACAAGGGCGGTCAGGCAGGCCAGCACTCGTTTTTTCATGTGAATTTCCTCCTCTACTGCAGTGTTTCAAGCGCCTGGAAGGGCGCACTCTCTTTGTTTCTGTCCCCATTCTATCGGTGGGCGGTCACAGAACCGGTCACGAAACCGAAATTTTTACAAAAAAGGAAGAAAGAATTTTTACCGGCTGCCAGCGCGAGGGGGCAAGCGCCGTCCAGGCGGGCGAGGGGGGGACAAAAAAGGCCCCGGACGGCAGCGTCCGGGGCGGCGGGGAGGAAACGGTATCTCTAGACGATGGGGGAGAGCTCTCGGGCTTTGGGCTGCAGCCGCACCCCTTTGGGGGGCTGTTCGGCGGCGAAGCATTTTTGCAGCCGCTCGGTGATGATCTCCACGTCGGAGAACTGGCGCACCGAGAGCATGAGGATGTACTGGCTCTTGGAGTAGCGGGAGAAGACGTCCCCCTTGCGCAGGGCGCGGGAGATGGCGCTCTTGAGTTTGAGCATGGCGGTGACGTTGAGGTCTTTGGGCAGCACCCCGCCGCTGGGCTTGGTGAGGGTCAGGAGGAGCAGTACCACGTTGTTGCCCGCCCGCTCGGCGCTGCGGGCCACCATGTGGTAGATGTGCTTGAACATCTCGTAGGGGCAGAAGTAGGCGCCGCGGATGGGGCGCTGGTCCTTGGTGATTTCGGCCAGGTCTTCCTGGATCTGCTGCAGGTCCTGCTCGATGAGGTTGGTGCCCTCGCTGGCCCAGAAGTAGATCTGGCGGATCTCGGCGCACAGCCGCTCCCCCAGCTCGTCGTAAAAGAGGTTGGCGGTGATGGGGTAGTAGTTGAGGATGGCCTTCTTCATCCCCAGCTGCTGCATGGCGGTGAACATATAGAGGTAGATGGGCTCCTGCAGGGGCTCGATGAGGTTGGCCTTGCGGCAGATGGCCAGCACCTCCTCGCAGTGCTCGCGCGAGGGGTCTTTGAGCAGCTGGGTGCAGACCCTGTCCACCGCGTCCAGGTAGAGGCGGCGGTAGTAGACGTTGTACTGCACGATCCACCGCTGGGTGGGGAGGTTTTGTAGCAGGTCCCCCGAGTAGAGGGAGAAGAGGGCCCTTCCCGCCCGGAGGAGGTCGTCGTCGGACACGCCGGGGCGGGTGATGGTGCGATAGCACTCTTCGGCCTCCTCGGTGTCCAGCTCCACCGGGAAGCCGGGGGTCAACTGGTAGCGGTTTTTGGAACTGCGGATGCAGTCGCCTTCCAGCCCCGCGTCCCGCAGCTGTTTGCGCAGGTTGTAGATGGCGTTTTTCAGGGCGCCGGCGGGGTTCTCCAGGTCCTCGTCCTCCCAGAGGGCCTCGATGAGCTGCTCGTTGGTCACCGCCTCCTGCCGGTGCAGCAGCAGGTAGGCAAAGGCCTCTGCCGGGCGGCCCAGGCGGCCTTTGCTCTCCAGCAGGACCCGGTCGCCCTGCACGGCGCGCAGCCCCCCAAAGAGGCGGACAGTCAGTGTGTTCACGGCAATGCTCCTTTCTCCCGCGGGCCTAGCGGCCGGCCTGCAGCTTTTTCTGCATGGTCTCCAAATTGAGGCAGTACATGGCGGCGGTCTCGGCCGAGATGGCCCCCTGTCTCCAGAGTTCCAGCAGGCTTTGGTCCATGGTGCGCATCCCCTGGTCGGCCCCGGCGAAGATGGCCGAGTCGATCTGGTGGCTCTTCTGCTCCCGGATCATGTTTTTGATGGCGGGGTTGACCAGCATGATCTCAAAGGCGGGGACCAGCGCCCCGTCCAGGGTGGGGACAAGCTGCTGGCAGACGACTGCCTGCAACACCATGGACAGCTGTACCCGCACCTGCTGCTGGGCGTTGGCGGGGAAGACGTCGATGATGCGGTCGATGGTGTTGGCCGCCCCGGTGGTGTGCAGGGTGGAGAAGAGCAGCTGCCCGGTCTCGGCGGCGGTCATGGCCACCTCGATGGTCTCGTAGTCGCGCATCTCCCCCAGCAAGATGACGTCCGGGCTCTCCCGCAGGGCCGCCCGCAGCGCCCGCACATAGCTGCCGGCGTCGCTGGTGATCTCCCGCTGGGTGACGATGCACTTCTGGTGGCGGTGGATGTACTCGATGGGGTCCTCCATGGTGATGATGTGGCCCTCGCGGTTTTGGTTGATGTGGTCCACCATGCAGGCCAGGGTGGTGGACTTGCCGCTGCCGGCGGGGCCGGTGACCAGCACCAGCCCCTTGGTCTTTTCGGCGATCTGCATCACCACCGGAGGGATGTGCAGGTCCTCCGGCCGGGGGAGGCCGAAGCGGATGACCCGGATCACCGCCGCCAGACTGCCCCGCTGGCGAAAGATGTTCACCCGAAAGCGCCCCAGGTTTTGAATGGAGAAGGAGAAGTCGTCGTCCCCCTCCAGGGCGAAGTGGGGGGACTGCTCCTTCCCGGCGATCTCGTAGACGGCCTTGACCACCGCCGCCGTCCGGTCGGGCATCAGCCGCTCCCCCTCGGTGCGGACGATGTGTCCGTTTTGCCGGTAGGAGAGGGGGAGCCCGGCGATGACAAAGATGTCCGACGCCCCGCAGTCCACCGCCTGCTTTAGAATTGCTGTGATGTCCATTGGCCTGATACCTCCCGGCTCGTTTGTTGCGTTGACGGCCCTAGCTCTGGCCGTCCCAGAGATCGCCCTGGGGGCCGTCCCCCTCCCAGGGGGTGATCACCTGCCAGCCGCGCACCCGGTAGCGGGTCGTGCCGCCGGTCAGTTCGACGGTGAGCTGCAGCTGCCGTTCCCCCTGGTCGCCCAGGGTGGCGACCAGGGTCTCGCCCTCCCACCGCAGCTGCCCATCCAGCCGCTGGGCGGCCAGGGCCTGCAAGTCGGCGGGGCTTTGGTCTCCCGCCTCGAGGAGGAGGGCGTCCAGCTGGGCCAGCCACTGCTGGCCCGCCAGCTCCAGGGCGTAGGTGGTGCGGGTGGTCTCGCCGCTGCGCTCGGCCAGCTTGCGGTCGGCTGCGGCGGTGGTGAGGGAGAGCACTGCCAGGGCCGCCAGGCAGATGCTCATCACCACCAGCAAGATGGTCAGGGCCCCGGTTTTGACCGGCTGTTGGCCCGCTGTCTGCCGCCTCACGGCTGTTCCCCCTCTCCCTGCCAGTACCGGCCGGTCTCCAGGGAGAAGCTGGCCTTCTCCCCCCGCCCGGCGGAGATCTGGGCCCGGGCCAGCCGGCCGCCGTCGGTCTCCTCTGCCTGCAGCTCCACCAGCACCCAACCGTCGCCCTCCCCGAGGGGGAGGCGGGCGGTGTAGCGATCCCCGTCTCGGGTCAGCTGGGCCCCGGCGCCCTGCACGGCCGCCGCCCAATCCCCCAGGGTGGGGGCGGCGGCCAGCCGCTCCGCCTCCTCCTCGGCGGCGAACTCGGCCCGGGTCATCTCCTCGGCCAGGCGGCTGTTTTGCAGGGCGGTGGAGAAGAGCTGGGCGATGACCGCGGCGGTGCAGAGGAGGAAAAAGAGGGTGATGGCCGTCTCCACATAAAAGGCGGCGCTCCGGTTGCGGCGGCTCATGGCTCTCCCTCCTCTGTGCTGCGCAGGGCGTAGGAAAAGGCGCTTCCGTCGATTTGCAGGTGCAGGGTGTCCCCCTCCCGCCGGGCGGAAAACTGCCCGGCAGGGCAGACCACCTGGGCCAGAGAGGGGTCGCCCCCCTCCCCGGCGGGGAGGTACTCCTCCACCAGGTTGCCGTTTGCCAGGTAGATGCGGGTCTCAAAGACCTCGTCCCCCGCCCGCTCGGAGAGGACCAGGACGTCCCCTGCTGCCCCGGTCTCGACGGCGACCATCCCCTCCTGGTCACCGCTGCGCAGCTTGGTCAGCAGATAGGCGCGCCCGGCTCGGGCGGCCTGGTTCCCCTCCATCCCGGCCACCGTGTCCCGGTAGCTGGAAGAGCCCAGGATGACCAGGAGCAGCATCGCCAGCAAAAAGGAGAAGAAGACGGCCGTCACCGAGGCGAACTGACTTCCCGCCTGCCTTTTTTTCACACCGGTTTCCCCCTTTCCTCGGCCAATCTTGCCGTCAACTCTCTTTTTCCAGCACGGTGATTTGGGGCGCCACATTGGGGGCGAGGATGTTGTAGTCCACAATGTAGCGCCGGTGGTTGATCTGCAGCCCGTAGCGCTCTTCCAAGTACTGCAAGTCGGCGGGGTAGGCCCCCTCGACGGCGTAGCACTGCACCACCGCCCGGCGCACCGCCGCCGCGGCCCCGGCGCCCCCCAGCCGCCACACATACCACACAAACCCC
>NZ_JBQHTP010000013.1:0-85213 GCF_052065655.1 Bittarella sp. HCP28S3_D9 | reverse complement strand
AGGACGCGGCGGAGCTGATGGCCCAGAGATACGGCTTTGCCTCCAACGTGGGGCGGGACGAGGCCCTCACTTACACCTATGCCATCACCCAGAAGGGGGCGGACGTGAGCGACCAGGGGGTGGACACCACCCAGCCGGGCAGCTTTGTGGTGGTCTGCACCGCCACCGACGCGGACGGGAACACCACCACCCTCTACCTGACCGACACCCTCATCGACCCGGACGCGCCGGCGGTGGAGCGGCAGGAGGAGGGGACCCCGCCGGTGGGCCCGCCCTTTGACCCCCTGAAGCCGGTGCCCCAGCCGGTGATCAAGGAGGACCCGGAGACCGGTCGGAGCCACGCTTATATCTACGAGCAGATCGCCGAGGGGGTCAGGGAGCCCGGGGCCTATGGCGGGAGCCTGACGGGGGAGGTGGCCCAGCAGATCTTCGCCGGGCGGTACGGGTTTGTGAGCCAGCAGGGGGACGGGGAACTGACCCTCTCGCCCATCCGCGTGACCCAGGACGGCAAGGACGTGACGGCGGCGGGGTACGACACCGCCAAGCCGGGGAGCTGCGTCATCAGCCAGACGGCCACCGACAGCCGGGGGAACAAGACTACCGTCTACCTGACCTACACCTTTTTGCCGGTGGGGAGCCCGCCCTGGGTGGACTACGACCCCAGCGACCCGACGGTGGAGCCGGGGAGCGAGCTGGAGGAGCCGGAGATCGTGGAGGACTGGCAGAGCGGGACCAAGTACGCCACGGTGACGGACCGGCTGGTGCAGACCATCACCGACCCGCCGCTGTCGGGCGGCTGGCTGGACGGGGAGGAGCTGCGGGCCTTTCTGGGCAGCCGGTACCAGTTCACCTCTGCCCAGCCGGACGGGAGGTTGAAAGAGGTGCGCTTTGCCGTGAGCCGGGACGGGAAGGCGGTGGAGGGCATCGACACCACCCGGCCGGGGGAATACCTGATCGTCTACACCCTGGAGGACTCCGCCGGGAATCGCACCTCCCTCTTTTTGCGGTATCTGCTGCAGGAGGGGGACATCTCCGGCGAGCTGGAGCACTCCTCTACCCCCTTTACGGGGATGGAGGGGGCCGACTGGTCGGACGGCCGGGGCGGCGGCTCCGGCTCCGCTCTGGGAGGGCTGCACAACGGCTGCCCTATCCACTGGCTGGCCCTGTTGGGGGCGCTGCTCACCCTCTGCCACCTGGGCCTCTCCCGCCTGCTGCTTCGCCGCTGGGAGGAGGACGAGGAGGGGCGGCGCACCCGCCGGGTGGGCCTGGGCCGGGCCCTGCTGCTGGCCCTCATGACCGCAGCGGCCGCCTTTTTGGCCGCCCACATCCGCTGTGGGTACGACCTGCCGGCCCTGCTGCTCTGGGCGGCTGCCATTGTTTTGGACATGGTGGCGCCGGAGCGGAGCCGCCGGGAGGAGCGGGCCGAAGGCTGAATGATGAATGCTGAGCGATTTTTGAGAGAATAGCGCCAAAGGGGCGAACGGACCGAGAAAAACGGTCTGTTCGCCCCTTTTTTGGTGGGGGAGGCGAGAGAATGCCGCCGGGCGGCCGCGCATGTTTTTGCGGGGGTGCGGCGGTTGTAAGGAAGGGGGTGTCGCCCCCCCTCGGCCGCCCCTTTTTTTGCCGCAGGAGGGCGGGGCCGCGGGTGCGGCCGGAGGGGAGAGAAGGGGGCGGCGGGTCCAGCTTTCCCCCCGCCAAAAAAGGCCGCTGCTCTCTGGCGGCGGCCTTTTTGGCAAGGGGGGTGAGGGGCAGATGGCGTGGGCGGGGGGCTGCCCCCTGTGTGGCGGGGGATTTGCGCGGGGAAGGGGCGGCACGGCCGCTCCCCTCGGGGATGTCTGGCGGCGCGGGTGGAAAGGGCGGGGCCTTTAGAGCACCTCGAACCCATTTTCGCGGATGGGGTCCAGTCGGCGGGTCTCCACCCCCTCCACCTGGGACCAGCGGTTCCCCTCCCGCACCGCCTCCAAAAAGGCGTCCAGCTCGGCGGGGGGGCCCTGTACCTCCAGCTCCACGTCCCCGTCCTCCCGGTTGTGCACCCAGCCGGTGAGGCCGTGGAGGCTGGCGGTGTACTTGACAAAGTAGCGAAAGCCGACCCCCTGCACCCAGCCCGAAACCCGGGCATAGATCCGCTTTTGCACGGCAGTTCCCTCCCTTCGGCTACTCCACCTTGCTGATGGAGGGGTAGTAGCGGAAGAGCACCTTGCCCAGCATGTCTTTTTTGGGGACGTAGGGGGTGCTCCAAAAGCGGGCGTCCAGCGAGTCGTTGCGGTTGTCCCCCATGAGGAAATAGTGCCCCTCCGGCACGGTGTAGGGGCCGTAGTCCCCCTGGGGGATGCCCTTGACATAGGGCTCCTCCACCATCTCGCCGTTGCGGTAGAGGACGCCGCTCTCGATTTCGATCTCGTCCCCCGGGATCCCGATCACCCGCTTGACGTAGAGGCGGTGTTCGTCCGGCGGGTAGAAGACCGCCACGTCCCCCCGCTGGGGCTCGCCGAAGGTGTAGGCCAGCCGCAGGGCGATGATGCGGTCCCCGGGCATGATGGTGTCCTCCATCGAGGAGGTGGGCACCTGGGCATTGACGATGACCACCAGCCCGATGAAGAGGGCCAGCGCCACCGCCACCGCAAACACCTTGACCCAGCTGACGACCTCCCGCATGACCGCTTTTTTCTTTTCTGCCACTTCGCGCATGGCCTGCTCGTCGTGTTCCTCCGGCAGCATGACACCGCTTCCCTTCCCTCTGGCGTTTTCCTGTATCGTTACCAATATAGCACAATTCACCCCCGCCGAAAAGGGCGGGGGGGCCCTCTTTTTGCTATACAAATTGGAATATATAGCTACAATATAACAAATTAACCCTTCTTTTGCCCTGTTTTGCGCTGTTTCCCGGCGCATTCGGCAAAAAAGGCGCGGCCCGGAGGCCGCACCTTTTTTCGCATTTTGGGAAAGGAGGGGGGAGAGAGGGGAGCTGAGGGCTGCGTCTAGATGAGGTGGTAGCGCGCCAGCAGCTCCTCGATGACCGTGCCCGAAATCTTTTTCATGGTGGCCTTTTCCACCAGCCCGGCCAGGAAGGGCAGCTTGATGTCGGTGAGTTTTTTGCCGTCCATCATCTTGGAGGTGGAGTCCAGCAGCACCCGCACGTCGTAGCAGGAGTTAAAGACCTCCGGCACCCCGCGGTCCACATCCAGCAGGGTGTAGACGGCCTCCATGGCGGTGCGCACCGAGTACTCGGTGGTGAAGACGGTGTCGCGCACCGTGTCGGCGAACTGGCCGATGAAGGCGAAGTTGACGCAGCCCTCGGGCACCACTTTGGGGCGGTCGCCCGCCGTGCGGGGCATGAAGAAGGAGGTGATATAGGGCATCATGCAGGGGATGCAGTGGGCCCCGGTGGCCGCCAGCTCGGGGATCTCCTCCTCCGGCACCCCCATGTGGTAGAGCCACTCCATGGTGATCTCCCGGCCGGTGCACTGGCGCATCGGCTTTTTCACGTAGTCGCCCGGCACGTCGGTGTAGAGGCCGTACACCCAGACCACCAACTGGTCCTTCGGCTGCTCCTTGAAGTGGGGCTGGCGGTTGAGGGTGAAGCTCATCAGCCAGCTGGAGTCCTTGACGGTGATGATGCCGCCGGTGACCACCTTGCCCGAGAAGGGGTCGCGCTTGCACATCTTTTGGATGTAGGGGGGGATGCGGCCGTCCAGGGTGGTGATGGTGGCCGACTCCCAGTTGGTCTTGGGGATGTTGCCGCAGAACTTCTCCGGCCGGCCGAAGGCGGGGTCCTGGGCGGCGATGTTTTTCCAGAGCTGCCAGCAGCCGCCCTCGCCGTTTTGGGTGGTCTGGGCGGGGGCGTGGTCGTCGTCCCCCAGGGTGGAGTTCTCGGTGCAGCTGCCGTTGGTGACAAAGACCAGGTCGTCCTCGAGGAGGTCGATGCGCTCCTCCCGGCCATTCCGCAGGCACTGGATCTGCCGGGCCACCTTTTTGCCGCCGCTCTTTTCAAAGAGGACGTTTTGCACCTGCACGCCGTACTGAAAGTCCACGTTGTGCCCCTCCAGGTACTTGACCATGGGCAGGATCAGCGATTCGTACTGGTTGTACTTGGTGAATTTGAGGGCCGAAAAGTCGGGCAGCCCGCCGATGTGGTGGATGAAGCGCTGGATGTAGAGTTTCATCTCCAGGGCGCTGTGCCACTTTTCAAAGGCGAACATGGTCTGCCAGTAGAGCCAGAAGTTGGAGGAGTAGAACTCCTCGTCGAACACGTCGTCGATGGTCTTGTCGTAGAGGTCCTCGTTCTTGGTGAAAAACAGCTTGACGATCTCGGCGGCCGCCTTGTCCGAGAGGGCGAATTTGCCGTCGGTGTGGGCGTCCTCCCCCCGGTTGACCGAGGCCCGCATCAGGGAGTAGTTGGGGTCGTGCTTGTTGAGCCAGTAGTACTCGTCGAGAACGCTGACCCCCTCGGTCTCGATGGAGGGGATGGAGCGGAACAGGTCCCACAGGCACTCGAAGTGGTTCTCCATCTCCCGCCCGCCGCGGACGATGAACCCCCGCTGCGGGTCGTTGATGCCGTCGCAGGCGCCGCCGGGGAGGGAGAGCTCCTCTAAAATGTGGATGTGTTCGCCCTTCATCTGGCCGTCGCGCACCAGGAAGCAGGCCGCCGCCAGAGATGCCAGGCCGCTGCCCACCAGGTAGGCGGACTTGCGGTCAACCCCCTCGGGTTTTTCAGGGCGGGCAAAGGCCTCGTAGTTGCCGTTGGAATAGTACATCAAAAATCCCTCCGTTTTGTCTTTGGTGGATGGGTCTCTTCTCTCGATGGCTCTATCCTACTCCCCCCCGGGCCCCGCCGCCATAGACAATCGCCCCCCCCTGGCGCATTTTTTGACAGGGGGGCGCGATTGTAAAAAGTTTGGACAGATGGGGGGAAGTGTCTAAATGAGGGGGAGAGGGCGGGGGAAATCAGAGCGGGAGGGGGTCCAGTATCCGCTCGTCGACGCGGCGCACCAGGCCGTGGGTGTAGGGGGAGAAATACTTGCACCAAAAGGCGTGGGCGGCGGGGTTGATGCTCTCAAAGTCCACGCCGAGGTGGGTGTACCCCTCCCCCTTTAGGGATCGGATGGCGCAGTTCAGAAGGGTTTGCACGACCTCTTTGCCGCGGTGCTCCCCCAGGCAGAAAGCGCCGGTGATGTGGCGGTAGCGGGGGGAGGGGGAGAGGAAGGTCTCGCCCTTGGCGGACAGTTTTAGATAGGCGCACAACCGGCCCTGAAAGGCGGCGGCAAAGCAGCGGTCGCCCTCCGCCGCGCAGGAGCGGCAGAAGGCGTCGCAGCTCTCCAGCGGGCGGGCCATAAAGGTCGGGCTCTCCCGGAAGTGCCGGTCGAGCAGCTCCTCAAAGGGGTAGACGGAGGAAAATTGGGCGGGGGGCAGCTCGAAGAAGGAGTACCCCTTGGGGGGTGGGCAGTCGATCGGCTCCATGGGGCGGATGGCGTCGACACAACGCAGGCCGAAGCCGTACTGGAAGAACTGGCGCTGGGCCTCCTCCCCCTGGGCGTAGAGGGCGACGGCGTGGCTGAGGGCCCCAGCCCGCACCCACTTGGCGGCGGCGCGCTGGTACATGGCGGCGTAGACCGGCCCCCGCCGCTCCGGTGCGGCGGCGTGGGCGCCCATGGGGGAAAAGACCCCCCGGCAGCGGGTGGAGCCAAAGGCGTTGTCGAAGGGCGGGCCGACGCTGAGAAAGCCTACCATCCGCCCGCCCTCGAAGGCGGTGACGCCCAGGCCGACCGCGGCAAAGGGGGTCAGGTCCAGCCCCTCCTCGACCGCCGGCAGGGCGGGAAGGCGGCGCTGCTGCTCCCGGTAATCGGCCAGAGCGAGGGCGCTGGCTGCGGGGATGTGGGATGGGGTGAAGTCGACAATGGTCATGGGGACCTCCTCTTTATGATATATCCACTGGGTAAAGAGTTTTTTATGGAATGCAACAGGATTGTAGCATTTTTTCAAAATATGGGCTACGCGATATAAAATGAATGGGGAAAAGCTATTTTTCTAGGAACTTCTATAAAAGGAAGAAAGTTCCCTCAAAGTAAGGAAACACTTACCATCGGTTTGTTAAAACGCGCCCACAGTATTGATAAAATAATGGGGAGGGGAAGTGATATTGTGAAAACCGATTACCCGGAGCGCTACCGGATATTGGGGCTAAAAATTGCCTATTACCGCAAGCGGGCTGGATACACTTAGGAAGCATTCGCGGAGAAGATTGGCAGGAGCAACAATTTCATTTCCCAGGTCGAGGGGGTAGGGACTACCAAAGGGGTCTCACTAGAGACCCTTTTCAAGATGGCGGAGGTTTTGGGTGTCCCTGCGGGGGAGTTGCTGGAGGAAGACCAAAGAGGCAGCATTCCCCCTTTAAAATGACCTGTGCAGCAAAATACAGTTGTAAATTTGCGCACATCCACTCCTATATTATAGCGCAGATTGCGATGTCGGCGCATCTCATGAAAACATTCTGAAGCGATACGGTATGTGTGGGGGGAGGCAGAGCTGTGAAAAAGAGAACGCGCCACGACTGCCCGCTTGTGGGCTCTTGCCGGCCCATCTACCATCCACCCTCCCTGGAAAAGGCGAACCGGGCCTACGCCCGTTGGGAGCGGGCGTTGCAGAGGGAGCAGTGGGCCCGCCGGGCGGCCCGGGCGCTGGCCCCGGCGGGGGTGCCGTTTGCGGTGCTGGCCCTTTTGTGCGGTTTGGCCGGACCCTGCGGCTGGCTGCCCGGTGAAGTGGCGCTGTTGAACGGGGGGACATCGGTCCTTGCTGCCTTTGGCTGCCTGGCGCTCTCCCTGCTGCTGCGGGAGGTGGCGCGGGTGGCCAAAGAGGCCGGCGACGCGGCCTATGCGGCCTACGAAAACAGCCGCTTTGCAGCCACCAGTCCCCGCTCCGCCCACTTTATGGGCGGGTGCGGGGCGGGGAAATGGGAAGAGGAATAGAGAAGCGCCCCGGACGGGTCTGTCCGGGGCGCTCTTTTGCTTGGGGGCGGGGCTAGCCCTGCATCTCGCGGTAGACAAAGCAGCTTGTCAGGTGGTCGTTGACCATGCCGACGGACTGCATATAGGCGTAGACGATGGTGGAGCCGACAAACTTGAAGCCCAGCTTTTTCAGGTCCCTGCTGATTTGGTCGGAGAGGGGGGTGCTGGGCGGCACCTCCTCCATCTTCTGCCAGTGGTTTGTGATGGGGGTGTCGCCCACATAGGCCCAGAGGAACTGGTGGAAGCTGCCGCAGCGCTCCTGCACCTTTAAAAAGGCCTGGGCATTGGTGACGGCGGCGCGCACCTTGAGGCGGTTGCGGATGATGTCTTTGTTTTGCAGCAGCTGTTGCACCTTGGCCTCGTCGTAGAGGGCCACTTTGGCGGGGTCGAAGCCGTCGAAGGCCTGGCGAAACGCCTCCCTCTTTTTGAGGACGGTGTTCCAACTGAGACCGGCCTGCATCCCCTCTAAAATCAGCATTTCAAACAGCTTGTTGTCCTCGCGCACGGGGCGGCCCCACTCGCGGTCGTGATAGGCGATGGAGAGGGGGAGTTCCCCCGCCCAGGCGCACCTTGTCTTTTCGCACATGAAAACACATCCTTTTTTTGTTTGTCCGCCTGCGGGCGGGGGGAGGTCCACCTTTTGGGAAGAGGGGAATCATTTTGCTTATCCTATCACTTTAAGCTGCTATTCTCAAGGCGGTGGGGAGGAGGGGAGGAAGAGAGCAATTTTTCCCGCTGGACGGGCGGACAGGCCCATGATACAATAGTCAAAATATGCGTTTAGAGAGGGTGCTTTGGCGTCTTTGCACACGACACCGGGGTGGGCGACAGGGGCTTCTCGGTGGTAGGAAGAGGGACGAACCGCCTGCATACTTGCGCCTTTCCCCCGCCGCCAAAGGCGGAGGGGAGAGGCAGAACACAGAGGAGGAATGCACTGTGATCTTTGAAACCCAGCGCCTGGTCCTGCGGCCCTGGCGGCCGGAGGACGCGCCGGCGCTCTACCAACTGGCAAAGGACCCCCGGGTCGGCCCCGCCGCGGGCTGGCCGCCCCACACCAGCGTGGAAAACAGCCGCAAACTCATCGAGGGGGTGCTCTCGGCCCCCTACACCTTTGCGGTGGTGCTGCGGGAGACGGGCGAGCCGGTGGGCAGCATCGGCCTGCTGTTCGGCGAGGGCAGCAACCTCCCCTTGAAGGAGGGGGAGGCCGAGATCGGCTACTGGCTGGGGGTGCCCTACTGGGGGCGGGGGCTCATCCCCGAGGCGGTGCGGGAGCTGCTGCGCCACGGGTTTGAGGAGCTGGGGCTGGAGCGGGTCTGGTGTGGGTCTTTCGAGGGGAACGAGAAGTCCCGCCGGGTGCAGGAGAAGTGCGGGTTCCTCTACTGCCGCACCGACAGGGACGTCCCCTGGCCGCTGATGGGGGATGTTCGCACCGAGCACATCACCTGCCTGAGCCGGGCGCGCTGGCTGGCGAGCTGCGCCGACAAAAACTGAGCCAATCTTTGAATGGACTGTCACAACCGGCGGCGCGCGCCGTCTAACTATGTATAGGAGGTGTGCGCATGAATGATTTGACCGCACTGGAAAAACAGACCATTGAACGGGCCGTCGCCGGCGACCAGAAGGCGCTGGAAGAGGTGTTGGCCGGGGTGCAGGACTTGGTGTTCAACCTCTCCCTGCGGATGCTGGGGCTCCTCCCCGACGCGGAGGACGCCACCCAGGAGGTCCTCATCAAGGTGATGACCCGGCTCTCCTCTTTCCGGCAGGAGTCGAGCCTCTCCACCTGGGTGTTCCGCATTGCACTCAACCACCTGCGAGACTACAAAAAGGGGATGTTCGCCCAGCGCCCCCTGAGCTTTGAAATCTACGGCGAGGACATCGCCTCCGGCCGGGAGCGGGATGTCCCCGACCTGGGCGGCGGGGTGGACCAGGGGCTGTTGGAGCGGGAGCTCAAGCTCTCCTGCACCAACGTCATGCTCCAGTGCCTGGACGCCGAGAGCCGCTGCATCTACGTGCTGGGCACCATGTTCCGCCTGGACAGCCGGGTGGCCGCCGACATCCTCGGCCTGAACCCCGCGGCCTACCGGCAGCGGCTCTCCCGCATCCGCAAAAAGGTGGGCGCCTTTTTGGGGGAGTACTGCGGCCTGGGCGGTGGGGGCTGTTCCTGCAAGCGGCGGACCAACTACGCCATCGCCACCCACCGCATCGACCCCGAGCACCTGGTCTTCCCCGGGCTGGAGGAGTGCAGCTACCGGGACATCGCCCAGTTCACCGACGCCATGGAGGAGCTGGACGGGCTCTCCCAGGTGTTTGCCGACCTGCCCGCCTACCGCACCCCCGAAGAGGTGCGCGACTGGGTGAAGGGGCTGCTGGCCTCGGGCAGTTTTGCCACCGTGATGCAGACAGAGGGGGCGAAGGGATGAAGATGGAGGAGATGCTCTCCTTTCTGCGGGAGCTGGAGGAGCACAACGACAGGGACTGGTTTCACGCCCACGAGGAGGGGTACCGGCGGGCCACCGCCGCCTTTGAGCAGCTGGTGGGGGAACTGAACCTCGCCCTGCATCGGGGGGATCCGGAAATCCCCCTGGCCGCGCCCAAGACCCTCACCTTTAAACTGATGCGGGACACCCGCTTCAGCCGGGACAAGTCCCCCTACAACCCGTCTTTCCGCGCCCACATCGGCCCTAGGGGGAAGCTGCCGGTGCCGGTGGGCTACTACCTCTTTTTGCGGCCGGGGGGGCGCTCTTTCCTGGGCGGGGGGCTCTTTGCCGACATGTTCCGGGACGCCACGACCCTGGTGCGGGACGCCATTGCCGCCCAGGGGGAACGCTGGGGGGAGATCCTCGACGCCCCCGACTTTCGGGCGCATTTCACCGTGGGCGGCAGCGCCCTCAAAAACGTTCCCCGGGGCTACGACCCGGATTACCCCCAGGCCCAGTACCTGAAGAACAAGAGCTGGTACCTGGAGTACCCGCTGGGCGACGAGCAGCTTTTGACCCCCGACTTTGTGGACTTTGCCGCCGCCCTCTTTTTGAAGATGCGGCCCTTTGGTGCCTTTTTGAACGAGGCCCTGGCCCCCTTTGAGATGCCCAGCCGATGAGACAGAAATGAAAAACGAACCGCCGGCAAGCGCTGCCGGCGGTTCGTTTTGGGGCGTGGGGGGCTACATGGTCTCCTTGAGGGAGGTGACGGTGACTTCCAGTACCCGGCTGAGCCAGGGGAACTGGGCGACCATCTTCTCAAAGTCGGGGCCGGAGGTGAGGAAGCGGGCGGTCCCCTCGAGGCGGAAGCCGGCGCCCATGGAGCCGCCGCTGCCTTCCACCTGGTTGCTGCCCAGGGCCAGCAGCACCTTGTTGTTGGCAGACGTGTCCTTTTCGATGCTGGTCATCCCCCCGGCGGGGATGAGCAGGCGGTCGTCCTCGGTGATGTTGATATAGCTGTGCCAGGTGTTGACCACGTGGGGTTCGTTCTCGCAGCAGGAGACGATGGCCACCACCCCTTCGTGGGCGAGAATGTCGAGCAGTTTTTTGTCCAGCATGTTGCGGTCCTCCTCATTGGATTGCGGTGTGATTTGCTTTCTGGCACCAGTATAGGATATAATTGGCTTGTTAGAAAGAGCCAATTTGAGAGAATTTATAGGAGCCAGTTGGAGGCGATGTCGGGTGTTCATCCTGCTTGAAGAGAGGGACGGCGACCCCCTGTACGTACAAATTTACCGCCAGATCAAGGAGATGATCGCCGCCGGACAGCTGCGCCCGGGGGAGCGGCTGCCCTCCACCCGGGCCCTGGCCGCCACCCTGGCGGTGGGGCGGAACACGGTGGAGAACGCCTACGCCCAGCTGGTGGTGGAGGGGTATGTGAGCAGCCGCCAGGGGAGCGGGTACGAGGTGCAGCAGCTGGTGGAGCTGGGGCCCTGCCCGCCCCCGGCCCCCGCCGAGAGGCGGGAAGCGCCGCCCCCGCCCCTGGGCGAGCGGGTGCGCGTCGACTTTCAGTATGGGCAGCTGGATCCCCACGACTTCCCCCTGGGGCTTTGGCGGAGGTGGACGGCCCAGGCCCTGGACGAGCTGCAGCCGGAGGAGCTGGTGGGGTACAGCAGCGGCAAGGGGGCCTACGGCCTGCGCCGGGAGGTGGCCCGCTACCTCCGCCGCTCCCGGGGGGTGGTCTGCGCGCCCGAACAGGTGCTCATCTGCGCCGGGACCACCTACGCCCTGAGCCTGTTGGGGCAGATGCTGCGCCCCCGGTGGGGGCAGGTGGCGATGGAGGACCCGGGCTACCCCAACGCCAAAGAGGTGTTTGCCAAGTGCGGCCTCGGGCTGCTGCCCATCCCGGTGGAGGGGGACGGCCTCTGCGTCGACGCCCTGGCGGGCAGCGGCGCGGGGGCGGTTTACACCACCCCCTCCCACCAGTTCCCCGGAGGGGCGGTGCTCTCCATTCAAAAGCGGCACCAACTGCTCAACTGGGCCCGGCAGACCGGCGGGATCGTCATCGAGGACGACTACGACAGCGAGTTTCGCTACCACAGCCGGCCCATCCCCTCCATCGCCAGCCTCAGCCCCGGGGACAACGTGGTCTACATGGGCACCCTCTCCAAGATCCTCTCGCCGGGGCTGCGGGTCAGCTACATGGTGCTGCCGCCCCTGCTGACCGAGGTGTACGACCGCGGGTTCGCCGAGTACCCGGCCTCGGTCTCGATACTGGAGCAGAAGGTGTTGGAGCGGTTTTTGGGCTCGGAGAGGTGGGAGGCGCACCTCCGCCGGGTCTGCACCGCCAACCGCAAGAAGCACGACCTGCTGGTGCGCTGCCTGAAGGAGGAGCTGGGCGGGCGCTTTGCCGTGCAGGGGGAGAACGCGGGGCTGCACCTGCTGGTGCAGTCGCTGGAGGGGCGGGGGGAGGAGGAGCTCATCCGCCGCGCCCTGGCCCGGCAGGTGCGGGTCTACCCGGTCTCCCGCTACTGGATGGAGCGGGCGCGCTACGGCGGGGACACGGTGCTGCTGGGGTTTGCCGGCCTCTCGGAGGAGGCGATCTGCGCGGGGGTGCGGCTGCTGGGCGAGGCCTGGGGGGAGGAAGGGTAGTCGCCTGGCCCGGGGAGAGGGGCCGGCCGTCGCCGCTGTTTGATGGGCGGATACAGGTGAAAAGGGGAAGGCGGCGCCTTCCCTTTTTTGCTTGTGATAAGGGGACTGCCCGGCGCCGGTTTCGCCTGGTGGAGGGGCGAGGGGGCAATGGGACAGTGGGGCAGGTGTCCCGGGCGGAAGCGAGGGGGCGTTTCTGGTTGCCCCTGCGAAGGCAGAAGGGGAGGGGGGACCTCACGGTCGGGGCGGGGAGAAAGGGGGAATGTTCCGGTCGGGGCGGTTGCGGGTGGCTGCGCGCCTTTTTGACCGGAGGTCTGTCTGGGTGTAGGAGAGTGGGCCCTGGCGGGCAGGGAAGGAGCGATGTTGGGGGGTGACGTCCCTGCCAGGGGACGACCTGCGGCGGGAAGGTCGTCTGCCTTTCTGGTGTGAGTTCGCGCTGCGGGGGAAAAGCATCGGCGCGGGTCTGCCCTGGCTGAATTGGTTGCGGTGGGGGCTGTGTCCCCTTTTTGCCCGGGGGTCTGTCTGGGCGGGGAACTGGGTCCTGGTAGGCGGGGAAGAGACGGGATTTGGGTTGCGGCGATTGGGGGCGGAGGAGACTGCCTTGCAGGGCGACGACCCGCGGCGGGAAGATCGGATGCTTTTCCGGCGTGAGTTCGTGCTGCGGGGGGAACAGGGGGCGGACTTTTGAGTGACGGGTCTGCCCTGCGTGGGGAGGAGAGAGCTGGACTTCCGCCCGGTGGGGTCGGCCCGCGGGGACGGCGGCCGAATGCCCTTGCCACCCCCTGCGGCTTTGTGCTACACTGGAGGCAGGGAAAAAACCTGTTTCTGGAAAAAGGAGGAATTGTTATGTCCGCTGAAATTCGCCTTGCCGACATCGTGGTCGACTGCGCCGACGAGGGGCAGCTCTGCGCCTTTTACGAGGGCCTTCTCGGCTGGAAGCGGGGGGAGATGTTTGGTCACCCCACCCTCACCAGCGCCGCCGGGGTCACCCTTCTCTTTGTGCAGGAGGAGGACTACGTCTCCCCCGTCTGGCCGGAGGAGGAAGGCCGCCAGCAAAAGCAGGTCCACTTTGACTTTTTGGTGCCCGACGTGGCGGAGGCTGTCGCCAAGGCCGAGGCGTTGGGCGGCAGAAAGGCCGACGCCCAGTTTGGCGGCGAGGTGTTCACCACCGTTCTCGACCCCGCGGGTCACCCCCTCTGCCTGGTGAAAGAGGGATAGAAAAACAGGGTATTTAAAGGAGGGTCCCCCGCTTGGGCGGGGGCCTTTTTTTGTGGCTTCCCCTTAAAAAGTCACGAAATGAAAGTACAGGAAAGAAATTGTGACCAAATGGCACAGGTGCGGGTTGAGGGCCATTTGACAAGGTTTCACAAGAGGGGATGCGCCGATTGTTTTCCCCATTTGCCGCTGATATGATGAAAAAAGAAAACCCGAACATTTGGGAGAAGAGAAAGGATTGCGGCAACATGAAAAAACACCCGGCAAAACGGCTGGTCAGCCTTCTTCTGGCGGCCCTGCTGGCCTTCCCGGCCACTGCGGCCCTGGCGGCGGGACCGGCGGGCGAGAACATCGAGGTCTTTGCCAGCGGCGAGACCGGCAGCGGCGGCGGGGCCGACCTGACCAACACCGAGGACAGCCCCTTTGACCCGGTCAAGTTTGCAGACCCCAAACAGGGGGTCACCTCGGCTCAACTGGTCATCTACGCCTACGATGTGGACGCCCCGGACGAGATCGACGAGGTCTTTCTCAACGGGCACTCGGTGGGCATCCTCACCGGGATGGACGAGGAGTGGAATACCAGCGTCCTCGAGGTGACCGGCGACGCCCTGAAGTCCCTGTGCGACGGGCAGGAAAACAGCATCGCCGTCAAGACCAACAGCGGCTGGATCGTCTTTGTGCGCACCGTCACCCTGGTCGTCAACGGCGGCAACGCGGGTGGCCAGTTCGACAGGGGCAGCTCCACCGTCACCGCCGCCCTCAACGGGCAGGAGATTGTCACCTCGGTCTCGGTCACCTCGGTCAGCGGGGGGACCTTTGGGGTGGAGTACGCCGTCAAGGAGCTGGACAGCGAGGGCAACCAGGTGCGCCAGGTGGCCAGCAAGAGCGAGCCCAGCGTCTCCTTTGCCGCCGGCACGGTCCACAGGGAGGAGGAGACCTTTTCCCTGCCCGAGGCCCCCAAGCCGGGGACCGCCTACCGGGTGGACTACGTCATCAAGGACAGCTTGCAGATCCCCGTCTTCACCCTGAGCGCGGTCGTCGGCTCCACCGTGGAGGCGGGCGTTGCCGTCGAGAGCGGTGAGGTGGCCGCCGACGCCATCTCGGTACAGGGGCTCAAGGGCGCGGCGGCCGCCCTGGCCAGCCCCACCGAGGGGAACGCCACCTCAGTAACCCTGACGGTGAGAGAGGGGAAGGAGGCCGCTGACTACGGCGACATCCTCACCCGCGCCGAGGGCGACGGGCACACCGTGGGGTTGGTCCTGGAACTGACCGTCGACAAGGAGGTCAAGGATGCGGCGGGCCGGTTGGTGGCCGGCGAATCCGGCCCGGTGGCGCAGCTGGATCGGCCCATCCAGATTTCCATCCAGCTGCCCGCGCCGCTGCAGGGGAAGACCGGTTACGCGGTCTACCGCTCCCACCAGGGGAAGGTGGACGTCCTCACCGAGACGGCCAACAGCGGGGGGGAGGGGATCGCCCTGAGCGCCGACGGGAGCACCCTCACCCTGACGGTCGGCAAGTTTTCCACCTGCGCCATCGCCTATCAGGGGGAGAAGGGCGGGACCCCTGCAGAGCCCGGCCGGTTGGACGACGAGCCCAATACCGGCGCGCCCGCCCAGCCTGCCGGTTGGGCCGTCGGTCTGGGGGCCCTGTCGGTGGGCGCCTTCCTCTTCTGGAAGCTGCGCCGCGGTGTGGGTCCGATCCGCTAGATCCGCTTTGACCGCGCGGTGAGAGGCCGCGGAGAAAGGGTGTGAGTCGATCACATCCTTTCTTTTGCAGAGAAAGGGGGCGGCGGGATGGACCGCGGCGAAAAATCGGCCCCGCGGCCCACTGGGGCGGGGCGGATCCCCCTTTTGGCGCGGGTGGCCCTGCTGGCTCTCCCCGCTTTGGGGGAGTGGGCGCTGGAGCGGCTGGCGCTGCTCGGGCGGGCGGCGGGCTACGGCCTGCTGGCCCTGGGGGAGTGGCTGGGAGAGCGATGCCTCGCCCTGCTCCGCCGGGCGGGGGACGGCCTGGGACGGGTGGGGGAGCGGGCTTTGCGCGGGGGCGGGACCGCGGGGGCGGCCCTTGTCCTCTGCCTGCTGGTCGCCTCTACCCCGGCTCTGGCGGGGCTTCTCCCCGCCACCTCCCGGGCGGTGGCGGCGCCGCACCTGCAGGCGGCGGGGGAGGCTCTGGCCGCCCCGCCGGAGGACCCGCTGGCCTATCTGCAACCCCTTTACACCCAGAACAGCGACCTGGTGGGATGGATCGCCGTCGAGGGGACGGGGGTCGACTTTCCGGTGGTGCGGGAGCGGGCCGCCCCCTACTACCTGACCCACAACTTCGCCCGCGAGGAGGACCGCTTCGGCACCCCCTTCATCAAGCATGAGATCTCTTTGGAGGACCGGCCGGACAACCTGATCGTCTACGGCCACAACATGCCCCACAGCGAGGAGATGTTCGGCCCGCTGGAGGGATACCGCGACGCGACCTTCTGCCGGGCGCACCCCACCCTGCGCTTTGACACCCTGACCCAGGCGGGGGAGTACCAGGTGGTGGCGGTGCTCCTCACCCGGGTCTACCGCCAGGGGGAGGAGGGGTTCCGCTACTACGCCGAGACCGATTTCCCCGACGAGGCGTCCTTTGCCTATTTCTACGAGAACATCAAGGAGGGGTCCCTCTACGACACCGGGGTGGAGGCCAGCTGCGGCGACAGCTTTCTCACCCTTTCCACCTGCGTGTACGACTGGGAGAACGGCCGCCTGGCGGTGGTGGCCAAACGGGTTCCCCCGTGACCTTGGAGGCGCGGGGCCGGTTGTGTACCGGCCTCCCGCTTTTTTGTGGGGAGGAAGTGTGGGGCAGAGGGCGGTGGGGGGCGTTTGGAGGGGGAGGGGCGGCCCCTTTTTGCCCTGGCGCTGGGGGACGGACGGGGGGGTGGATCGAATTTCTCCGGGCTCGGGCGGGCTTTTCAGAGGCTGTGCGCCCCTGCTTGAGGGCCGGGCCCGGCCGGACTGGCGAGGGAAGGGGGAGGGGCTGTTTTGTCACCTGCCGGCAGGGTGCTTACGGCGGAGAGCGGCCCTCGCTCTGTCCCCGTGCGGGAGGGGGCGGACCGGCGGGCATCTGGACGGTTGCGGCGATGGGGAGGGCGCTGCCGGGGCCCTGCCGGCGGGCGGTTTGCCGATCGGGCCAGGGTCAGAGGGAAAGCAAAGCCGTTTGTAGGCGCGCGTGCTCTCCTGCAGCAGGGAGGGGGACTGTATGGTCGGACGAGGGGGGCCGCTTGCGGGCGCGCGTGTTTCCCTGTAATGGGGAGAGGGGCTGTACGGCCGGATGAGAGAGAAGCCGTCTGTAGGCGCGCATGCTCTCCTTGCTTTGCAGCTCTCCGCGGGGGCTGCGCGGACACCACCTATCCCCTGCGCCGCTCCCACCTGTGGGGGCGGTTTCCCCGCGGACCAGCCCCGCCGTGGCGCGCCGACTGTCTCTCCGCACAGGGGAGGGGGCTGAAATTTGTGCAGGAATTTGTCGGCAACCCATTGCAATTGCCGGACAATTTCTATATCATTAAAATATATAATGTATGTAAAAAGAATGTAAATTCTAAGAAAAGTCCGGCGAATCTTGCGGGGAGGGGGACCTCCCTAAAATTACGGTAAAGTGGGTTTGTGTGACGATGGGAATTGGCAACATTCTGGCCCTTCTGGGGGGCCTCGGCGCATTTCTGTTTGGCATGAAGTACATGGGCGACGGGCTGGAGGCAGCCGCCGGGCCCAAGATGAGCAACCTGATGGAGACCTTGACCCGGACGCCGGTGCGGGGCTTTTTGCTGGGGATGCTGGTGACGGTGGCCATTCAGTCCTCCTCTGCCACCACCGTTATGGTGATGGGCTTTCTCAACGCCGGCATCCTCAACCTGGCCCAGGCCACCGGCGTCATCATCGGCGCCAACATCGGCACCACCATCACCAGCGTCCTCATTGCGCTGGACATCTCGGCCATGGCGCCCTTTTGCATCTTCATCGGCGCGGCAGCCCTCCTCTACTGCAAGAAGCGCACCCACAAGCACATCGGCCAGGTGGTGCTGGGCTTCGGCATCCTCTTTCAGGGGCTGGACACCATGAGCGGCGCCATGGGCGCCCTCAAGGATGTGCCCGCCTTTCAGCAGTTCATCACCACCGCCAAAAACCCCATCGTCGGGGTGCTGGTGGGGGTGCTGCTCTGCGCGGTCATCCAGTCCTCTTCCGCCGCCGTGGGCGTGTTGCAGGCCCTGGCCCTGCAGGGGCTGATGCCCATCCACTTTGCCTCCTTCATCATCTGCGGCATCAACATCGGCTCCTCGGTGCCCCCCTTCCTCTCGGCCATCAGCGCCAAGAACAACGCCAAGCGGGCCGCCTGCATCTACTTCATCTACAACGTCATCGGCGCCCTCCTCTTTGTGCCCATCACCCTGTTCACCCCCTTCACCGACTGGATCGAGATGCTCACCGCCGTGCCCATGGTGCAGGTCTCCCTCTGCCACATTGCCTTTAAGGTGGTCACCGGCCTGGTGCTGCTGCCCTTTACCAACGGCATCGTCAAGCTGTCCTACAAATTTGTCCCCCGCAAGGCCCACGAGGACGAGCGCCGCCTCCTCTTCATCGACAAGAACCTGGCGACCTCCCCCAGCGCGGCGGTGGCCCAGATCCAAAAAGAGGTGGAGCGGATGAGCCGGGTCGCCCGCAACAACTTTGTGCGGGCCGCCGAGGGGCTGCTCAAGTCGGACGTCTCCCAGGCCGAGTTGATCCGCGACCAGGAGGACTTGATCGACTATCTAAACCACGGCATCACCGACTTTCTGGTGAAGATCACCAAGCAGGAGATGCCCGGGCGGATCTCCCTCTACGTCAGCCGCATCTTCCACGTGGTCAGCGATATCGAGCGCATCGGCGACCACGCGCTCAACCTGCTGGAGCGCACCGAGATGTTTGTGGACAGGGAGCTGCTCTATTCCCCCATGGCCATCCAGGAGCTGGAGACCATCTACGAGGCCGACCTCTACCTGTTTGACCGCTCCATCGGCGCCTTCCTCCGCCAGGACTTGACCGACGAGGAGGAGGGAGAGCTGCACGATTTGGAGGAGCGGGTGGACGAGCTGGTCCTCACCTCGCAGGACAACCACGTGGCCCGGCTGCGCCGCAACGAGTGCCAGACCGAGCCCGGCCTGGTCTTTGACGAGGTGCTCAACGATTTAGAGCGCATCGGCGACCACTCCTTCAACATCGCCCAGGCTGCCAAAAAGGGGAAGGCCGTGCGGATGGTCTGATTTCCGCTGGATTTTCTGAGCTGGGAGGGCCCTCCTTTTCTGCGAGTGGTATCGTGTTTTCTCTGCGCCCCCACTGCCAAAACGGCAGTGGGGGCGCTTTTTGTGGTGTGGCGGGAGGGGAGGCATTCCCCGCGGCGAGAAGGGGGCGCGGGGGAAGGGGGAAAAGGGGGGCTGTTGCGAGACGGCGGGGTGTGGGCGACCGGTTGGAGCGCTTGGGGGGCAGGAGAAGGGGGCGCTGTGGTGGGGCCACGGCGGGGGCGAGCTTCTCTTTGAGATTTTGTCACAGATGGCCGGCGGCCAGCGCTGGGTGCCGGCGGTTTTGAGGGGGGAGGCCGACGGCGGTCCGTTTTGTGCCGTTTTTCGGCGGCGGCTGGCGGGGAGATACGCGTGGGCGGCGCGCGGGGGGAAAGGCGGGCCAGCGAGGGGGGAGCCATTCTGTTTGGCAGTTGTCGCCACCCCCCGGGCTGTGCTAAGATGGGGGAGGAAACCAATTGAAGAAGGAGTGGTTCGCTGTGGAAAGACCCCGCCTCAAGGAGGCGCTGAGCATTCCCAACTGCATGTGCTACTTTCGCATCCTCCTCATCCCCCTTTTCGTCTGGCGCTTTGCCACCGCCGAGACGGCGGCCGACTACTACCTGGCGGGGGGGATCGTCGCCCTATCGGGGCTGACCGACCTCTTTGACGGAAAGATCGCCCGCCGCTTTCAGATGGTCACCGAGCTGGGCAAGTTCCTCGACCCCCTGGCGGACAAGCTCACCCTGGGGGCGCTCCTCCTCTGTATGGCGCTGCGCCGCCCCGCCCTCTGGCCGCTGATGGCCCTCTTTGCCGTGAAGGAGGGGTTCATGGCGGTGATGGGGCTGCTTTTGCTGCGGCGGGGGCGCAAGCTCGACGGGGCCATGTGGTTTGGCAAGGTCTGCACCGCCACCCTCTACCTGGCGGCGGCCGTCCTCCTCCTCTTCCCCGGGCTGCCGGGCGGGGTGCAAAACGGCATCGCCCTCCTCTGCGCGGCGGTGATGGCGGCCACTTTGGGGCTCTATGTCCCGGTCTTTCGCCGGATGTGGCGGGAGAGCGCCCGATGAGCCGCCGGCTGGCCCGGGCGGCGGGCATGGCCCTGGGGGGCTACCTGGGTTACGCCCTGGCGGGGGGCGTGCTGGCCTACTGGTTCCCCAAAAAGGCGGCCCCTGCCCTCCCCCCCGACGCCTTTTGCGGCGACGGGGAGGGGGTGGACCGGGTGCTGCTGGTGGAGGAGCCGCGGGCGGGGTTTGCCCGCCGGGTAGAGGTGATGCGGGCGGCGCGGGAGACCCTGGACCTTTGCTGCCACTGCGCCAAGGCGGGGGAGAGCGTGGAGGCCTTTTTCGGCGAACTCATCCGGGCCGCCGACCGGGGGGTGCGGGTGCGGGTCCTCTTTGACGGCAAGGTGGGGGGACTGAAGGGGGAGCACCGCGCCATCCCCGCGGCCCTTTTGAGCCACCCCAACATCCGCTTTCGGCTCTACAACCCCGTTGACCCCCTGCGCCCCTGGCGGTGGAACGCCCTGCTGCACGACAAGTTTTTGGTCGCCGACGACCGGCTGATGCTCCTGGGCGGGCGCAACCTGGGGGACGAGTACTGCGACCCGCCCGGGTACGCCGGGCCGGTCACCTACGACCGGGACGTGCTGGTGGAAAACACCGCCGCCGGCACCCTGCGGGGAGGGGAGAGCGCCGTCTCGCAGGTCAAGGGGTACATGGACGCCCTCTGGTCGGCCCGGGAGACCGCCGTTCCCCCCGCGGCCGACCCTGCCAGGGGGCGGGCTGCCCAGCGGCGGTTGCGGCAGATCGCCGCCCGCTGGGAGGCGCGCTGGCCCGACTACTACCGCCCCGCCCGCCCGGCGGGGGAGGAGACCCTCCCCACCAACCGGGTCACCCTGGTGACCAATCCGGTGGTGCCGGGGCCCAAGCCACCGGTGCTGGGGGCCACCCTGGCCGCCCTGCTCAAAGGGGGGCGGCAGGTGGACATACAGACCCCCTACGCCACCGCCAACCCCCGGCTGCTGGAGGAGCTGCGGCAGATCGCGGGCGGGGCCCAGCGGGCGCGGCTGCTCACCAACTCGGCCTACTCCTCCCCCAACTTCCCCGCCTTTTCAGGGTACGAGTGCGCCAAGGGGGCCTTTCTGGACACCGGCTTTGCCCTCTGGGAGTACCAGCGGGCCGACTCCATCCACGGCAAGGCCTGCACGGTGGACGGCCGGATCGCCGCCGTGGGCTCCTTTAATCTGGACGACCGCAGCTTTTACATCGACACCGAGACCGCCCTGGTGGTGGACAGCCCGGCCTTCTGCCGCGCCCTGCAGGGCGAGTTTGAGCGGCTTTTTGCCCAGTGCGCCCAGGTGGGGCCGGACGGCGGCTACCTGTCCGGCCCGGTGGAGCCCGTGCCGGTGCCGCCCAAAAAGCGGGCCACCATGGCGCTTGTCTCCCTCTTCTCCCGGGCGGTGCGCCCGCTGATTTAGGGGGCTGCGACACCGGCGGTGCAGGGAGGGGGGACCTCTCCCGAGGGGCCGCCCGGCCGGGGCGCTGGGCGGGAAGAAACGACCTTTTGGGGCGGCGGGGCGGATTGCCGGCCCGGCTGACCCACGGCATTTTGGAACTGGCAAACAGACATCAAATGGAGGGAAATACAATTGGAAAAGATGACTTCCAGCAGCCTGCGCGAGATCAGCTTTGTCTCCGCGCTCCGCCACTCCCCGGAGGGGGGACACGCCGCCGCGGTGGTGAGCCGGGCCAACGGGGACAACGGCTATGACAGCCGCCTCTGGCTGGTGGGCGAGGGGGAGGTCCGCCCCCTCACCGCCGGTGGGGAGGAGCGGGCCTTTCTGTGGGAGGACGAGGGGCACCTCCTCTTCCCGGCGGCCCGCACCAAGGCCGAAAGGGAGCAGACCGACGCCACCACCTACTACCGCCTGCCGGTGGACGGGGGCGAGGCGGTGCCCGCCTTCACCGTCCCCCTCAAGGCGGTGGAGTTGCAGCGGGTCGAGGGCAGCCGCTACCTGGTGACCGCCCTGGGGGAGCGGGACGACCCCACCCCCGCGGAGGAGGACCGCTGGGCCGGCGACTACCAGGTCATCGACGAGCTGCCCTACTGGGGCAACGGAGCCGGGTTCACAAACGGCAAGCGCCGTCGCCTCTACCTCTTTGACGCGCAGACGGGGACCTGTGAGCCCATCACCGCCCCCGCCCAGCAGGTCTGCCAGGCCCGGGTCGCCGGGTGCGGGCGGTTTGTGGGCTACACGGTGCAGGGCTTTGAGGGGGTGCAGCCCCTGAGCCACACCTTCTGTCTCTACGACCTGGCCAGCGGCGAGACCCGCACCTTTTTGGAGGGGGACTACACCATTTTGCAGTTTGCCATGGCCAAAGAGGGGATCTTTTTGGCGGCGGCGAAAAATGACCGCTGGGGGATCAACCAGAACCCGGAGATCCTTCGCCTGGACGCCGAGACCGGGGAGGTGGAGACCCTGCTCGACCGGGACCGCAGCCTCTGCGACGCCGTGGCCAGCGACTGCCGGCTGGGCGGCTGCACCACCTTTGCCTGCGAGGGGGGCAAGCTCTACTTCACCGGGCTGGACGGCTACTCCTCCCACCTCTACACCCTGGAACTGGAGAGCGGCACCTTTGCCGAGCGGGTGCACCTCTCCGGCTCGGTGGACGGCTTTTCCGCCTGCGGCGAGCAGCTCCTCTGCGTGGCCATGGTGGGGCAGAACCTGCAGGAGGTGTACCGGGTGGAGGGGGACCAGCTGCAGCCGGTGACCGCCTTCAACCGGGCCTATTTGGAGAAGTACCCCCCCATCGCCCCCCAACACCTGACCTTTGCCGACGCCGACGGGGTGGAGGTGGACGGCTGGGTGCTCGTCCCCCGCGACTTGGCGGAGGGGGAGCGGCGGCCGGCCATCCTCGACATCCACGGCGGGCCCAAGGCGGCCTTTGGCGAGGTGTACTACCACGAGATGCAGCTCTGGGCCAGCCAGGGGTACTTTGTGTTTTACTGCAACCCCCGGGGCAGCGAGGGCAAGGGCAACGCCTTTGCAGAGCTGCGGGGGGCCTACGGCACCTACGACTACGATGATTTGATGCAGTTTTGCGATTTGGTGCTCGAGCGCTATCCCGCCATCGACGAGGGGCGGGTGGGGGTCACCGGCGGCAGCTACGGCGGCTTTATGACCAACTGGATCATCGGCCACACCGACCGCTTCCGGGCCGCGGCCTCCCAGCGCAGCATCTCCAACTGGCTGAGTTTCACCTACATCTGCGACATCGGCTACTGGTTTGGCACCGACCAGATGGCCGCCGACGCCTGGTCGGACGCGGAGAAGCTCTGGTGGCACTCCCCCCTGAAATACGCCGACAACTGCAAGACGCCCACCCTCTTCATCCACTCGGACGAGGACTACCGCTGCTGGATCCCCGAGGGGTACCAGATGTTCACCGCCCTCAAACTCCACGGGGTGGAGACCCGGATGTGCGTCTTCCACGGGGAGAACCACGAGCTCTCCCGCTCGGGCAAACCCGAGCACCGCATCCGCCGGCTCGACGAGATAACCGCCTGGTTTGACCGGCATTTGGAAAAATAGATACCCGAACAGGCGAGAGAGGGGGCGCATTTGCGTCCCCTCTCTTCTTCTGCCATTCGCCAATAGACGCCGGAAAACGCCCGCCAAATTATACAAATAGTTTTATATTCATAAAATACAACAAAAATCTTTATAAATGCCCTTGCATCCCACTGAAAAGGGGCCATAATGGGGAAAAGAGTCCCTTTTCGGGAGGAGGAATTTTGATGACTTACGCCGTCGTTTTTGCCAGCCAGACCGGCAACACCCGCCGGGTGGCCGAGGCCATCCGCGACGCTCTGCCCGCCGACAGCTGCCTTTCCTTTGGCCCCCCGTCCCCCGCGGCCGCCGGGGCCGAGCTGCTGTTTGTCGGCTCCTGGGCCGACAAGGGGGACTGCGCCCCCGAGGTGGCCGCCTTTTTGGAGGGGCTGTCCGGCCAGCGGGTGGCCCTGTTCGGCACCGCCGGGTTTGGCGGCTCCGACGCCTACTTTGACCAGTTGGCCGCCCGCTTTGCCGCCCACCTGCCCGGCGGCTGCCGTCTCACCGGACACTTTTTCTGCCAGGGGAAGATGCCCCCTTCGGTGCGCCGCCGGTACGAGCAGATGCAGGCCGAAAATCCTGGCGATCCAAAGGTCAAGGGGATGCTCGCCAACTTCGACGCGGCCCTCGCCCACCCCAGCGCCGCCGACCTGGCCGCAGCCGCGGCCTTTGCCAGGGAACAGGCGGAGAGGTAAAGCACCGCACCCTCCTTTTTTGGATCTTGGCAGGGAGAAGAGGACGGGTTTTCCGCCATTGGGCGCTCCTCACTGTTTTAAGCATCTTCTCCTGAAAGAGGAAAAGGGCCGCCCTCTTTTCAGGGGAGCAGCCGTTCTCTGACCGGGAACTGCCCGTCTTGCCGGGGTGGGGCAAACCGGCGAGAAGTTGCTCCCCAGGCCGGCCGCTTTGTCTCCCCTCTCTTGGCCCGGTTTGAAGCCGGAGGAAAGGGGCGTGGGCAGGCCATCCCACCTCACGCAAAAAAGCCCTCTCCAGACGGGAGAGGGCTTTTTTTGGTACGGGGAAAACCATTTACAGCAGGGCGAAGTGCTCGCTCTCGATGACCGGCTTCATGGCGCAGAGGCAGAAGGGGTGCCCGGCGGGGTCGAACATCACCCGCCAGCCGTCGGAGAACTGCTCGGCCGCCTCTGTCGCCCCGCAGCGAAGGGCGTATTCGACTGCGCCCTCCAGGTCGTCCACGGCAAAATCCAGGTGAGCCATCTGCTGTTGGGCCGCCGGTTCCTCCGGCCAGACGGGCGGCAGGTAGGCGGGGTTTTGCTGAAAGGTGATGCCGGGATAGGCCCCCTGCTCGACGCCTGCGGGGCCGATGCAGGCCCACTCCTCATTGGAGAAAAAGAGCTCCCACCCCAGCAATCGGGTGTAAAATGCCGCCAGGGCGGCGGGGTCTTGACAGTCTATGGTAAAGGCGTACATCTTGATCGTCGGTTTGTTGTCCATGTAAACAGTCCCTTCCAATTCATTGAGAGGCGTCAGCGGCAGTCCTCCGACCGCCTGCGGCCTGCGCCCTGTTTTTGGCCGTTCAAGTTGGCCTGCAGCAGCCGGGCCAGCGCCGGGCAGCCACAGTCAGACGCGAGGGCGATGCCCCATTCCAGCAGCCGGACGGCGGTTTCCGGCGGCAGCTCGTCGGCATTTCCCACCGCCCACCAGGGGAGCGCGGCGGCGGGCTTTTCCGGCTTTGCCGTCAAAAACAGGTAGCCCACCAGCTCTTCGCCGCGAAAGACAAAGCCAAACTGGGGCAGCTTCCCCCTCTGCGAGCAGTCCATCTCCCGCCGCAGGGCCGCCTGCCCCCCTTTGGCGGGGCAGAAGCCGAGCTGCGGCAGCCGCTCCAAGACGGCGTCCCTGTGCGGTTGGGGGATGTCCAGGTAATTGACGATTTTTTCCATGCCGGTCTCTCCCTCTCCCCGTCTGCCGGGGCTACTTCTCCAACAGCCGCTCCTCAATCAGGCAGCCGGCGATCTCAAAGGCGCGAATGCGCCGGGTGGCCAGGGTGAGCTGCGAGCGGTACCGCTCGGGGCGCTCCTTTGCGGCCAGCGTTTTCACCGTCTCCCGCAACTTGTGCAGGGTCGAATCGATTTGTCGCTTGGCTTCCGTCAGCTCTTCTCTTGAAAAATCCACCTTGTACCTCCTCTGCCGGTCAGCGGGTCTCCTCGTTTTTTGGGGGGGAAGCAAATGCTTCCAATCGGGCGGGGGAGGCGGTGGGATGCCCGCAGCTGTGATTGCCGAGGAGGGGCTGATGCGCCTTTCGCACTGTGTGCCGCTGACCCCGCGGTCCTTCCAAAACCGGTGACTGCTCCGCCCGGCAGTGCTTGCAGTTGCCGCGTTCACCGGGAAAGGCGGCCTGCGTGTGGGGGAGGGGGCACAGATGTGGCCGGTCCGCCCGGCGGAATGGGGACATGCACTTCCCCCAGCGCAAGGCCGCTCCCAATCTCGCCGCCGCAGGTGCAGTCCCCCGCGTGGGGTGCGACTTAAACCACCGCAACAAGTGGGGGCAGTTCGGAGAATTTCAATCCACGCACCCGCGTGGGGTGCGACAAAGGAACCACCAAAGGCCACATTTTGAGGTATAGATTTCAATCCACGCGTCCGCATGGGGGACGACATGTGCTCCGACGGCCAGGCCTTACCGCCCAGCAATTTCAATCCACTCGCTCCGCGTGGGAGCGAGACCAACGTGGGGATCGGACGCCGGAAATTGACGTCCTCATTTCAATCCACTCGCTCCGCGGGGAGCGAGACGAGGCGGTCATGGAACAGGCACGGGAGCTGATTATTTCAATCCACTCGCTCCGCGTGGGAGCGAGACGTTGCCGGTGGCCTCGCGGGGGTAGGAGACGCGGGATTTCAATCCACTCGCTCCGCGTGAGAGCGAGACTATTTTGGCTTTGTATTTTCTGTTGTCTTATGTCAATTTCAATCCGCGCTTTCCGTGGGGGAAACGCGGCGAGCAGCCGGAGTGAATGGGGACTGGTGCGGGGCGGGATGCAAGGCAGATAGGCGACTCAAGAGTTCTTATCGCGGCCTAGAATAAAGTCAGTAGTCGTTTGGTAATAATCGGCGAGAGCGACAAGAAGGCGTACGGGGATTTCGCGCTCTTTTGTCGGTACGGGGGTACGGATGGTAAGAACCAAGCGGGATGGACATCAGTATAAGGACAAATGACTGTTCACCGAATTTCAATCAACTCGCCTCGCGTGAGAGCGAGACCCATAAATAAATTCTTTATATTTGGCTTTTAATCTATTCCTCTCACATGGGAAACGAATTTCTATAAGCTGATTTTACGGTGGCCTGCCCACAAAGTCAACGGCAAGATGGGGGAAATGGCTGCCGGTTTTGCAGATGACCTAAGGGAAGTGGTCGGCAGGCGGCGGTTGAGGGGATATTTTCGGCTGAAAAAGAGGGATGCATACGGGACGTGGGGATTTTAATCATCTTGTTTTTTTACAGCGTTGAGCGTATCCTAACTCTGCGGGAGAGGGAGGGCGACAAAAGGATTTCGCGGTATGGGTTTGCGCAAATCGCCTTTTTACTATCGTGAAATAGTAAAATCAATACGGCAATAGAAAATAGGTGTATACTGTTTTTCCGCGGGCAGATAGGAGGACTTTCGCCGTCCGCAAGCCGGATTTTCGATAAACAAATCATCCGTTGGAGGAAGGGAGCCGCAAACCAGCGCGGTGTTTTCTCTCCCCATCTGCACCCCTAAAAAGGGGTGCAAAAATGAGGTGTTTATTGGGGGTGCGACAGACACTACAATGGATGTAAGGAAGATGGACGGTGATTGCGGTGTTTGAAGTGAGAAAAGAGGAGTACGTCAACAAGACCTTCCGGCTGAAAAAAGAGCTGGTGGACGAGCTGGCAAAGTGCGCTTCAGAAAACGGCATCTCGGTCAACGAGCTGGTCTCCCAGTGCTGCCACTACTCCCTCGACAACATGGAGGTCAAGCACCCCGCAGGGGCTCGCGGCGCATTATGAGGGCCGGGCGGACAAGGGAGGAGCGGGCGGTGCGCCGGCTCTACTGGGGGTTTCAAAAAGCCGTCCTGCGGATGGACAGGGAGATGTCCTACGCCTTTGACCAGCTGGCAAGGGTGTGGAAAGAGCCGCCGGGGGTGCGGGAGGCCCGATTCCACTTCCGCCTCCCGGCACCGGCGCTGGTCTGCCTGGCCCTCGCGCCGGTGCTGACGGCGGTGCTGGCCGGGGCGGGGCGTGCGCTCGTTCTGGGCGCGGCGGCCCTGCCGGTGGCCCTCTCGCTGGGGGTGGAGTGCTGGCGGCGCTGGCGGCTGCGGCGGACGTCCCTGATGGACATCCATGTGCGCTGTCAGTGCATCCTCCGCACCGCGCGAGAGCTGGACGGCGCGATCTACAACGCCATTGACAGGGGTGAGGGGTGACCTTGCGCCCCTTTGTATAAAAAAGAGCGCCGTCCCGGTCGGCTGACTGGGGCGGCGCTCTTTTGCCGGGAAGGACGGGCCGGGTTGTTGTGGGGCGGCCGTTTTTCCGCCCGAATCGCCTTTTGGGCGGGGGAATGCGCTGGGTGTATGTGCTTTCAGAGGGCGGTTTGGCGGGTGGGCACCGGCTGTTCCCCCTTGCCGAAGGCGGGCGGGGAGGGGGCCGGCGTCTCGGCACAAAGCGGGCGGTCGGGGCGGCCCCCGGCGCGGGCGGGGGCAAAAACAGGGGAGGGCCCCTTCGGCGCGGCTGCCGGAAGGGGCCCTCCCTCTTTGGCGGGGGTCATCTGCGGTCGGTGCGGTACTTCTCCAGCGCCCGGGCGATGTCGCCGTGGATGAGGATGCTCAGGCGGCCGACAATGGCCTGGGGCTCGTCCTTCATCCCGCGGCGGATCCAGTCCAGGAGGATGCCCACGAAGGCGTACTTGTAGAAGTCGGCGATGAAGCGCTTGTCCTCCTCCCGCACCGGCAGGCCGGCGGCCTGCTCCTCCACCACCCCGATGAGCAGGTCGTAGGTCACCTGGTAGAGGTAGCGCTCCACCTGCTCCCGGCTGATGGAGTGGTAGGCGTTCATAATGAGGGGCTTGTTGGCCAGGGCCATCTGAAAAATCTGCAAAAACCCCTGCTGCCAGGTGTCGTAGGTCTTTTGGCCGCCGATGGCCGCCTCTGCCTCCGCCAGGAAGATCCACTCCACCAGGTCGTAGATGTCCTGAAAGTGGTAGTAGAAGGTCTGGCGGCCGACCCCGCAGTCCTCGGCGATGTCGGTGACGGTGATCTTGTCCAGCGGCTTTTGGAGCAGCAGCTTCTTCAGCGAGGCGGCCAGCGCCAGCTTGGTGGTCTGTGACATGGGCAGTTTCCTCTCCTTCTTCGTTTGGCGGGGGTCAGAGGGACGCGATCAGGGCCCGGTAGCAGTCGGCCGCGGCGGCCACCTCTTCCAGGGAGACCCGCTCGTCCCGCTTGTGGCAGAGGGCGTCGTCCCCGGGGCCGAGGATGACAAAGGGCAGCCCGGTCTGGGGGATGAACTGGGACGCGTCGGTGTAGAAGTAGAGCCCCTTTTCCCCGCCGGGCAGGCCGCAGGCGGCCAAGGCCTCCCCCACCGCGAGGGCGAAGGGGCTGTCGGGGTCGGCCGCCACCGAGGGGCGGTCGTTTTGCACCCGCAGGGAGAGTTTCAGCCCCGGCTGCTGGGCCTCCAGCGCCCGGACCACCTGGTCGGCCCGGGCGAGGACGTCGCCGCTTTTCAGGCCCGGCAGGGTGCGGATGTCCAGGGTGGCGGAGGCGGCGTCGGGGATGACGTTGGTCTTGACCCCGCCGGACAGGGTGGTGAGGCTGACGGTGGTGCGCCCCAGGAGGGGGTGGGTCTCGCCGCTGTCCAGGGCGGCGTGCAGACCGGCGGCAAAGGCGGTCACCCCGTCGATGGCGTTGACCCCCAATTCCGGCCGGGAGCCGTGGGAGGAGAGGCCGAGGGCCTCCACCTCCAGCCAGAGGCAGCCCTTTTCGCAGCTTCCCGGGCGCAGGCCGGTGGGCTCGCAGATGACGGCGGCCACCGCGCCCGCAAAGGCCCCCTCGTCCCGCAGCAGGCAGACCCCCATGCCGCTGGTCTCCTCGTCGGCGGTGAAGCAGAGGCGCAGGTCCAGCGGGGGGAGGACCCCTTCCCGCAGAAAGGCGAGGGCGGCGGCGACCATGGCGGCGGCCCCGCCCTTCATGTCCACCGCGCCCCGGCCGTGGAGATAGGCGCCGTCGAACGCGCCCCCAAAGGGGTCGCGCTGCCAGAGGGGGGCGTCGGGCACCGGCACGGTGTCCAGGTGCCCCACCAGGCAGAGGGCGCGGCTGCGATCCCTGCCCGGCAGGGTGATGACCATCGAGTCCCGCCCCGGGCCGTGGGGGTAGCGGCGCACCTCCACCGGCAGGCCGGTGAAACACGCCTCGATGCGGTCGCAGACGGCGGCCTCGTTCTGCCCGTCCGAGCGGATTTGGACGAGCTCGCTCAAAAGGGTTTTCAGTTCCTGCATTTCCATGGGCAAAGGCTCCTCTCGGTTGGCGCGCGGCCCCGGCAGAGGGGCGGGACCGGCGCGTGTGGGTTTTGGGGAAAAGGGGGGCGGGTGCATTGGCCCGCCCTTTTTGCGGGTCGGGACGGCAGGGGGAGAGCATTCGGCGCATTCGGCGGGGGCGGGCTCGCCGCCCTGCGGGGGAGCGGGGGAGAGCGGCGCTCCTGCCCGGCCGCGTTTTGGCCTGGGCGCTGGGGTGGGGAGCAGGGGGGAACGGTGTTGGCCCTCTTCTCGATGGCAGGGCGTCCGCCCATTCCCGCCTTGCTCCGCCCCGCGCAAAAAATGCTCCTGCGTGGCTCTAAGTGATTTGACCTGTCAGACGGAAAAGGGGGATTTTCGCCGGGCACGGCGGGCCGGCAGAGGCGGCTCCTCTACTCCGCCCTGTCCCAGAGGGGCAGGTTCCCCACCCCAAAGGGGTGCGCCTCCCCCAGGTGGGAGAGGAACCGTCCGGCCCCGGCCCCGCTGCGGACACACCGCCCCTCAAAGGCGGCGATCTCGCCGTTGACGATGGTACAGACCGCCCGCTTGGCCCCCTGGTCGCAGAGCACCACATCCGCCCGCGCCCCGACTCCCAGCTGCCCCAGCTTCTCGGCGAAGAAGGGGACGCCGGTGATTTCGCTTAAGTAGGCGGCGGGGTTTTGCGTCATGGTGGCCACCGCCCGCGAGAGGGGGAGCACCCCGTTTTCCGCCAGCTCCAGGATGGCGGGCAGGTTGTCCCGGGTGTCGCCAAAGCCCTTCATGGTGCAGTCGCCCTGTCCGTCGGAACAGAGGATGGAGACGGTGCCCTCGGCTAGGGCCTCAAAGCAGAGCGCCTGCGCCTGGGGGTCGATGCGCAGCCCCTCCCGGTTGCCCCGGCCGGGCCGCAGCATGGAGGAGACCAGCTCCCCGGTGATGTTTGGCTGGCGGCAGAGGGCCAGCACCCGGCGCATCCCCTCCGCCCCGCCGGCGTGGGTGCCGCAGCCGGCGGCCGAGGCGTGCCCCAGGTAGAGGGGCCGCCCTTTCGAGAGGGCGGCCATCCGCTCGGCGTGGGCGGGGTCCTGGGTGTGGCTCATCAACAGCAGCCGGGCGCGGGAGGTGACGGCGAAGAGCCGCTCGATCTGCGCGTCCGAGAGGATGAGGTGGCCCATGTGGTCCTTCACCCCCATCACCAGCGCCCCGGTGGCGGCGGTCAGGGGGGCGCGGGAGAGCTTTTGCAGGGCGGTGTCCCAGGGCAGGTCGCCGGCGAAGTAGGCCGCCAACTCATCGTCGTCCAACTGGCAGGCCAGCAGGCTGGCCGCCCCCAGGTAGCAGCCCCCGCTGAGGGGGAGGCCCCGGTCAAATTCCCCCCCAAAGAGGGCGGGGGCCATGAAGGTGTTGCCCGCCCCGGGGGTGAAGGCGGCGGTCACCCCGTGGCAGACGGCGTTTCGGATGGGGGCGGTGCTCACCTCGAAGAGGTCGCCCATGTGCAGGTGCATGTCGATGAGGCCGGGCAGCACCAGCAGCTCCCGGCAGTCCACCACCCGGTCGCCGGGCCGGGGGTCGATGTGGGGGGCCGCCTCGGCGACACGGTCCCCTTCCAGGGCCAGGTCAAAGGGGCCCTCCCGCCCATTTTTGGGGTCGACCAGGTGGCCGCCTTTCAGGAGCAGCCGCCCATGGGCCGCCGGGGCGGGACAGACCCGCCCGCCTGTGGCGGTGGCCACCCCCTGGGGCCGGGGGACAGATGGGTAGAGAGACATGGAAAACCCTCCTTTTGAAAAGCGCGCTCGGGCGGGGCCCGGCGCGGGTGTGCGGGTGGGAGCTCGATTGAAACTGGTGCGGGATCTGTGCCGTTCCCCCGCAACATCTCCGCACCCATGTTGGGTGTGGGGATGGGATACGGTGAGGGGGTCGTCACCGCCGCCAAAAATGGAGACCGCATCTCATTTGGGCGCGGGGACTCAAGCGGGGGAAGGGGGCGGGCGAAGCGCCTGAGGATGTCTCACCGCGCCCCGTGCGGGCGCACAGGGGCAAATGGGCGCGGCCTTTCCGTTTAAACCCCACAAACAGGGGCGCGCCCCATTCGGGTGCGGGGGCTCGACCCCCCGCGAGCCCTCCCAATATGCCGACGGCGGGCGGTTGGCCCCGGCGCGGGCGGGGCCGGTTAGACGCGGATGACTGAGGCCGCCGAGGAGAGCCCCCCGCCAAAGGCCACCAGACAGACCAGGTCGCCCTTTTTCAACTGCCCCGAGCAGTTGAGGATGTCCAGCGCCACCGGCACGCTGCCGGAGGAGGTGTTGGCCACGTGGTCGATGTCCACCACGAACTTCTCCATGGGGATCTTCATCAGTTTGGAGGCCGACTGGATGATCCGCAGATTGGCCTGGTGGGGGACGAAGTAGGCGATGTCCTCCACCGCCACCCCGGCCTCGGCCGCGGCGGCCCGCACCGCCTTGGCCAGGGCCTTGACGGCAAAGCGCATCACGGCGCTGCCCTTCATGTAGAGGTCGGTGTTGTGGGGCGCGCCGGCCTTGCAGAAGGGGGTGTTCTTGCGGGGATAGTGGCAGGTGAGGACGTGGTCGGTGTCGGTCACGCAGTCCACATAGCAGGAGAGGAGACCCGCCTCCTCCCCCCGGTGGAGGACGACGGCCTCGGCCCCGTCGCCGAAGAGGACGCAGGTGGAGCGGTCGCTCCAGTCGATGAGCTGGCTGTTGCAGTCGGCCCCCACCACGATGGCGTTGGCAAAGCCGCAGGTCTCCATCATCCCCCGGGCGGCGGCCAGGGCGTAGAGAAAGCTGGAGCAGTTGGCGTTGACGTCAAAGGCGGCGGCCCGCTCGATGCCCAGCCCCCGCTTGACGTTGGCCGCCACCATGGGGACCGAGGTGTCGGGGGTGACGGTGGCGCAGACCACCAGGCCGATCTCCTCCGGCGCGAGACCGCTGCGCTCCAGCGCCTGGGCGGCGGCCTTGGTGGCCAGGTCGGTGGTGGTCTCCTCCTGGGCGATGTGGCGCTGATGGATGCCGGTGCGGCTGACGATCCACTCGTCGCTGGTGTCCAAAAACTGGGTAAAGGCCTCGTTGCCGACGGTGAAGGGGGGCAGATAGCGGCCGGTGGAAAGCAGGGAAATGGACATGGCGGTACGCTCCTTCTATGGTGCCGGGCCGGGCGGGCAGGTCCGCGGCGGCCCGTTTTTTTATCTTTATTTTACCATATTGGGAGGGGGAGTTCAAACGGGGGAAGGGGGTGGACAGGGCCTTTTACAAAAGGCCGGCGGCGTGTTACTATGGGGACAAAAGGAGATGGAAAATCGTGGAGAGACAGGAAAAGCGGACGGAGTGGAAGGACATGTTAAAGACGCTGGCCGCCGTCGTGCCGGTGGCGATCACCCTTGCCGGGGGGCTGTCCTTCTTTCGCAGCTTTGGAAGGGCCTCCTATTACGGGCTGGAAAACAGTCTGTCCCACTTCTCTTTTCTGTTGGGTGACCGCTTCGTATTCTGGGGGACCCTGGGTGCGTTTGCGCTGGGATTTGTGGTTTTTTGGGTGGTTTGGGCCTGCCTGCATGCCTTTTGCAGGCAGGTGCAGAGCCAGTACAATGAGCGAAGGCAGTGGACGGTCAGGCTGTACCGCCTCTTTTTTGGCAAGAAAAAGAAGGTGGTGCGCACCCTTTTGGCCTTTGTTCTGGTGTTTCTCTTCTCCTTTGCCGCCTATCTCTTTCCCTTTGGTGTCTTTTCAGAGATTGCCGGCTTGGGGTGGAGTGTGAAGACGGCCCTCTCCTTTGCCTCGCTCCCCTCGGTCGTGGCGGGGTATTGCTGGCTCATCTATCAGGAGATGGACGCCACCGTCAACAGGCGCCTGCTCATCCCGCTGGCAGTGCTGGTGGCGGCGATGTTTGCCGGAGTCCTCTGTATTTTCGAGTACGGAAGGGGCCTGGAAGAAGCGGCCGAGCAGAAGACCTACCTCATTTTGTACGACCGCGAGGCCGAGGAGGCAACCGGTGAAGAGCAGTGCTATGCGGTGGCCTATGTGGACGACCTCTACTACGCCTTTTCCTGCCGGCGGGAGGGGGAGGGGCGGCTGGTCATCGAGACCGCCCGCCCGCGCAACTTTGAGCGGACCCACCCCCACTGCGAGCGGGTGACCTTTGGCGAGGTCGCCGTGATGGAATAGAGAAGAGGCCGCCTGTTTGGGCGGCCTCTGTCCTTTTATCCATTTGTCAGCGCCTCCAGCGCCCGGTAGTAGGACATCGTCTCCTCCTGGGTTTTGCCGTTTAAAAAGACGTACTTCCCGCCCACCACCATCTGGATGAAGGGCGGGTTTTTCTTGTAGATGTAGAACTTGCACTGGCCGTACACGGTGGAGGAGTAGTTGCCCATGTCGTATTCGCTGGTGCTGCCGCCGCCTGTCCGCACGGCACTGCCCTCGATTTCATCCACCAGGGCAACGGACTCCAGCTCGGCGGCGTCGAAGCGGTACCCAAAGGCCGGGGCGGCGATGCGCACCTGCGCGCCGTCGATTTGCAGCCGCAGAGGGGTGAAGTCCAGCCGCAGCAGCAGGCCAAAGACCGGGATGAGGATGAGGGCCAAAAAGAGGTAGGGCGCCCGCGCCTTCCACCGACCCCTGGGGTGGGCGCGGTTGTAGGGCGAGAGGAAGGGGTCGCGCTCCTCCGCCCGGTCCCTCGGGTCGCGGGGGTTGCAGTAATAGCCGGCGGCCCAGTACTCGTCGTCATCGGCGAGGAAGGGGCTCCCCACCTCCGCCGTCGCGGCCTGCTGCACCTGCTCCAGCCGGGCCTGAAAAAAGAGAGCGGACCCCGCCCCCGCCAGGGCAAAGAGGGGGAAGAAGACCCAGAGGGGGAAGCGGAGGGGCTGCGAGGGGAAGAGGGCGAAGAAGAGGAGGAGGAAAAGCACCCCCTCTCCAAAGGCGGTGATTGTCCAAAAGGCCGACCAGAGCCGGTAGACCTGGCGGTTGCAGCGCAGGTTCACCTCGCTGTCGGCGCAGTAGGTGCGCACCCGCCCCGCCCCTTTGCCCGAGCGCCAGAGGCAGAAGAGGCAGGTCGCCAGGTGGAGTGCCGCCAGCGAGGCCGCGGCGGGGCGCATCGAGGGGCGCGCCAGGGGGAGGAGGAGAAAGAGGGCGGCACAGAGCTCCAGCGCCGGCAGGAACCAGAGGGGGGAGAGGGGCAGTTCTCGGCGGGCGGCGACGGCCCGCAGGTCCACCGGCAGGGTGACGGGCGCACCCAGGCACCAGCCCCGCCGCCGCTTCAGTGCCAGCAGGGACTGAAAGGCCCCCACCCGCAGCCGGGAGGTGAGGAAGAGGCAGCAGCCGTAGACCAAAGCCATCTGCAGCAGCAGGAGGGAGGGCCAGCGCTCCAGCAAAAAGAAGGGGGCCGCCGCCAACGCCGTGAGGAGGAAGAGGAGATCGATCTGCCGGCGGTAGTGGCGGAGGATGGCCTGCACCTCCGCGTCGTCCCAGCGGGCGCGGGAGAGGGTGGCCCCCAGCAGCCGCCCCTCTTTGCCCACCCGGCGGGCGTTTGCATAGGTGGTGGCGATGAGGATGAGGTAGGTGAGGCCGAAAATCAGAGTGAGCATCCCGACCCCTCCTTTGCTGTTCTGGCCCCCGCGCCAAAGCGCCGGTACTGCTTGCGGCAGAGGGCCAGAAAGGTCTCCTCGTCGATCCCCCGCAACCCCGACTCGGCCGTCAGCAGGGAGAGGTCGCGCTCCAACTTGGCGGTGAAGTCGGCGGCGGCGGGGAAGTGCTCGGCCACGGCGGTCCCCGCCCGCCGGTCCTGGACCAGGTACCCCTCCTGCTTGAGGAGGGCGTAGGCCTTGTTGACGGTCATGGCGTTGACCCCCAGCTGGGCGGCCAGCTCCCGCACGGTGGGCAGCCGCTCCCCCGGCTGGGCCAGCCCCTCGCCGATCTGCAGGACGATCTGGTTTCGCAGCTGCAGGTAGAGGGGGACGTCGCACTGCAGGTTGAGTTGAACGATCAAGGGAATGCCCTCCTTTTCGCGTTGGGTGGCACAGTCTATGTATTATTTGTATTATATTATATAATACAAAATTGTCAAGGGATTGCCCGATGGGTGGGGAGCCTGCGCGGGACGGGGGGAGGAAAAGGGGGAGTGGGGCACTTTAAAAAAGAGGGCGTCCCGCCGGCTTGGGGCCACGTGGAGGGGGAGAGATACGAGAGGGGCGCTGTCGCGCGGGGCGGGCGGAGGAGGGGATTACAAAAGGGGGCTGACCTGCCGGATTTTAGGGGGATGCGGGACGGAGAGGAGAAAAAGGGGGGAACGGAAATGCGGGAGGGGCGCTGCCGAGTAAGGCGAAAAGGGAGGGGAACTTTAAAAGGAGAGCCGCTCCGCTGGGCTTTGGGAGGGGGAGATCAGGCGGGGTGGAAGGGGGACACCGGGAGAGGTACTGCTGGGTAGAGGAGAAGAGGAGCGCAGGAGGGCTTCAAAAGAGGACTGCTTCGCTGGGCTTGGAGAGGGGGTGTGCGGGGCAGAGGGGAGAAAAAGGGAGGAGGAGAGGTGCGAGAGGGCACTACCGAGTAGGGCAAAAGGGGAGGGCAGGGAACTTAAAAAAACGCCTTATCAGCTTTTTTGAGGAGTCAATGGAGGGCGGCGGGGTGCGGTCGGCCGTGAAAGTGTAGCGCACCTGCTCCTTGCACCCATTTGCCGCCCTGCCTGTGAGAATGCTCCAGGCAGGGCAACCTGGCTTACCGGGGCCCGGATGTCGCCGAGAAAGGAGAGAGGCGGGCCCACAAAGGGGCGGCAATTGTGGTATACTGGTTGCAAACGGCCATGGCGCTGCGGTATAGGCGGGCAACTGGGCCCGATTGCACTGCGCCTGCGCCGTGCGCGCGGAAAAAGAGGGACAACTGTCCGATGGGGCGCTGTCCGCCGCAAAAAAAGGAGGGGATCGCCGTGCAGATACAGCGACTATTTTCAGAGCTCTGCCTGCTTTTGCGGCGGGAGCGGGTCACCTGCGAGGAGATGGCCCGCCTCTACGAGGTGGCGCCGCGGACCATCTACCGGGATATGGATGTCTTGAGCGGCGCGGGCATCCCGGTCTACACCCAGCGGGGCCGGGGCGGTGGGGTGGCCCTGCTGCCAGGCTTTGCCCTGCCCCGCACCCTGTTGACCGAGGCCGAGCAGGGGGCGGTGCTGGCGGCTTTGCAGGGGGCGGCCGCCGCCGGGGCCGAGGGGGCCAGCGCCCTGGACAAGCTGTCGGCCCTCTTTGCCCGGGGGGAAGAGGAGGAACACTGGCTGGCGGTGGATTTCTCCCCCTGGGGTGGGGACCGGGCGGCGCAGGAGACCTTTTACCTGCTCAAGGAGGCCATCCTGGGCCGGCGGGTGCTGGCCTTTCGCTATTACAGCGCCCGGGGGGAGGCCACCCAGCGGGAGGTGGAGCCCCGGCAGTTGGTCTTTAAGGGACAGGCCTGGTACCTCTGGGCCTGGTGCCGCAAGCGGGAAGACTGGCGGTTTTTCAAGCTGCTGCGGATGGAGGGGGTGCGGGACACCGGCGAGCCCTTTTCCCCCCGCCCGTCCCCGCCCGAACTGGCCGAGGTGGAGCCGGACGGCTTTGGCCGCCCTGTCTCCTTGCGGCTGCGCTTTGCCCCTTCGGCCGCCTTCCGCCTGGCGGAGGAGTTCGCCCCCTCCCAGCTGCAGCGGCAGGCCGACGGCGGTGCGGTGGTGGAGTTGGATTTCCCGGAGGGGGAGTGGCTGTACAGCTACCTCCTCTCCTTTGGGGAGGGATGTCTGGTGGAGTCCCCCGCTTCGGTGCGCAGGGAGCTGGCCCGCCGGGCGGCTGCGGTGGCAGCGGCGGCCGGGTGGACGGACAGGAAGAAAAATTGAGTTCCCGCCGCGCCATAGGGGTGAAAAAGCGTAAATCCCTCCCCGCGCAGGAGAAGGGGAGGATGTCTTTGGTGTGCAATCGGTAGGCCTGGCGTCGGCGCTCGCTGCGGAGGGCCCGGCGGCGCTCGGCGGCCTGCCACTCTGGCTGCTCCTCCTCGCTCTCTACCGAAGGGTGGGAACTGAGGAGAGGGCTCTCTTTGCCTCGCCGCGGGGGTGAAAAGCAAAAAGCCCTCCCCAGAAGGGGAGGGCAGCGCTGTCTTTGTTGTGCGCTCAGTAGGCCTGGCGTCGGCGCTCACTGCGGAGGGCCCGGCGGCGCTCGGCGGCCTGCCACTCTGGCTGCTCCTCCTCGCCCTCTACCGAGAGAGGGGAGAACTTGGGGTGAGGGCTCTCTTTGCCTCGCCGCGGAGGTGAAAGAGCAAAAAGCCCTCCCCAGAAGGGGGAGGGCAGTGCTGTCTTTGTTGTGCGCTCAGTAGGCCTGGCGTCGGCGCTCGCTGCGGAGGGCCCGGCGGCGCTCGGCGGCCTGCCACTCCTGCTGCTCCTCCTCGCTCTCTACCAAGAGGGGGGGCACTGGGGTGGGGTTTCCCTCTTGGTCCAGGGCGACCATTACCAGGTAGGCGGTGTTGATGAGACGCCGCTGCCCGTCCAGGGATTCGACAAAGGTGTCCACCCGCACCTCCATCGAGGTGGTGCCTGTGTGGGTGACCCGGGAGATGAGGACCACCATCTCCCCGGCGTAGGCGGCCGACTTGAACTGCAGGTTGTCGATGGCGGCGGTGGTGACGTCCCGCCCGCTGTGGCGGCGGGCGGCCACGGCGGCAGCCACGTCGATCCACTCCACCAGTATCCCGCCAAAGAGGCGGCCCGCGCCGTTGATGTGGCCGGACATGACGATGTTGGTCTGCTCGGAGCGGGAGAGGGACGAGGGTTTGGGAGTTCGGGGCATGAAAGCGCCCTCCTTTCTGTTGGCTGTATGTCAAACAGGTTTTAGTATACCACGTTTCGGCGGGGCGGGGCGAAAAATTTTTGGTGGGCAAAAAATTTACAGGGCGGTCACACAACCGGGCGAATCGGTGGTAAAATAGACCGGAAAAAAGACGCGGGGGGCGAAGAGGATGAACAAGTCCAAGCGATGGGTGCAGGTGGGGGCGCTGGCCCTGGCGATTTTGCTGGGCCTGGGGGCCATTGTGGGGGCCTGCATGCCCCTGTTTTTCTAGGGGGCCGTCGTGTTGCCCAGTCACAGGTGAAAAGAGAGCCGCAGGGTGCGGCTCTCTTTTGTCTGTTTGATACGCTTTCGTGAAACGGCGACCCCCGACTAAGCCGGGGAGGGCAAAGAAACTTTAGACTTAGACATCAGGCGAAGCGGGGAACGAATGGGGATCACGCCACATCGAAACACGTTCTCAGGGCGCAATTGTCTGTTTGCGGGCTGAGGGGCAAAGGGCAAGGGAGAAGGGATACAAGGGGAAGATTTTTCGGTGCCCCTTGAGGGACTTGTCGGCATTATGCCCTTTTTAGGGCTTTCTCGAGCCCCTGGAATTGTGGGCCAGGGGAAGGCGCCTGTCGGGGGTTGAAGCGGCGCAGCAACGGCGGTGGGCAGATGGGGGTACCTGCTGCCAGCCGGGTTTCTGCTGACGGGCGGGGGAAAAGATGTCGGGGATTGGAACCCCTGTTGTCGCCAAACGACAGGTCAAGCCGCGCCGCCAGCTTGCCAAAGAGAGGGGGCGGCGCCGATTTGCGGGGGAGAGGGGGGCTTTGGCGACAGGAGAGCAGCGGCATTTTCAACCGTGGTCGGTTTTGGCGGCGGGGAGAAGGCGATTTGTCCGGCGGACCCGGCGGCAAGCGGTACCCCCTCGCCGCTGGAGAGGGGGGCCTGCTGATGATAAAGGCACTTTTGGGGAGGGGAGAGTCCACAGGGTCTCGGTCGGGAGAGGGCGCGCCGCGCTCTTGCCGGGCGGGGCTGTCAGCGCCGCCCCTGGGTCAGGCGGTAGCTCATCTCCAACAGGTCAAAGACGGCCTCCTTTTTCACCGACCCGTTCAGGAGGATGCTGATCCAGCGGTCCTTGTTCATGTGGTAACCCGGGAGGATGCCCGGATTTTGCCGCAGGGAGCCGACGAGCAGCGGGTCGCACTTGACGTTGAGGATGTCCAACCGCCCCTCGCCGGGGAGGCCGAGGGAGCGCGCCGGCACCTCCATGAGGAGGGCGTACCAGCGCCGGTTCCCCCGGTGGCGCAGCACCAGGTGGTTGGGAAAGCGCGCCCAGAGGGCTTCCGGCTCGGTGCCGTAGCGCTCCCTGGCGCGCGCTAAAATGGCCGCTCGATTCACTGGGTGCACGGCAAACGCTCCTTTCGGGTGGACACAGGCCGCCTTTTTAAAACGAGTATAGCGGGAGGGGCGGATTTTGGCAAGGGCAGGCGCAAAAAAGGAGCCGCGAAAGGGCGGCTCCTTTTTGACTTTGGGGAGATGGGTTTATTTGCGGCCCTATTTCGCCATCACCGGTTAGCGCTGCAGGTGCTTCCAGTCGGCAAAGTGGCGCTTGCAGAGCGCGGCGACGAGGAGCGAGGTGGCGAGGATGGCCAGCCAGGTGGGCAGAGCGGAGGCGTCCCCTGTCTGGGAAGCGCCGTCCTCCGGCCCCTGGGCCGGGGGCGCGGCGTCGCTGCCAGAGGGGTCGCCCTCCTCCGGGGCCGGGGTCGGGGGCGTCTGCCCGCCGTCGTCCCCGGCCGGCGGGGTGTCGTCAGCCGGTGGCTCGGGGGTCACCGGATCGTCGGGCGCGGGGGGCGCTGGGTCGTCGGGCTCAGGTGTTACCGGGTCATCGGGGTCGGGCTCCACCGGGGCTTCGCGGTAGAGGGCGCGAACGGTGGCCTCGGCGCTGGCGGTAAAGGCGGTGTTGGCGTCGGTGGCGTCGGCAAATTGGCCCTCGCCCGACACCAGCTCCCAGCGGTCAAAGACCATCCCCTCGGGGGCCGGGTCGGCGGTGAGGTAGGCGGGCTGGCCGATGAGCTGGCTGCCCGAGCCGCACCCACCCTCCACTGTGAGGGTGTAGAGGGCGGGCTCGACAGAGACCAGCACATCGGTGGCGGGCCGATTGCCGACGCCGAAGGTGTGGCCGCCGCCCTCCAGGGGGATGACTGCCCCGCCCTGGGGGCGGGCAATGGTGGGGAGAGGGGTGTCGGCTGTTTTCAGCGAGAAGTCGATATCGCCGCCCACCCGGACAGCGGGGGCGCCGCTGCAGGAGAGGGCGTAAAAGAACCGGTTCTTTCCGAAGGAGAGGTGTGTCCCGTCGAAGAGGAGGAGGTCGCCGCTGGTGACTACGGCGGGGATGGGGGTGTTCTCCCCCTTGACGGGAAGGGCGCGGGCAGTGACGCAGGAATCGCCTGAGACGACGATCTTTTTGTCTGACTGGATGGGCGTTTCTCCCACCGCGCAGACGTTCAAGCGGGAGGAGTCGATGGAGAGTTGGTGGCTTTCGTCTTGCGAGTGAAGGACAATGGGCCCGTTTGCCGTGAGATCGCTGCCATTGCGGAGGCCTATGCCGCCGTTGGTCGACTCGATCCCGTCGCAAAGGACGGTACAGTTATTAAAATTGACGCTTGGAGCAGAGATTTTTTTGCAAGTCAGGTTCTGAATATTGGTCACATTGATTGAATCGACAGCGGCTAGGTCCCCATCTACCGTCAAGAAGCCATTCTCCAAGGCATGGGATTCCTTTACCAGGAATAGGGAACCCGCGCTGCTGGACAGAGTGGTGAGATGACTTGCCCCATCAAGACCAATAAAAATGTCGACTGTCTCCCCCTCTTGGCGGACAAGGGGTTCCAACGTGACACAGTGCTCTCCCTGGTCAACTTTGTTCAGCTCTATATATCCGGCCCCGGACGTAACTTTAATGTACACATCTCCCTGTGCCGGCCCGCCGAGCCGACAGTTGTTCTCGAGAATGAGGACGTGGGAGACAGGGTCATAGGTATACTGGGCCTGCCCCGTTCCGGCAGTATGCGTCATGCCTATCGACAGTGGGGGCGCATACCTCACCCGCAGCAGGTCAAAGCCGGCAGAGGCGGTATAGGTGGCGCTGCCATTTGAGAAAGCTAGGTACATGCCGTTGCGGGTGATGTTAAGGGAGTCGCTGCCGGTGGCGGTGAGAGTGACCTGATCCCCCTCTTTGCAGTAGAGACCGTTAAAGCCCCCTTGGCCAGAGATATACTTGCCCGCCGGGGCAGAGAGAGTGACCGCCTGGGCGGCATCGCCGGTGCGCTCTACCCGGCGGTAGACCGCGCCGACGGTGTCGGACCCCTCTACCGTGGGCTGGTTTTCCCCGGCGGCGGCGAGGTACAGTTCGGCCGCCTGCAGGCCTTTGGCGCTGGAAGCGCCCATCAGCACAGCTGTTTGCACCTGACAGCTGCTGGTCTGGGGGCATTCAAAGTTCCCCCCGTCCACCAGCAGGACCGCTGTGGCGGGGGCGACGGATACCGGCCAATCGGCGATGCGGAGGGTGGGACGGGCACCCTCCTCCCCTTTGATCGTCACAGTGCCCGCGATGGTGTGGACACTGGCACTGCCCAGAGAGAAGGAGTAGTTGCCTGGCAGCAGGGTCAGGTTGTCGATGCGGCCGGCAGCACAGGTGAAATCGGGGATCTGGCCGCAGGAGCGGAAGGTGAGGGCGGTAAAAGAGCCGCTCTCGGAGCAGGAGAAGCGGATGTTTTGCAGGGCGGCGGCATCCATTGCCTCAAAGGTGCAGCGCGCGATATGTCCGCTGTTGACGAGATTGGCAGAGTGGATCGACACCTCTTCGGCCTTTGCACCGCCTTTGCAGGTGAAGGTGGCCGTCTCGTTTTGCACGGTCATTCGGTTGAGCTGACCGGTGAGGGTAAAGTTGCCGCCCTGCTGGAGGATCTGTCCATTTCCTTCGGCCGTGAGGGTGCCGGCACAGGTCATTGCCTGTTCGAGAACCAGTTCTCCCCGCACGACTAGGGTGGCCCCCTCTTCGACGGTGACAGGGCCGACGGGAGAGACCCGCTCGCCCGCCGGGACAAGGTAGGTGTTCCCCGCGGTCAGGGTGGCCGTCTCGGGGGTGAGGGGGATTTCATCCCCTGCCGCCAGGGGCGAGAGCCACAGGATGCCGGCGAGGGCCAATAGGGCGAGAGCAGCCCCTGCGGCGCCGGTCCAGTGCCGCAGGGTGAGGCGCGCGTGTTTCACGTGAGGTATCCTCCTTTAAATACAGGGGGAAAGCGGCCGCACAGCCAGGCTGTGGGAAACGGTCATCTTTCCCCATTTCGTGCCAGGGGGCATAAAAAATTGCCCAATGGATCGGCCGATCCACTGGCCCGGTCGACATTTGGTCGCTTTTTGCCCTCTTATTTGTGGATTTTCGCCCAAATACATCAAACGAAAAAGCACACTTTTTATATAGTATACAAGATTCGCCAAAAGTTGACAAGGGGGTTGCCAAACAAAAACCATTCGCGCGCATTCGGGGCGTCTGCGCCCCCCTGTTTGCATCTGCCTATCCTTTTGAAATTTTTCGCTTTTTGCCAGTGAAAAAGGGGACAAAAAGGCACAGGGCGGGCCCGGAGGCCCGCCCTGTGCCGGCGGTCGATTTTAAAAGAAGGGGTTACAGCACCACGATCTCGCTGTCGCGGATGTGGGAAGAGCCCTCGGGGGTGCGCCAGACGGCCCCCTCGTAGGCGCGGAAGGGGGGAGCGCCCTTGAGCTCGGAGATGAAGGCGCCGATGAAGTCGTAGGGCAGGTGGCTGACAATGGGCCGCACCCAGGTGTGTTCGGGGGTGGGCAGGGCGATGATGTGGGCCCCCTCGGCAAAGGTGCCGGGGGCGCAGTCGGTGATGACATAGACCTTGCGGCCGATGTTCACCGCGCACTGCACCAGCTCCCTGGTGCGGGAGAGGGAGGGCGAGTCGGCGAAGATGGTGATGAAGGTGCCCAGGGTGGAGGGCTCCTCGGTGAAGTAGTTGATGTGGCACCAGTCCTCGCAGTCGTCCCCGGTGACGAGGCCGCCGAAGAACTCCACCATCTTGGCCTGGCCAAAGACGGCGGTGGAGCGGCTCTCCCCGTCGGAGACAAAGTCGAAGGCGCGGCAGTCCTGCAGGTCCTGGGCGGCGGCGAAGCAGGCCTCCTCCATTGCGGGCAGGGCGGCGGCCGCCTGGTCGAGATGCGCGGTGATGCAGGCGGTGAACTGCTCGTGGGTGAGGTCGTTGGAGCCGTTGACCCGGCCGATGTGGTGGGCCAGGCAGAACAGCGCCAGGGTAGAGGCCACGTAGGAGCAGACCCCGGGGGCGGGCTCGAGCTGGGGCATCCCCAGGGGGAGGACGTAGTTGGCAGAGGTGGCCACCGGCGACTCGGGGTTGTCGGAGATGGCCAGGGCGACCCCGCCGTGCTTCACCGCCCGCTGCAGGCACTCGGCCACCCGGCTGACGGTGCCCGAGATGCTGATGCCGATGACCAGGGCCCCCTCGATCTTTTCGGCGGGGAGGTGGCGGGCAAAATCGGTGGCCTTGATGGCGGTGCACTTGACCCCCGACAGGGCCTGGAAGGCCGGCAGGGCCGAGAGCCCGGCCAGGTAGGAGTCGCCGCAGCCGGTGATGTAGACCCTGTGAACGGCCAACAGCTCCTCCGCGGGGATGACCTCGCTGATTTTGGGGGCGGCCATGTTCTGCAGGATCACTCTGCCGAATTCGGGGGTGTAGCGGCTCTGGCGTGCGCCGGCGCTGTCGTACTGTTTTCTGTCCATGGTGGCGTTACCTCCTAAAAATTCCGCCGGGCAGCGGCGGAGATTGGGTTCATATTCCTAAACAGTATAGCACAGATAGAGGGGAGAGGGTCTCCAAAAATTTGGCCCTCTTTTTGTCGATTCTGGTGGGGAGAGGGGAAAAAGAGCGACAAAAAGCGGTTGACATTTTGGAGGATCGCGCATAAACTAATAATTAGTTGGTTAATGGTTAACTGATTTATATTTAGCTGGCAAAATAGTGGCGGCGCGGCGATCCCCTTCTTCCATCGGCTGAAGGGGCGGCGGCCGCTCTGCCAGGAAAGGGGAGACTCATGGGAGACGAACTCAGGAACATTGTCTGGCGGATCAACCGGCTGCACGTGCTCCACCGCATCTACCTCAGCCGGGCCGCGCTGGAAAACGGCCTTTACTTCGGGCAGCTGCCCATCCTCGAAAACATCATGGACCACGACCTCTGCACCCAGAAGGAGCTGGCCTCGTGGATGCGCATCTCCGCCCCCTCCATCGCCACCTCGGTGAAGCGGCTGCAAAAGCACGGGCTGGTGGAGAAGCGCAGCGACCCCGAGGACCTGCGCTGCACCCGGCTGCACGTCACCGAGAAGGGGCGGGCTTACGCCGCCTCCAGCCGGGCGGCCTTTGACCAGGTGGACGAGCGGCTGTTTGCCGGCTTCACCCCGCAGGAGCTGGAGGAGCTGCAGGGCCATTTGGACCGGATGATCGACAACCTGGGCAGCGAGTACCGCGACCGCCCCTGGCGGGAGCTGATGGACACCGCCCGCTCCCTGCGCCACCAAGTACAACAAGAGGAGGAAAAGGATGGTTAAACAACTGACACCCTACACGAAAAAATATCTGTTATACATGATCCTGGCACCCATCTCGGTCATCTTCGAGGTGCTGCTGGAGATCCGCATCCCCTACTACATGTCCAAAATCGTGGACGTGGGCATTGGCACCGGCGACATGGACTACGTGCTGCGCACCGGGGGGATGATGGTGCTGATGGCGCTGCTGGGGCTCTGCTTTGGGGCCACCAGCTCCCGCTTTGCCTCCATGGCCGGCATGGGCTTTGGCAGCGAGTTGCGGCGGGGGCTGTTCGAGAAGGTGCAGTCCTTCTCCTTTGCCAACGTGGACAAATTCAGCACCGCCTCCCTCATCACCCGGCTGACCACCGACGTGCAGACCATCCAGATGGCCTTTATGATGACCATCCGCATGCTGGTGCGCGCCCCGGTGATGCTGGTGGGGGCCACCATCATGGCGGTGCAGATCAACGGGGAGCTGGCCCTGGTGTTCCTGGTGGCCGTCCCCATCCTCGCCAGCCTGCTGGCCCTGATCGCCGTCAAGGCCTACCCCCAATTTCGCAAGATGCTCGACCGCTACGACAACCTCAACGGCTCGGTGCAGGAAAACCTCATCGCCATCCGGGTGGTGAAGGCCTTCGCCCGCTCCGAGTTTGAAAAGGGCAAGTTCAAAGACGCCAACGACGCCCTCACCGCCGCCCAGCGCAAAGCCGAGCGGATCCTCAACTGGAACATGCCGGTGATGCAGCTGACCATCTACAGCTGCATCGTGGCCATCCTCTGGTTCGGCGGGCAGAAGATCGTGGTGGGCAGCATGCAGACGGGCGAGCTCATCAGCTTTGTCAGCTATGTCAACCAGATCCTCATGTCCCTGATGATGATCGCCAACGTCTTTGTCGGCCTGGTGATGAGCCGTGCCTCCCTGCAGCGCATCTCCGACGTGCTGGCCGAGGAGCCGGACATCCGGGACGGCAGCGGCGAGGTGCAGGCGGCCGACGGCTCCATCGACTTTGAAAACGTCTCCTTCAAGTACAATAAAGACGCCGCCGAAAAGGTGCTCGAAGGGATCGACCTCCACATCTCCTCCGGGCAGATGGTGGGGATCATCGGCGGCACCGGCAGCGCCAAGAGCACCCTGGTGCAGCTGATCCCCCGCCTCTACGACGTGAGCGAGGGCCGCATCCTGGTGGGCGGCCGGGACGTGCGCGACTACAAGATCGCCGATCTGCGCCAGGCCGTGGGGATGGTACTGCAGAAAAACGTCCTCTTCTCCGGCACCATCCGCGACAACCTGAAGTGGGGCGACGGGGAGGCCAGCGACGAGGAGATCGTGGCCGCCGCCCGGGCCGCCCAGGCCGACGACTTTGTGCAGTCCTTCCCCGACGGGTACGACACCGATCTGGGGCAGGGGGGCGTCAACGTCTCCGGCGGGCAGAAACAGCGCCTCTGCATTGCCCGGGCGCTGCTGAAAAAGCCGAAGATCCTCATTTTGGACGACTCCACCAGCGCCGTGGACACCGCCACCGACGCCAGGATCCGCCAGGCCTTCGCCACCGATCTGGCGGGGACCACCAAGATCATCATCGCCCAGCGGATCACCTCGGTCTGCGACTGCGACCAGATCATCGTCATGGACGGCGGGAAGATCGCGGCCGTGGGGACCCACGACGAACTGATGAAGACAAGTGACATTTACCGGGACGTCTACGAGTCCCAGCAGAAGGGGGTGGCCTAGGATGCCAAGACCGCGCACCAATTTTCAAAAACCCAAAGACGCCAAAAAGACCCTGGGCCGCATCTTCGGCTATATGCTCCACCGCAAGTGGATGCTGCTGTTGGTGCTCTTCACCGTGGCCGTCAGCTCGGGGGCCGGGGTGGTGGGCAACTACCTGCTCAAGCCGGTCATCAACGAGGGGATCATCCCCCTCATCGGGGCGGCCAACCCCAACTTCGGCCCTCTGATCCGGCTGCTGTGCACCATGGGGGTGGTCTACCTCTGCGGGGCGGCCTGCACCTTTGCCACCAACCGGATGATGATGCTGGTCTCCACCGGCACCCTCAACGAGATCCGCAGAGACCTGTTCGAGCACCTGCAGGACCTGCCCATCCGCTACTTTGACACCCGCACCCACGGCGAGACCATGAGCCGCTTCACCAACGACGTGGACACCCTGCGGGAGGCCCTCACCATGGGGGTCACCCAGCTCATCACCTCCACGGTGACGGTGGTGGGCACCTTCACCATGATGCTGGTGCTCAGCCCCCTGCTGACGCTGCTGATCGTGGCCATGCTGGTGGTGATGTTTCTGGTTATCAGGTTCGTCACCAAGCGCAGCGCCCACTTCTACAAGCTGCAGCAAAAGGAGCTGGGAAGCGTCAACGGCTACATCGAGGAGATGATCGAGGGCCAGAAGGTGGTCAAGGTCTTCTGCCACGAGGAGGAGGTCAAGGACGAGTTTGCCCGCCGCAACGAGAACCTCCGCCAGGCGGCCACCAACGCCAACACCTTTGCCAACATCCTGATGCCCATCATGGGCAACCTCTCCTACGTCAACTACGCCATGACCGCCGCGGTGGGCGCGTTCCTGGTGATCACCGGGGGGATGGACCTGGGGTCGGTGGCCTCTTTCCTGCAGTACACCCGCTCCTTCTCCCACCCCATCACCATGATTTCCCAGCAGTTCAACGTCATCCTCGCCGCCCTGGCCGGGGCCGAGCGGATCTTCGAGGTCATCGACGAGGAGCCCGAGGCCGACGACGGCTATGTGCAGCTGGTCTTTGCCGAGGAGGGGCCGAACGGCGAGATCGTGGAGTGCGACCACCACACCGGCAAATGGGCCTGGAAGCACCCCCACGGCGACGGCACCCTGACCTACACCTGGCTGCGGGGGGACGTGCAGTTTGACGACGTGACCTTTGGCTACGACGAGAAAAAGACCGTTCTCAACCACGTGAGCCTCTACGCCAATCCCGGGCAAAAGCTCGCCTTTGTGGGCTCCACCGGCGCGGGCAAGACCACCATCACCAACCTCATCAACCGCTTTTACGACGTGCCCGACGGCAAGATCCGCTACGACGGCATCAACATCGGCAAAATCAAGAAGGCCGACCTCCGCCGCAGCCTGGCCATGGTGCTGCAGGACACCCACTTGTTCACCGGCACGGTGCGGGAGAACATCCGCTACGGCAACCTCCACGCCAGCGACGAGCAGGTGGAGGAGGCGGCCAAGCTGGCCAACGCCGACGGCTTCATCCGCCACCTGCCCCAGGGGTACGACACCATGCTCCACTCCGACGGGGCCAACCTCTCCCAGGGGCAGCGGCAGCTGCTGGCCATCGCCCGGGCGGCGGTGGCCAACCCGCCGGTGCTGATCCTCGACGAGGCCACTTCCTCCATCGACACCCGCACCGAGGCCCTGATCGAAAAGGGGATGGACCGGTTGATGCAGGGGCGCACCGTCTTTGTCATCGCCCACCGGCTCTCCACCGTCCGCAACTCCAACTGCATCATGGTGCTGGAGCACGGCGAGATCATCGAGCGGGGCAGCCACGACGAGCTGTTGGCCCAAAAGGGCAAGTACTATCAGCTCTACACCGGCCAGTTTGAGCTGGAGTAGAGGGAGAAAACAAAAAAAGAGAGGGCCCTTCCCAGTGGGAAGGGCCCTCTCTTTTGCGGGGCAGGAGGGGTTAGACGGACAGAACGTCTTTTGAGCGGTCCGACGGTTGGGGAAGAGGAGGACCAGCCAGCCAGATGGGGAGTCTCTCCGCTGCGGACTGCGGGAGAAACAGGTTTTCGCCCGACCCGGCAGAGCGAAAATGGACAGAACGCTGTCTCGGGCGGGAGAACGGTCCCTCTGCGATGGGGGGAGCGACCACCGGTCCGCCTTTGCACCGGCTGCGCGGGAATGACCTGTGTTGCCCCCCTCCCGCGGCTGTGCCCACATCGCCGCTGCTCTCCACAGGGGAAAGGGGGGGACACGCGTCTACAAAGGGGTGAAATGGTGTCTTTGCAGACGAAAACAGCGAAGGTGTTGGTCCGGTTGGCCCGCGGAGTGCTAGAAGGGCAGGGGGAGCTTGGGCTTTTCTGTGACTGTCCGCACAACTGGCGGAGATGCCAAAGCCCCCTGCGCCCAACTCGACTTTGGCGGAGGGAGGGGCACGGGGATCGGGGCGCATTTGATGAGAGAGGAGCTTACAAAAGGGGGAAAGGACAGCGGAAAAATGCCCGGTCGACACCGGCGCCGCGCGCCGAAGAAGGCTACATCGGAAATCCGATTGGCGCCCCTGCCCTTTTGCCCCTTTTACAGGCGGGGCAGAGCCAGCCCGGTGAGGGGGGCAGCGCCATCTGGGGAGGCAGCGCGGTTGTTGCCGTTTGCGGCCCAACAAAGGACGGGTGCATCCGCAATCGCTCCTTTTTTGCCGATGCCCGGGTCCGGTGCTAAAAGTGCAGCTGCTCCGGCCCCTCTTCGGCCAGGTTTTGGATGGGGACGCCCTTGCTATTGGCGTAGCGGACGGTGTAGGCGGTGCCGCCGGGCACCCCGCAGTGGTAGCAGATGAGCAGCCCGGCGTGGTCGACTAGCCAGCGGTTGCGGGCGTGAAAACAGCCGGTGAAGTAGCGGGGGGAGAGGGTGATGACCGCGCTTGCCTCCCGGCAGAGGTGGTCAAAGGCGTACCGGTCCGGCCGGGGCCAGTGGTCGGCCACCCCGGCATAGGGGACGGCGCAGACCAGCTGCGCCCCATACCCCGCCCCCCGCGCCTTGAGGACCTGCAGCCCCGCCAGGGTGTCAAAGCCCACAGCCATCCCGCAGAGGAAGGTGCGCCGGCCCTTTTGACAGGCGGTGGTCACGGCGCGGTAGAGGCCCTCCCGCAGGGCGCGGTAGGCCGGGCTGTCGGGGGTGTAGGGGAAGGGGAACTTCTCCGGCCGGTAGCCGGAAAAGGCCGCCGCTTCGGCGCGGTCGATGGACGGTGTCACGGGACGGTCTCCTCCCCTCTGGGGCCGGTGTGCGGGCCGGCACTGGCGGTGGGTGTTGTCGGGGCGATTGGCTGCGCCGCTGGCGGGGCGGGCCCTCTTTTAAAGGGGGGTCAGCGGTAGACGTCGATATTGCCGCTGGCGGGCCGCAGCGCCCTGCCACAGGGGGCAAACACCTGTTCCAGCGGGCAGCCGGCCAGATGGCTTTCCAGCGGGGCGCGCAGGTCGGAAAAGCGGTTGCGGATCACCGTGGGGCTGACCCCGTAGCGCTTTGCCAGCAGCCGCTCCAGGGCGGTCCTGGGTGTAGAGGATGCGGCGGCGGGCCACCTCGGGCAGAAAGCTCTGGTAGGGGACCAGCAGCTGGGCCGCCCCCTCGTTGGCCTGCCACTCGTCCCACCGGCTGCGGGGGGCGTGCGGGCGGATGTGCAGGAAGAGGTGGATCATTTCGTGGGCCAGAGAGAACCGCTGGGCGGTGCGGGGGTAGGAGGAGTTGACGAGGATGCAGTCCTCCCCCATGATCATGGCGCCCAGACAGCGCCCGTCAAAGGGGTGAAAGTAGACGGGGATGAGGGTTTGGGCGGTGTAGAGCAGGTCCCCGGCGGGGAGTTGGCTGCGGATCTCGTCCACCCGGCGGTAGAGGCTCTGGCGGCCGCGAATCGCCTCAGGCCCCGGCATCGCCGCCACCCTCGCCCTTTTTGCGGGCGATCTTCTGGGCCATGGTGACGAGAAAGTCGATGTCGTCCTCGGACAGGTCCAAATCTTCGGTCATGGATTTGAAGTGGTAGTAGAGGTTGCTGTCTTTGCCCTCCCACCCCATGAGATAGCCGGGGGAGAGCTGCAGGACCCGCGCCAGGGCGGCGATCTTGTCGGCGCCCATGTTCTTGATCTCCTCGGTCTCATAGCGGTAGACGGTGCTCTTGGCGACGCCCAGTTTCTGGGCCACATCCTCGAGGGAGAGGCCGAGTTCCAGACGCCGGTTTTTGATTTTTTCGTTGATGGTCATAGGACACTCCTCCAAGGGCGGGAACAAAGCCCGCCGGGAATGAGGGGAACGCTTTTTTCAATTCCCCCAGGATACCCACAGTGTAGCAGATTTTTTGCAAATATGCAACGATTTTTCGCATGTTTTTGCAGAAAAGCGAAACGAAGTGGGAAGGGGGACGGGTTTACAGGGGGAGAAAGCGGTGCAGGGCGTCCAATGCTCTCCGAATCGTTGACTTTAAGAAACGATAATGGGATAATATAGTTGCTTAAAAGAATTAAACTTTTGGTTTTTGTTGCGGGGATGGAGATGCTGCGGCGGGGTGGTGGGGCAGGTGAAGGCGCCCCCCTTTTGTGAAGGTGGAGAGTTGCGAGCTGGGTGCGAAAGGGGCGACGGTGCGGTTTTCAGAGGGTGACTCTGGGGGGAGGGGCGAGAGGTCGGTTTTTGCGGGCTTTTTTGTTGGGGGATTGGCGGGCGGGGGATTGGTGTGGGGGCGGGGAAAAAGCATTTTTTCAACACAGGGGCATCCTCCCTTTTTGCAAAAATGAGAGGCCCTTGCGGTTGGGATGGCCGATATTGCCACTCCAAGGCGGCAGAGAGTATAGGTGTGGGCGGGCGATGACTATGCGCTTTCCGTCGAGGAGATGGAGGAGGGAACGCAGAGGGGGAGGGAGCGCACCTTTGCGCCTTATCCGTCTATTTGGCTTTTGAGGGGCGAGGTACAGGCTATTTTAAAAGGGCCTGCCGAGCCGTTCGGTGCGGAGAGACTGCGGCTCTCTTTAAAAGAAGGCGGCCGGTTTTGCAGGGGCGCGCGGCGATTGGGACACGGCTGGGAAAGGCCGCCCGTTTTGTGGTGGATATAATCTCTGAACGGCGCGGCAGGGAGATATGGCAGCGGCGGGAAAGTCCCGGCGGAAGGGGTCGACACAGCTACTCGAGAAAGGGAGAGGGCAGTTTTTCTGCGGGTGGTGCGCTTTGCCCGGGGAAATCGCGGATAAGCGGATCCCTTTTTCAGAGCGAGATGCCGCTGCCCACCGGAAAGAAGGTGCAGTGGAACAGGCTGGTGCGGTTGCCCTGCGGGGGAAATAGCTTTTTCTGCGGGTCGTGCGCTTCTCTTGGGGGATCGCGAACAAATCGGCCCCTTTTCTTGGAGTGGATCGCTGTTGCCTACCAGAGAGAAGGCGCATTGGGGCAGACAGATGGAGGAGCGGTCTGGGCGGCCGGACAGCGGGTTTTGCGGGGCGCCGGACGGACCTTGAAAAGCCCTCGCCGTCTTTTGGAGAAGAGGGGAAGAGACCCTTTTTCGCCCGGGGAAAGACGCCTTTTGGAAGTTGCGGATCGGCAATAAATCGAATGGGTTTTGTTTTGCAGTGGACAGAGGAGGGGACGCAGTGGAGAACGCGCCAGAAGGACAGGGGATGGACCTGCGGGCAGTCTGGGGGATGGCCAGTCGGGGGGCGACGCTGGGGGAGATCGCCCGTGCCCTGGGGGTGGGGGAGAAGGCCCTGCGGTCCCGAGCGAGAGGGGACGCCGCCCTGGGAGAGGCCCTGCGGCAGAACCGCCGCACTGCCGAGGGGCGGCTCTTTCAGGCGGCGATGGAGCAGGCCACCGGCCGCTGGGTGGAGGAGGAGCGCCCGGTGACCCTGAAAGAGGTGGAGTACGAGGGGGGCAAGAAGGCCTTTGAGCGGGAGCGGGTGGAGCTTGTCCGGCAGCGGCGGTACCTGCCCCCCAGCGAGAAGATGACGACCTTTCTGCTGGGGGCTTTGTTGCCCGACCTCTTCGGCGGCGGGGGACGGCCGGGCGGGGTGGAGGTGGTCCACCAGGTGCCCCGGCCGAAGGAGGGGAAATGCAGCTGACGTTGGACTACCGCCCCACCCCCAAGCAGGCCGCCTTTCACCGCTCGGCTGCCTTTGAGGTGCTCTACGGCGGCGCGGCGGGCGGGGGAAAGACCAAGGCCATCGCCATGGAGGCCCTGGTGGACGCCCTGGAGCACCCGGGGGTGCACAGCTACCTCTTTCGGCGCACCTACCCGGAGCTGCGGGACACCCTGCTGCGGGAGGTGATGGAGTCCCTGCCGCCGGGGATGGGCAACCTGCGGCAGACCACCCACGACCTGGAGCTGCCAAACGGCTCGGTGCTCCACTTTCGCCACTGCCGGAGCATGGCCGACTGCTACCGCTACCAGGGGGCGGAGATCAACCGCCTCTACATCGACGAGCTGACCCACTTCACCGAGGGGGAGTACAACTACCTGAAGACCCGGCTGCGGGCCAAGGCCAGCTTGGGGGTCTCCCCCCGGGTGCGGTGCACCGCCAACCCCGGCGGAGTTGGGCACGCCTAGGTGCGGGCCCGGTTCATCGACCCCATGTCCCCGGGCGAGGTGCGGGCCTTTGGCGGAAAGGAGGGGCGAGGGCAGGCGGGACAGACCCGCCAGTACATCCCCGCCACCGTGGCGGACAACCCCCACCTGGCCGCCGGATACCGGGAGGAGCTGGAGCAAAAGCCCCCGGCTTTGCGGCGGGCCCTCCTGCTGGGGGACTGGAACGCCTTTGAGGGCCAGGTGTTCGAGGAGTTTCGGGACGACGCAGCGGGGTACCGCAGCCGGCGGTTCAGCCACGTCATCGACCCCTTCGACCTGCCGGCGGACTGGCCGATTTACCGGGGGTTTGACTGGGGGTACACCCGCCCCTTTTCGGTGGGGTACTGGGCCAAGTCCCCCGACGGGGTGCTCTACCGCTTCTTTGAGATCTACGGCTGCCGCCCGGGGGAGGCGGACCGGGGGTTGCGGATGGACCCGCGGACGGTGGCCCGGCAGGTGGCGGCCTTTGAGCGGGAAAACCTGGCGGGGCGGCGGATGGTGGGGGTGGCCGACCCCAGCATCTTCGACGAGAGCCGGGGGGAGGACGGGTGCGTGGCCGCCCTCTTTGCCAGGGAGGGTCTCTACTTTGAAAAGGGGGACAACCGCCGCCTGCCGGGGAAGATGCAGCTGCACGCCCGGCTCCGCTTCGACGAGCAGGGGCTGGCGGGGCTCTATGTCTTCTCCTGCTGTCGGGCCTTTATCCGCACCCTGCCCGCCCTCTGCTACGACCCCCTGCGGCCGGAGGACGTGGACAGCGACCAGGAGGACCACGTCTACGACGAGGCGCGGTATGTCTGCATGGCAAACCCCCTCTACACCCCGCCGCCCCCCGCTGCTCCCAATCTGCCGGGGGGCGGCCCGCTGGAGATCGACCCCGCGCCGCTGCGGGGAAACAGCCCCTACGACGCGATGATGATCGGCGGGACGCCGATCTGGCCGGGGTAGTGTCGGCCGCGGTGGGAGCAGCGCGGTGTGGGAGGGCATTGACCGCGTCTCTTTGCCGGCGCTGCGGGGAAAAGGGGATGGTGGGCTGTCTGCCTTTGGGGGGTCAACAGCTGCCTTTTCTCCTGCGGAGAGGCGAGTTTTTTTCAGTGGGCTGTGTGTGCGGCGGGCCGAATGGTGGAGGTGAGCTGTCTTCGCTGTCAGCGGCCCTGAACACCCCTTTTTGCGAGAGAGGACAGAGTGGATGCTGTCTTTCAATATTGGATAGGTCCTGTCTGCCGCCGGGTTGGGTGGGGGGGCGATTTTCTCGGCCCCTCCGCTGAGAGAGAACATTTACAGAGCGGCCCTTCCCGGCGCGGGAGGCGCTCTCTGCGGGTGCTGATATCAGGTGCGCGATGCCCTTGTGGAGAGGGGAAGGTCGCCGCGGTGGGGAAACGGCTCTGTGATGAGGATGTACCTTGTCGGAGGTCCCTTTTGCCGGGCGGACCGCCCAGCTTGGTAGGGAAAGGCGGACCTGCAAAGGGTGGTTCTGGGCCGGCTGGCGGACGAGAGGTTGTCTCGATGGGGGGAAGTTTTGCCGGCGGGGTGCGTCGGTCCTGCCGCAATCACTGGGGCGGGGCTGACGCCTGACAGCGGAGGAGGCGGCCCTCTGCCGGTGCCGAGATCCCCACCCGTTCCCGCGACGAGGGCGGCTGGCGCTGACGGATGAAAACGTCCCTCCGGGTACCGGGTGGGCCGAGAAAGAGGAGAGGAACGGAGAAATTGGAGAGATTGCAGGAGATGCGCAGGGCGCTGCGCCGGTACCGGGACGGCCTGGAGGGGTTTCACCGGGAGGTATTGGTCAACGAGGACTACTTTTGCGGCAACCACTGGAAGTACATCAAGAGGGGGCAGCTCAGCGGGCGGGAGCCCAAGACCCCCTTCCTCCTCAACGCCATCTGGAACAAGCACGCCGACGCCATGGACAACTACCCGGTGCCCCTCTTTCTGCCCCGGCGGCCGGAGGACAGGGAGGGCGCTGAACTGCTGGGCCAGGTGGTGCCGGTGCTGCTGGACAAGCTGGGGTTTGAGGGGGTGTACAGCGACCTGTGGTGGTACAAGCTCAAGCAGGGCACCGGCTGCTACGGGGTGTTTTGGGATCCCGAGCGCGAGGAGATCCAGGTGAAAAACATCGAGTTGATGCGGCTCTATTTCGCCCCGGGGGCGGCCAGCATCCAGGACTCGCCCTATCTCTTTTGCCTCTCGCTGCTGCCCCGGGAGGAGGCGCAGCGCCGCTACGGGGGGGAGTGGCCCCAGTCCGCCCTCACCTGCCGGGACTACTTCGCCGGCAAGGGCCAGCGGGAGCTGGAGGGGAAGGTGGTCCTGGTGGACTGCTACTACAAGCGCCCCCTGCCGGGGGGAAAGACAGCGGTGCAGTTGGCCAAGTTCTCGGGGGAGCGGCTGCTCTACTGCTCGGAGGACGAGCCCGCCTACCGGGGGCGGGGGCTCTACGACCACGGGCAGTACCCCTTTGTGCTCGACCCCTTCATCCCCCGAGCGGGCACCCCCCTGGGGATGGGGATGGCCGAGATCGGCCGCTCCACCCAGAGTTACATCGACCGGCTGGACTACCTCATCGAGGAGAACGCCCTGATTGCCGGGCGGCAGCGGTTCCTGGTAAAAAACGGGGCCGGGGTGGACGAGGGGGCGCTGGCCGACCTCTCCCGCAACTTCATCGGCTGCGACCTGTCGGTGGACGACAATGCCGTGCGCCCCTTACAGGCGGCCCCGCTGCCCGGCTTTGTGCAGGCCCACCGGGACCAGAAGATCGCCGAGCTCAAGGATGTGCTGGGCAACAAAGACTTTATGACCGGCGGGGTCGCCGGAGGGGTGACCGCCTACGGGGCCATCGTCGCCCTGCAGGAGGCGGGGAGCAAGCTCTCCCGCGACCTGATCGCCGGCAGCTACCGCGCCTTTCGGGAGGTGATCGGGCAGATGGTCTGGCTCATCCGCCAGTTCTACACCGGGCCCCGGCTGTTCTATGTGGGCGGGGCCTTTCTGACCCTGGAGGGGGCCCGGGTGACCCCCCACCTGGACATCAAAATCACCGCCCAGAAGAAAAATCCCTTCACCACCGCCGCCCACAACCAGCTGGTGTTGGACCTGTACAAACAGGGGGCCTTTGAGGCCGGGCGGGCCGAGGGGGCCAAGGCCTGTGTGCGGGCTTTGGCGCTGGAGGGGAAGGAGGCCATCCTCCAGGCGCTGGATGGGCTGGGGGCGGCGGATGCGCCCCCGGCCCCGGAGGAATCAGCTGAGGAGCAAATTGCCCTCTAGTGTCTCTTGGCCCCTTCTTAAAAGAGGGGCAGAGAGGCGGGGAAGGGCCCTTGTCCGGTGCGGAAAACAGCTGTTGGGGATTGATCGCGCTCTGCGCCATTTGGCGGGCGGGGGGAGAGGACCCTGCGACAAATGGGAAAAGGGGCAGGGAGAAGAAGGCGAAAGCGCAGTGCGCGTGAAGGCGTGCCCTGTGTCCCACCCCCTTCGATAGGCAGGTGAAAGGCCCTGGCGGCGGACGGGGGAAGGGTGCTGCAAGAGAGAAGGCGCAGCGCCCGAGAGAGCGCATTCCCTGCCCCTCGCCCCTTCGGCGGGTGGTGAGGGGCTTTGACGGAGGACGAGGGAAGAGGTCGGGGGGTGGGAGAAGGCATAGTGCCCGAGAAAGTGTGCCTTGTGCCCCGAGCCCCCCAGCGGGCGGTGAGAGGGCTCTGACGGCAGTTGGAGGAGAGAGGACCATAGGGGGAAGAAAGCGCCCCATCTGAGGGAGTGTACCCAGCGCCTCCCGTCCTTTGGCGGGTGGGGGGAAAGGCCCTGGCAACAGGCGGAGAAGAAGGTCAGATGAGAGAAGGCACCCCACCCTCTCCGGCAGGCGGAGGGGGGCTCTGACGGCAGTCAGAGGAGAGAGGACCATAGGGGGAAGAGAGCGCCCCATTCGAGGGAGCGTGCCCAGCGCCTCCCGCCCTTTGGCGGACGGGGGGAAAGGTCCTGGCAACAGGCGGGGAAAGAGGCTGGAGAGAAAGAAAAAGCGCCCCGCCTGGGATAGTGTACCCCGTGCCCCTCGTCCTCCGGCAGACGGGGGAGAGGCCCGCCGGAGGGTGTGGGAAGAATCCGTGGGAGAGAAGGTGGGGCATCTGAAAAAGCGGGCCCTGCGCTGGGCCCCAGCCCGCCCCGGCGGACGTTGACAGAGAGAGCCCCGGTCCCGCCCTGTGCGGCGGGCCGGGGGAGAAGGAGGAGAAGATGGACGAAGAGAGAGTGACCCAGACGGCGGCCCCGGAGGGCAATGCCGAGGAGGGATTGCAGGGGAGTGCCGCCCCCTACCGGGTGTTTGGCAGCGAGGAGGAGTTTGCCAAGGAGGTGGACGCCGCCCTGGAGCAGGAGCGGGCCCAGTGGGCCGCCCGGGGGGAGGAGGTGGCCCGGCACCTGGGGGTGACCAGCCTGGACGAGGTGCTGGAACTGCCCAGCCCCCAGCTGGTGGAGGAGTTCAAGGAGGCCTTTGCCGGCGAGTGGGAGGCCGTCTGCCGCCGGGCCCCCGCCCTCACCGAGGGGGTGGGGCTGGAGGAGCTGGCGGGCAACCGGCAGTTTGTCTCCCTGCTGGCCCAGGGACTCTCCCCCCTGGCGGGCTATCTGGCCTGCTACGCCGAGCGAGTGCTGGAGAGGATACAGCCCCCGACCCGCCCGCGGGAGGGGGCCCTGGAGGGCGACCCCGCCGGGGTCTTGGGGGAGGATGTCGCCGCCTTTACAGATGAGCGGCTGGAGGAGATCAGCCGGGCGGTGAAGCGGGGGCGGCGCATCCGCCTCTAGCGCCTGCCGAGACTGAGGAGGGGAGGGGAGCGCCATCTAGATCGCAGGGGGGAAGAACGACAACCGGGCGGGCAGCCGCCCAGACACGAGGAGGAAGACGACATGGAGCAACATGTGAACACCACGGCGCAGACCGGGGAGGGCCAGGAGATCCTCTCGGCCCAGATGAAGATCTACTACGACAAAGAACTCATTCGCAACGCCAAGCCGCGGCTGGTGCACGACCAGTTCGCCCAGAAAAAGCCCATCCCCCAGAACCGGGGGAAGACGGTGGAATTTCGCAAGCTGAACCCCTTTCCCCCGGCCAAAAAGCCCCTGGAAGAGGGGGTCACCCCGGCGGGGCAGAAGCTGGACTGGTCCACCCTCTCGGCCACGGTGAGCCAGTACGGCGACTACGTCAGCGTCTCGGACATGCTGGATTTGACCGCCATCGACCAGAACCTGCTGGAGGCGCAGGAGATCTTGGGCGACCAGGCCGGCCGCACCCTGGACCAGATCACCCGCGAGGTCATCTGCGGGGGGCACAACGTCCTCTACGCCGGGAAGAAGCTGGCCCGCCACACCCTGGTGAGCGGGGCGGAGAGCGGGAACGACTACCTCACAGTGGAGGACGTGAAGCGGGCGGTCACCGCCCTGAAAAACAACCTGGCCGCCCCCATCCAGGGCAGCTACATCGCCATCATCCACCCCAACGTGGCCCACGACCTCACCGCCGACCCCCTCTGGGAGCAGGTCAAGAGCTACGACCCCAAGGACCTCTACGACGGGGAGATCGGCCGCCTCTTTGGGGTGCGGTTTGTGGAGACCACCGAGGCCAAGGTTTTTCAGGCCCCGCCCCTGGACGGCCGCGAGCAGCTGGAAGTCGCCAGCGCCAGCGGGACCGCCCTCACCGTCAAGGAGAGCCTGGTTGACGACCTGACCGGCCGCCAGATCCTCGTCGGGGGGGAGTGCTACACCGTCCGCTCCCAGAGCGGCAGCGCCCTCACCCTGGACCGGGCCTGCACCGCCGCGGCCGGGGCCCCCGTCTTTGGCGGGGAGGCCGGGGCCGGCGGGGCCGACGTCTACGCCACCCTCATCTTTGGGGCCAACGCCTACGGGGTGACCGAGGTCGAGGGCGGCGGCCTGCAGACCATCATCAAGCAGTTGGGCAGCGCCGGCAGCGCCGACCCCTTGGACCAGCGGGCCACCGTGGGCTGGAAGGCCACCAAGACCGCCGCCATCCTCAGCGAGCCCTTTTTGGTGCGGGTGGAGAGCTGTTCCTCCGCCGCCAGGGAAGGGGAGATGCTGTGATGGCAAAGCGGGATTTTCTGCGGGAACTGGTGCCGGTGACCCTCTTTCGGGACGGGGGGGAGTACCGGGACGACGCGGTGGTGATCGTCAACGGCAAGACCTGGATCATCCGCCGGGGGGAGCCGGTGATGGTGCCCCGGTTCGTGGCCCTGGCCCTGCGCGACGCCGAGCGGCAGCGCCAGGCGGCCCGGGCGCTGATGGGCCGCTGTGAGGGCTCGCTGCGGTGACGGCGCGGGAGATGATCGCCCGGGTGAAGGAGGCCTACCCCTCCACCCTGCCCGACAGCGCCATCCTCGCCCTGCTGCAGGAGGCTGAGGCCCGCTTCTGCGCCGAGGACCCCCTGCGCATCGCCTGCGAGTGGCTGCCGGTAAACGGCGAGGGGCGGGTGGAGCTGCCCGCGGGGGTGCGCCCCTACATGGTGCAGCAGGTGGACGGCCTCCCCCTGGCCCTGACCCCCGGCACCGGCCGGGCCTGCAAGTCGAGCGACGGGGTCTTTCTCCCCGCGGGGCGGCGGGCGGAGAGGGCCCGGGTGGTCTACCGCCGCCCACCCCCCACCCTTGCGCCCGAGAGCGAGCTCACCCTGGACGACGGCTACGCCGGGTGCTACCTCTACTACGCCCTGGCCAAGCTGGAACTCTGGCGGGGCAACATCGGCGGGTACAACAACTACAGCGCCCTGCTGGAGAGTTTGACCGGGCAGTACACCCGGGCGGCGATGCAGACCCTCAGCGGGTCGCGGCAGCGCTTTGTGTCGGAGGTGTGAGGGATGAGGATGCCCCATCTGCGCCCCCTCTCGGGGGAGCGGCGGGCGGTGCGGCCCTTTCGGGGGCTGAGCGCCCTGGCCCCCACCGGGGGGTACCTGCAGCGCTGCCGCCGCTGCGAGATCACTCCCCAGGGGCACCTGGTGGGGGCCAGGGGAAAGGTGGAGGCCCGCCGGGCCCCCGGCCTGACCCAGTGCGGCGAGGGGTGGATGATCGCCCGAAACCGCTTTTATTGGCAGGGCGTCGACCTGGCCGCCCCCATCGCCGCCGGGGAGAAGTCGGTGGTCCCCTTTGGCGACCGGCTGCTCCTCTTCCCCGACCGGGTCTACATCGACCGGGTGCGGGTGGAGGCGGGAAATTTCAACGCCCCGGCCATCGACTGGGCAACGGTGTTTTTAAACCGGGTCTTCGGCATCCGCGGGGGGACCCTGCTGGCCAGCTCGGTGGGCAACGAGAACTGCTGGGACGACTTTCAAAACCCCGACGGATCCCCCAAGGAAAACGGCGCCTTTACTCTGACGCTGCAGGACGCCCCCTTCACCGCCCTGCTCCCCTTTCAAAACCACCTGATGCTCTTTCGGGAGGGGGATTTCTTCGAGCTCTACGGCACCCGCCCCTCCAACTTCGCCCTCACCCAGGTGGCGGGGCTGGGGGTGAAGGAGCCGCGGCACCTGACGGCCTTTGACGACCGGCTCTACTTCTTCTCCCAAAACCGCGTCTGGCTCTACCAGGGCGGCGGGGTCAGCGACCTGCTCGGACACCTGGGCTGGCGGTTTGAGGACTGCGCCCTGCAGGCCTTTGGCGGGGGGCTGCTCATCGCCGCGGGGGAGAGCGTCTACCTCTGGCAGGACGGCTGTCTGCTGGAGCTGGAGGAGGAGCTGCACTGCGACCGGCTCTCCTGTGAGGGCGGCCAGGTCTACGGCCTGGACTGGGGCGAGGGGGTCTGCTGGCAGTTTCTCGCCGGCCCCCGGCAGGCCTACGAAGTCGGGGTCAAGACCGGCCTTGTCGGCGGCAGCTGGGAGGAGTACCGGGTGGAGTGCCGGGGCGAGGTGGCCGCCGCCTGGGAGGGCCGCCCCCTGGGCGAGAGCCGCAGCCGGGAGTTTGCCCTGCTGCGCTGCTTTGTGGCCCGGGGCGGCAGGGAGCCGGGGCTCTTCACCCTGCGCTGCGGCCCCGACGCCGAGGTGGCGGGGCTGGCCGTAGAGGTCAAAGGGGGGGAGAGCGGATGGTGAACCTGTCGCCGGCGCGCCTCTCCTCCGGCGGGGCGGAGGAGCGCATTGCCGCCCTGGAAAACACGGTGCTGCGGCTGCGCAAGGAGCTGGAGTACGCCCTGCAAAACCTAGATGCGGGGAATTTGAGTCCCACCCTGGCCCAGACCTTAAACGGCGGGCCGGTGAACTGGGCGGCCGCCCGCGCGGCGGAGGCGGCCGGATACACCGGTGAGCTGCGGCTGGGCGGGACCCGGCTGCGAGTGGAGGAGGGGCGGATCGTCGAGGTGATGGAAGATGGGATATAAAGAGGATTTGAAGCGGGTCCTCAAACAGTTGGAGGAGACCAAGTTCACCTATGCGGTGGACGACGACCCCGCCTACATCCGCCGGCGAAAGGCGGGCAAGGAGCAGACCGCCGCCCGGCAGGACGGGGCCACCGCCGACGACCGGGCCCGGGCCGCCGGGGCGGACACCAGCTACGGCCGGGCCATGCGCGCCTATCTGGAGCGGCAGCGGGGCGAGGCGGACAGCGCCCTGCGCCAGCAGTACGGCCAGCAGGCCAAAAAGGCCTACGACGCCCGGGTGACCGGGCTGGAAAAGGAGCGCGACGGGCTGAAAGACAAGGTGCTCAAAGAGGAGCAGAAGGCCGCCGCCGAGCAGGCCGCCGCCCAGGAGCGGGCGCGAAAGGAGGCCCAGCGCCAGGAGGAACTGCGCATCAAGGAGGAAAACAAGCTGGAAATCGAGCGCATCCGCGCCCAGGCCAAGGTGGAGGCCGCCCGGCTGGCCGCCAGCAAAAAGAGCGGCCGCTCGTCGAGCGGGGGGGCCGGCTCTGCCAAGAAGAGTGCCGGCTCCAGCGCCGCCAAGAAGGGCTCCGGCGCCGGCCAAAAGGCGCCGGCCGCCTTTGACGAGACCAGCGGCAAGTTTCGCTCCCTGGCCGCCGAGAGCCACAAGCAGTACCTGCTGGGCTACAGCCGCGGAAAGGAGAGCGGCGGGGAGGAGCGGGGCAGGAGTTTTGGCTACCAGCAACAGGTGCGCTGGCTCTACGCCCAGGTGGACGGGGACCCGCAGAAGACGAGGGCCCTGGCAAACTACCTGAAAATACCGACAGCTTATACCAGTGAAGAGGCCCTGGGACGGCTCTACTGAGTTGCAGACAGGGGAAAGGGAAGGGGAGACGAGATGGACTACCAAATTGCGGTGCGGGAGGACAAGGGCTTGGAGGTGGGGACGCCCCCGCCCCTGATCCAGGGGGAGAAGGGGGTGGACCGGCTGGTATTCACCCTGCCCGACCCCTACCGGGGGATGGCGCTGGACGACTTCTCCTTCACCGCCAACCTGGAGAGCGCCGCCGGCTGCCACAAGCTGGCCGCCGCCCGCTCGGAGCGGGTGGAGGGAGCGGTGCGCTGTGTGCTGGAGCTGAACTGCTCTTTGGAAGGGCTGCGGGATGAGGTGCTCCTCTCCTTGGAGGGGCGGGACGGGCAGCGGGTGCTGGCCACCCGCAAGACCGCCCTGCGCTTTGTGCCCGGGGCGCGGACCGAGGCCATCGCCCAGGCGGGGGAGAGCCTGTTTGAGAGCTTTTTGCAGTCTGTCAGCGCTGCCCAGCGCCGGGCCGAGACGGCGGCGGAGGCGGCCTCCCTCTCGGCGCTGGAGGCCGAGAACGCCAAGCAGGCGGTGGCGAACGTGGGCAGTCTTGCCAACCAGTCGGCCGCCCGCGCCGCCGAGAGCGAAAACCAGGCCCGCCAGTACCAGCAGCTCTGCGCCGACGACCGGCAGGAGGTGGTGGCCGCCGCCCAGGCGGCCCAGACGGCGAAGACCCAGACGGCCACCGACGCCCAGAACTGCGCCGAGGCGGCCGAACAGAGCCAGCTCTGCGCCAACTCCGCCCAGACGGACGCAGCGGCTGCCCAATCGGCGGCCACCGCTGCCTGCACCGCCGCATCCGCCGCCGAAAGCGCCGCCGGGGCCCTGGTTCAGGGCAGGGTCCTGCCGGGCAATCTGCTGCAAAACCCCAGCTTTGAAGAGGGGGAGGAGGGCTGGACGCTCACCGAGCGCAGCGAGCAGCCCAGTCCCCTGCACGGCCGCTACGGGGCGGCGGTGGGGATCGGGCACACCCTGGAGACGGCGGCCGACCTGGATTGGCAGCCGGGGGACTATTTGGTGACGGCGGTGGCCCGGGGGGTGGGACGGCTCTTTGCCGCCGCGGGGGACTGCCAGGTGGAGATGGGGCGGATCAACGCCAAGTTCACCCTCTACGCCGGGCTCCTCCACCTGGAGGCCGCGGCGGCTGCCCCCCTGACCTTTACGGTGGTGTCGGGGCGGGGATACCTGGACTGCGCCCTCCTCTTCGCGGTGCCGGCGGACTGCGCCGGCCTGGATGCCGCCCAGTGGCTGCAGAAGCTGCAGCACTACCCCTACACCTGGGGCGCCGGACCCCAGGGGCCGGTGCTGGAGGGCGCGCGGCGGGCGACCGCCCTGGGGGCGGACGTGGAGGGGCTGGCCTGGTTTTCCGCCGGCGTCCCCCTCCCGGCCCGGCCGGGGGTGGACTACGCCCCGGCCGCGGGGGGCGACTGCGCCTTTGCGGGGGAGGGCTGCCGGGTGACCGGGCAGTCCTGCATCTGGCGGCGTCAGGGGGACTTTGTGGCCCTGGCCGGGGAGGTGGAGCTGGATGACTGCCAGCCCGGCTTCCGGCTCGCCGGGTTGCCCCTGCCCCCCCGTTCGGCCCCCATCGGCGGTGTCTGGCAGTGCGATCCCCCCTGCGGGGAGGAATTGACCTTAGTAGGGGAGGCGGGGAAAGACGGCCTTGCCTTTGCCGTGCGCCGCGGGGGCAGCATCCAGCCGGCCCCTGTTCTGGAAGGGGCAGTGAAGTGCTGGATTTGGGTGTGGTACCTGGTGTAGGGCCACTCCTTCAAATCGCGTGTCTCCCGTCGGCAGCTTCTGGCGGTAAAATCCCCCCTGCGGGGAGGAGCTGGTCCTGGCCGGGGAGGCGAGGGTAGACGGATTGGCCTTTGCCGTGCGCCGCGGGGGCGGCAACCAGCCGGCCTCTGTTCTGGAAGGGGCGGCGAAGTGCTGTGGTAGCTGGTGGAAAGCCGTTCCCCCAAAAAGGGTGCCCCCAGACCCTGTGTGGGGGGGGGCGTCTGCGCTCCCCGCCGGAGGGGGCGGAGAAAAAACAAAAGGAAAAAGGCCCCGCGGAGTGGGGCCTTTTTCCCTGTGGGATGAAAAGATAAAAGTATGAAAAGAAGGTGAGAAATAGGAGGATTCCGTTTCATCGGAATCTGTTTCTGCATCTGTAGTATAGCAAATTTGCGGGGTATTGTATATGCACAAAAGAGCTAAAGAAATACATTTTGATTTAGTGATAGTGCTCTATTACAGGTCGTCGGCGTCCTGCACCGGTATCTCGTCCGGGTTCAGGGGAACGCCGGTCCAGGAGCCCTGAGGGTCGGTGATGATGCGGCTTTGGGCGGCCTTTTTGCGCCGCTCCTCCCGCTCTCTCTCGGTCATGCTCTCACCTCCTCTCCGCCAATAGGCCGCCGTTTTGGACGGGTGCTGCGGCGGCCTTTGCAGATAGCTTGCCCCCCTTTGGCCGGGGTATGATTGCCGCCGGAGGGGACAAACTCTCCCCAGAGAGGGCCTGGTGCCGGTCGAGGAGGGGATGGACGGATGAAAAAGAGGGGGCACCGCCTGTTGGCTTGGGGCGCCAGGGTCGGGGGAGCGGCCCTGCTTTTTTGGCGGCTGGGGGGCGGCCTGTTCCCCCTGTCCCTCGCCGCGGCGCAGCCGATCGGGGCCGGGCTGCTGCTGGCCCTGCTGGCGCTGGCGGCCCACGCCGGGCGACAGGGGGGCTAGCGCGGCTGTGCGCCCGCGCCGCAACTGGGTGCGGACAGCGGCAGTGTCGGCAAAATCGACAAATTGTGACACCCCTTCAGGACAAAGCGCTGATTCGGGGCAAAAGAGATACCCTTTTGGAAAAAATGGGTATATACTGAAGCTAGAAACCCACGGACAACAGCAGCTTGCCCAGATTGGCGGGAGGTGTTTCGCGATGAAGGCAAAAAAGTGGATCGTTCGGTCGGCATTGGCCCTGGTGGCGCTGGGTGCGCTGACGGGCTTTGGCTACCTGCTCTACACGGTGCAGCTGGAGGAAAACCGCGGCGTCCCCCTGAGCGGGGAGCAGTGGCGGTGCCTGCTGGGGATCGTGGCGGGCATCGGCGGCATCCTGCTCCTCCTGCTGGTCATCGCTGGGCTCATCGGCCGGGCCACCCAGGGCAGGGAGCTGCCCGCCGGCAAGGCCGCCAAGGGCGAGGGCTGGTCCTTTTACGGGTACGACAGCTATGCGCCCGGGCGGGTGGAGAGACAAAATAGGGGGAGACCCCATTTTGAGAAGAGACCGGAAAAAAAGGAGGGCTCAAAATGAAAAAGGCATTGAAGACGGCGGCCATCGCGCTCTGCTTCCTCTTCGGGGTGGGGCTGTTGCTGGCGCCGGCGCTCCTGGGGGAGGGCGGGGTTTCCCTCTCCTGGTTTGCCGGCCTGAGCGGGAAGGAGTGGTTCTACCTCGCCGTGCTGGTGCTGGCCCTGGTGGCCCTGGTGCTGCTGCCCAGCCTGATCGGCCGGGTCGGCAAGGGGGCGCCCCGCTCGCTGGACCGGACAGACCGGCCGGGCAAACAGCTCTTCTACGGCCCCAACTACGAGGAGCCCACCGACCGGGAAATCGACCGCACCCTCAAAAAGATGAGGGGGCAAAAGCCCGGCGGCGCCCACTAGCCCGCCCGACGAAACAGAGAGAGGAGGGGAGGCCGTGCGCATCCGCTATCGCTACAACCGCTTTCAGCGCATCTGGGAGGCCGGCGGCCTCGCCTGTCTCGGGCTCTGCGCCCTCTGCCTGGGGATAAACTGGCAGCGGGTGGCGGCCGAGGGGCTGCCCACCTCCGCCCGCATCGGCGGGGTGGCCTACCTGGCGCTGACGGTCTTTCAGGGCTTTACGGCGGTGTTTGCCCACCCCGAGCCGGAGGGCAAGCCCCAAAAGCCCATCTACCAGCGCCCCGAGCTGACCCTCTGGGGCACCCCCCTGCGCTACGACGGAAACAGCGACTGGGGCTACTATGTCCGGCGGATGGACGCGGCGGTCATCTTGCGGGCCGCGGTGGCGGCGGTCTTTGCCCCGGCCGTCATCGCCGCCGCCTTCGGCGCCCCCCTGGGCCGCTGGTACGTGACGGCGGGACTCATCGTCATGGCCCTCTTTTTGGGCTATGCCATCGCCCGCCTGCTGGGCCCAGCCCAGCGGCGGGGTTGACTGCCGCCCAGCGCGGCGGAGAGGAGGAACTGTTGTGAGTGTTGCTCTGTGGATCAAGTACGGTTTGATTTTTGTCGCGGTGATTGCCGTGGTGGCGCTGATTTTGGTGGCCCTGAGCCGGTTTCGCAAGCCGCCCAAGGCCGTGGGCAAGCGGGATGAGCAGCTGGGCCTCTTCCCCTTCGGGGACGACGAGGGGGGCGGCCGGGTCTAGTTCTGTGCCGCTGTGCTGAAAGTGCTGTTGCCAAGGGAAAAATGTCCCTCGCCCGTTCGTGCAGATTGCAGGAATGGGCGAGGGCTTTTTGGCGCAACCTGGGCGCGGTGCAGGGCGACAGGGCGGGGATGGCCCATCTGTCCAAACGACTTTTCAGAATTGTTCGGCTGGAATCGACTGGGGGCAGGCGACTTCGCGCGGGCCGCCGCCGAGTTATGTACCGCGAGCTTGCGGCGATGCCTGGGAGCGGCCAGTAATACGATTTCTGAACTGATTTGGCCAAAGGGTATCGCTGCCAATCCGATTCTCCTTTTCAGACAGGTTGCCGACAGCGCGCTGCACCTCTTCGGTCATGCCTTTATCGCCCCGCCGCCGTCAGTGGATCGGCGGGAGCCGGGCCGCCGGGCAAATCGCCTGAGAAGGCGGGGGAGGGCCTTGTTTGCCTGTCGGCGGGCGAAGGAACCGAGGGGTTGCCGTGGACCCAGCGGACCTGTCGGGCCAGACCCTGTCCCCGCTCAGCTTGGGGGCGCTCGAGGCAATTCGAGCGCTGGGTAGGCGGCCCTCGTCTCGCCGCCACACCCCGAACAGCCGCTGCCCGAACACCGAAGGCCGAGCGGAAAATCAACTCAAAGACTGGGCCCACCTGGTCGCGGTGCACTGCGATCACCCAGAGAGAGGCGGTGATGTAGAAGATGCTCATCAAGGGGACAAACTTTTCGGTAAAGGCCCTGATCCGCTCGCTTCCCCTTCCCCCAAACAGAAGAAGAGCGGGGCTGCCCGACAGCCCCGCTCTGCATCTGGGGCCCTTAAAGCCCCTTGAGTTTTTGGTTGATGGCCCGCAGCTTTTGCCGCCAGTGGTGGGCCAGCGCCAGCCAGATGACCAGGTAGATGGCCAGAAAGAGGAGCAGGTAGCTCGCCAGCCCGGCGGCGCTCAAGGTGACCCAGCGGTTGACGGCCGCCGTGCCGATGACCGCGGCGGCGCAGCAGCAGCCGTGCAGGGCGGTCTGCCGGGCCAGGCTCCAGCGCTCGATTTCAAAAAAGACCGAGATGGCGGCGCAGACGGCCCCCAGCAGCCCGGAGGTGAGCAGTTGCAGCCCCACGGCGGCCAACAGGTCGCCCCCGAAGGCCGCCAGCAGTTCGGGGGTCACCGGCCAGTACTCCCCCACCCCCAGGGAGATGAAGTAGCAGATGGCGGTGGAGGTGCAGACGCCCCAGCCAAAGCCGACAACGGCCCGGCCGGCCGCTTTTTTTGCGCAGTTCACAGACAAGCCCTCCTCTCTCTCACAGGCCCAGCCGCTCTTTGATGCGGGCCACATACCGGCGGGAGACAAAGGCCCCGCCCCCCTTTTTGAAGCGCAGGTGGATGGTGCCGGCCGTGGACATATCCAGGCTCTCCACCCAGTCGAAATTGGCGATCTCCGAGTGGGAGATGCGGGCGAAGCGGCTGCCTGCCAACTGGGCCTCCAGCTCGTAGAGCCGGGCTTTGAGGAGGTAGCGCTCCCCCTGGCAGAGGGCGTACACCTGCTGCCCCTCGGCGGTGACGAGGGTGATCTCCCCGGGGTCGAGCAGGTAGACCCGCCCTTCCCGCCGGCCCGCCAGACGCCGGGTGGCGCCTGCGAGGCGGGCGGCAGCCGCCTCCACCTCGGGGGTGATCTCGCCGCAGTAGATCACCGCCCGGGGCCCTGCCAGACCGGGCTGCAATTTGATCTCCACCTCCACGGCCATCCCTCCTTTTTTGTTCTGGTACCAGTATACCCTGGCGGGACGGGGCCGTCCACCGCTTTTGCGCAGTCGGTCGGCGCAGGCGCGCAGTCGGTTGAAAAGCGGAGGTGAAAGGGGTATACTGAAAAGAAAAAACGGAAGGGGAATGCCCCATGGATCTGCACGCCATTGACTACCAGGCCGCCTTTGCCGAGGCCGCCAAACAGGTGGAGGGGAGCCTGCGCGACCTGCCCACCGCCCACCTTGACGAGTTCCCCGCCGAGGGGACCGTCTGCGCGGTGGTGGATTTGAACGTGGGCTTTTGCCGCCAGGGGGCCCTGGCCAGCCCCTACGCCGATGCGGTGGTCCCCCGGGCGGCGGCCCTGGCCCGCGCCTGCGCCGAGAGACAGATCTACACCCTGGCCTACACCGACTGCCACCGGGACGATTCCCCCGAATTTTCCGCCTACCCGCCCCACTGCGTCAAGGGCAGCGGGGAGGAGAAGGTGGTGGAGCAGATCGCCGCGGTGCCGGGCATCAAGATCGTGGAGAAGGCCTCGACCAACGGCTTTCTCAACTGGTACGTCAAGGAGCTCCTCGACCGCTACGAGGTGGGGCACCTGATCGTCACCGGCTGTGTCACCGACATCTGCGTCTACCAGCTGGCGACCACCTGCAAGGCCTACGCCAACGCCGAGGGGCGGGAGCTGGACGTGGTGGTCCCCCTGGACTGTGTGGACACCTTTGACATCCCCGGGGTGCACGGCCGCGACTTCTACAACGCCGTCTTCGCCGCCTCGATGCAGGCAAACGGGGTGCGGCTGGTGGAGCGCATCGAGTGGTAGGGACAATATTGAATTGAGAGACCGCCAAAGAGCGCGCGTCCTTTCGCTCGGTGCGAAAAGGCGCGCGCTCTTGTTGTGCGGCCGCTATTCGTCGATGATGTCTCCCTTGAGGCCCATGTTCAGCTCGTCGATCTCGGGGCGGACACCCTTCTTTTCGTTCTGCTCCAGCCAGAAGGCGCGGTAGGCCTCCTCCATCTCGGGGGACTCGATTTCCAGGAGCAGGTGATTGCCTCGGTCGTCGTCCACCCAGTGGACGGTGACGGGGGTGTTTTCGCTGGCATAGGTAAAATAATAGAGGTTGAACAGACAGGGGTCCAGGTAAAAGAGCGGTTCTCCGTTCAGTTCTTCCATATCGGTATAAAAGAGTGTGGAATACACAAAGCTGTGGTCGTTTTCTGACAGCTGCTCCATAATTTTTAAATCCTCATCGGTATATCTGCTCTTTTGAAAGCGAGCGTCAATCGCCACTGAAAAAGGCCCGCCAAATCCGCCCTTTCCGAGAATAAGGCCGGTAGCGGAGTGGACGGGGCGACCTTCCGTTTCAGCCATCAGTTGGGCCCAGTGCTCCCGACTGGGGGCAAAGTCGTACTTTGCCTCGCCGGGCCTGAGAGGGGAGGTACTCTTTTTGTTTAGAAGAAATAAGCCGACGCCAATCAGGCAGGCTGCGAGAAAAACAGCTAGAATACAGATGCGTATCCTTTTCTTATCCATGGAAAAGCCCCCCTTTCGCAAGTGAAAGCAGCTATCTGTATAATTTTAGTATAGCATATAAAGAAAAACAATCAAATTATTATATAGGAATATTTTTTAAACTATCAAAAATGTTAAAGTTGTATAAATCATATATTTAAAACTATCAACTAAGTAGATATGCATATAATTGTATTTACAAAGAAGAAATTTATAGTAAAATAATGGCAGATACAAATAAATGAAGAGGTGTCTCCAATGGCCTAGGTCGGCTGTAGGAGAAGGCTGACGGGTATCGTAGAGGAAAGGATGGAAAAAATGAAGAAGTTCGGTTTTAAAAAGGTTTTTTCAGGCCTTTTGGCGTTTGCGATGGTGTTGACAGTTTCAGCAGTGGCACTGGCACAGGTGCAGCCACGGTCGTTCTCGACTTATACAGCATATAAAGCCACCTCTGGTGAGCAGGTAAAAAAAGATTATTTGAATCCAAATGATAATTTGGAAGTTTACAGTGAATGTACAGGACAAGGCAGCAGCCCTAGTGGTAGACTAATGTTCGTTTATGTAGATGGGTTTAATTATTTAGAGCCCATTTATACGCGCTATCTGGGTGTGGGTCAAGTAGGAAAGTTTCCCCCACAAGGAGTTAGAACAGATGCGTATCGACTTTGTCTGTTAGATTATAATGTTGGCTACGGTACTATTGCTTCCTGGTAGGTAAGAAAAAGGAATGGGCCTGGTTCTGCCAGGCCCATTTGTTCTCAATCTATTTAAAGCGAGGACGTTCCTATTGTTTGAGTCGTTTGTTTCAATAGCGCTCAAAACCGGAAGGAGCAGCGCAGTATGAAGTCGCTATACAAAAATCAACTGACCGCCTTTTTTCGCTTTCCCCTCATGTGGGTCGGCCTTGCCGCAATCCTCGTCTTTCCCCACGCCATCCTCTCGCCGCGCATCGCCTTTCTTCTCGAAGACCTGACCTTGACTGGAGATGTTCTTCAATATGCGGCCACTGTATTTAGGCAAACGCCGACCATCTGCTTTTTGTTCATGGCGTTTTTGTCCTATGAGTTTTTTGTGAGGAATAAGAGCAGAGACCTGTTAGAGACATTTCGGGCTATGCCTGGCGGCACCCTTCGAGTCCTGGGCAGCCAGGCCCTGGTGTTGTTGGGAGTACTGGCGCTCTCGGTCATCAATGTGGGTGGGTACATATTTTACGGCATCTATTTGGTGGGGGGCGTCGATCTTGCGATTTTTGGAAATATTGTAGCAGCCATCTTGCTCTATCTCCTGCTGCCGGGTCTGCTGGCCATTGCCCTGGGCATTGCCCTGGCGCTGTACGTTGGGCGGGTGCCCGCCTATGCGGTGATCACCCTGTGGGGGTACCTGGCATCCGAGCTTTTGTACAAACCGCTTTTTATGGCACAGGCGACGATGGGGCCTATTGGGTACTGGCTTCGCGATGTGATTGCCGTTTCCGATGTTGGTGAGTCTTTGAGCAATGGGATATACGGCCTCCCCGTAGAGTGGTACCGGATCGCGAGATGGGGCTTTTGGTTTTTTCTGTTGTTGGGGCTTGGCTATCTGGGCACCGCGGGGGTTGCAACGCGGAAGAAAAGATGGGTAAAGAGAGGGTGTCTGATTCTCTCCGTCCTCTGCCTTGTAGCCTTTTTGGGGAAACAGGGCTACGTTCCCCAGGACGGCCGAATCGATGGGAGAAGCACCTACAGCTACTACTACTTCAACAGGGGAAAAGAGGAAAAGGCCGCGTTTTCCATCTCCGACTACGACCTGGATCTGCATGTCGGCGACGGGATGAGGATGACCGCCTCCCTCGGGCTGGCAGATGCAGAGAAGGAAGAGGAGCTGAAGTTCACCCTCTACCACAGCTATCGGGTCAAAAAGGTGCAGGCGGAAGACGGAACCCCCCTTCCCTTTGCGCAGGATGGCGACTATTTGACGGTGGACAAGTCCAAAGCCATGGATACAGAGCGGATCGCTCTGCAATACAGCGGCAACGCCGGACCCTTTTACACCAACAATCAAGGCATCTACCTGCCGGGGGACGTGCCCTATTACCCGGTGGAGGGGTTTCGGCTGCTCTCCATTCAGCCGGATGAAAAGATGAATGCGGGCGATTTCATCTATGCGCCCTTACTGAATGAGGAAAAGCCGTTTACCGTGCGGCTGGCCTACGGCAAACACCCCCTCTACCTCTCTCTGCCCCAGGTGGAGGAGGGGGTGTACAGCGGTCTCTGCAACGGCCCCACCATCATGGCGGGCTTTTTGGAGGAAACGGAAGAAGAGGGCGTTTCAATCGTGCGCCCCCTGTACCACCACGGATTGGCCTCGTTTAGTGAGGAGGATGCAGCGGCAGTGGAAAAGCTAGACGCGGCTTTGGGGACGGATCTGGCGGGGTATTTGGAGCGCACTCCCCTGTTTTGTGTAGACACCAGCCAGTTTGGCAATGCCCTGGGGCACTCTTCCTATGTGCAGATGAGCGACCACGTCCTTGTGCGCAATAGGCTTGGAGGAAATGTGTTTCGGTTTGTCCCCATGTTGGCAGGGGACAATGCAGAAAAGCAGACGGTTGCGACGGCGATTTCTTACCTCTTTGACCCCTCCATGCGGCAGATATTCATTTCGGAGTTTGGCGGTGGGAACGGCATGGGGATGGCTTGGCGCTTTATGGGAGAGGACGAGGAGGCATACCGACTTTTCATCCGGGCAAGCGAACAGTTGGGAGAGGACGCCCTCTGCCGCGCAGCCGGCCAATATATTACCAACCCAAAGGACAGTCGAAGCGCGCAGGTGTTTTTGCAGGATTTGTTGGAGGGGGAGTAGACGGTGATCAAGCTGGACGGGGTCAAAAAATCATTTGGCAAAAAGACAGTTCTAAAAGGGATCAACGGAGAGCTGGGCCAGGGAGTCTACGGTCTACTGGGCCCCAACGGTTCGGGCAAGACCACCTTGATGCGCTGTATGGTTGGCCTTTACCGCCTGCAGGGCGGCACAATTGCCTATGACGGGATGGATCTGGCCAAGCACAGTGAAGTGTTGAACCGGGTTGGGTATCTTCCCCAGAAATTTGGCCTTTTTAGGGAACTGAAGGCCTACAATATGCTGGAATATTTTGCGACTTTAAAGAACATTCCCAAAGGCAAGCAGCGGGAAGCAATCGAGCGAAGCGCTGAAGTGGTCAATCTCAGCGACCGGCTGTACGATCGGGTGGGGAGTTTTTCGGGTGGCATGATCCGGCGGATGGGGATCGCGCAGGCAATTTTGGGCGATCCGCAGGTCATTTTGTTTGACGAGCCGACAGCCGGACTGGACCCAGAGGAGCGGATGCGGTTTAAAAATATCGTCTCCTCCATTCGACGGGAAAAGACCATTCTCATCTCCACCCACATCGTTGAGGACGTGGAGGCCCTCTGCGATCATATCCTGGTGATGAGGGAAGGACTGATCGCCTATTCGGGCACAGACTCAGGGCTGCGTGAGGGGGCGCGAGACAAGGTGTTTTGGGTTTGTGAAAATACCAGCTTGCCGGCGGCGAGCTATGTGGAGAAACGGTCGGAAGAGGGGGATGGCGTTCGCCTGCGAGTGCTCTCTTCGGCCCCCATAGAGGGGGGAGAACCGGCAGAACCTACGGTGGAAGACGGATACATGACGATTATCAAAGGGGTATAGGGGGCTGTCGGGATGGGAAAGCTTTTATACCTTCGCTTTCGCTCGATGGGAAAGCTCTACTTTGTGGTGCCCCTGGCTCTGTGGGGGGTGCTCCCCCTGCTTTGCTGGCTGTCCTATGAGCAGATGGAGGGCGCGGCTACCGGCCTGTTCGGTGCCGCCGAATATGTGGAGCAGATGGGGGCCCTGTTTGCTGTTTGGTGGCCCTGCCTTTCCCTAAAAGAAGAGGTGGAGGGGGCTGGAAGCGAATTGCTCTTTGTACACATGGGGCAAAGGGGAAGAAGGTCTTGGTGCGATGTTTCCACCCTGGTGTGGTATCTCCTCCATTTTTGGACGGTTGGTGGGCTGCTGCTCTTGGTCGATGGGAGATTTGGCGTTTATCTAGTGAAAACCACTGTGCAAATTGTCTTTATGTGGGGGTTGTGCTACTTTTTGATCGCTGTTTTGCGCTCTACCTCCATCCCTTTGATGATTGCAGTGGGATACGGCATTGCGGGACAGATGTTTGAAGAGCCGGCAAAGGGCAGATGGACGATATTCAGCACGGCGTACGACGTGAATTGGGAACTTGTGGTACACAAATACCTGTGGGTGTTTGGCATTGGCATCGTCCTTTGTGTACTGGGGCGGCTGTTCATCCAAAAGTGGAGAAAATAATTTCAAGACAGGCGCCCTGACGGTGATTTTTTGCCGACAGGGCGTTTTTTTGCCGAAGAAAGGCCCGCGTAGCTTATGTGCTGCCAGGGCGAAAAAGCGCCCCTTGTGCATATGGCATATTTTTTTGGCATATCCATTTCCTGCGCCCGTGGGCGCGGGAAGGGGACGGTCAAATGCCGTGGTTCTGGGCGGCGGAGGGAGCAGTCAATCGGTTTGTCTGGGGGCCGGTGATGCTGGCGGTGCTGGTGGGGGTGGGGGTCTACTTCACCTGGCGCACCGGCTTTTTGCAGCTGCGCAAACTGGGATACATGTTCAAGGTCACCCTGGGCAGCCTGTTTCAAAAGAAGAAGGGGGGGACGGGGCAGAACCTCTCCCCCTTTGCCGCCATGACCACCGCCCTGGCCGGGACCATGGGGGTGGGCAACATCGCCGGCATCGCCACCGCCCTCACCCTGGGGGGGCCGGGGGCCATCTTCTGGATGTGGCTGTCGGCCCTCTTCGGGATGATGACCAAGTATGCCGAGGTGGTGCTGGCGGTGCACTACCGGGAGACCAGCCCCGACGGCACCCACCGGGGCGGGCCGATGTACTACATCAAAAAGGGGCTGGGCCGGGGCTGGGGCTGGCTCTCGGGGGTCTTTTGCCTGCTGTGTGTCTGCGCCTCCTTCGGGATGGGGGATATGACCCAGTCCAACACCATCGCCCAGTCGCTGCGCCAGTCTTTCTCCATCCCCTACTGGGCCACCGGAGTGGGGGTGATGGTCCTCTGCGCCCTGGTGGTGCTGGGGGGACTCAAGCGGATCGGGGCCTTCACCGAAAAATTTGTCCCCCTGATGAGCATCTTCTACATCGCCGCCTCCCTCTGGGTGATCGCGGTGCACCGCGACCAGGTGGGCCCGGCCTTTGGGTTGATTTTCCGCTCGGCCTTCGGCGTTCGGGCGGCGGCGGGGGGCGTGGTGGGCTACACCCTGCAGGCCGCCCTGCGCACCGGGGTCGCCCGGGGGGTGTTCACCAACGAGGCGGGGCTGGGCAGCGCCCCTATCGCCCACGCGGCGGCCGAGACCGACAGCCCAGTCAAGCAGGGCTTTTGGGGGATGTTCGAGGTCTTTGCCGACACCTTTGTCACCTGCACCCTCACCACCCTGGTGATCCTCACCACCGGGATGTGGGACTCGGGGCTGGACGGGGCGGCCCTCACCACCGCTGCCTTTGACACGGTACTGGGCCGCTGGGGCAGCGGGTTTATCGCCATTTCGGTGCTGTTCTTCGCCGTTTCCTCGATGCTGGGGTGGTGCTTTTACGGCGAGAGCGCCATGGCCTATCTCAGCCGTGGCCGGCAGGGGCCGGTGTTCTGGTACCGGGTGGTCTTTCTGGTGCTGATCATGGTGGGGGCCACGGTGGAGTTGCGGCCGGTCTGGCAGCTGTCGGACACCCTCAACGGCCTGATGGCGGTGCCCAACCTCCTGGCGCTGCTGCTGCTCTCCCCCCAGGTGTTCCGCCTGACAAGAGAGCACTTTGCCCCCATCAAAAAGGGCGCAAAAAGGCGGCGCGAAACCGGTCCGCGCCGCCGATAGGGGAAGCGCACTCCCCCGGCTTTTCCGGGCGGGCCAGCCTTGCGGGCGGGCCTTTTCTCCGCCTCGGGCGAGGGGAGAGGCTCTGTCGGCTGCACCCAAGAGAGGGCCCCGCCGACAGGCCGGGGAGAGGGAGCGCTGCTTCCCAGCCTGTTCGAGGGTTTTGTTTGCCAGCGCCCGAGAAAAGAGGTGCCCTCCCAGGGGAACTCCCGCGCGGCCTTTATCCAGGGGGCCTCCCCCCTTTAAAAGCGCCCTGTCCCACGGGGAAGAGGGGACAGTGTTTTGCCGCAAAAGCGGGAGGCGATGGCCACCCGTTGTCGGGGGAGGATACCCCTGCCGCCGATTGCTCGCCGCTGCAGCCTTGCTCCGAAGGCGCACTCTCCATTGGAGAAGATGCCTTTTGCAGCGGGGTAGAAATGTCCAGCGGGGCGGCTGACCTCCAACCGAAACGGGGGCTTTCGCCCGATGGGGACGCAAAAAAGCCCCCCGCTTTACGAGGGGCTTTTCTGGCCGGGGACGATCTGCAGCAACACCACCTCGGGCGGGTCAAAGAGGCGGGCGGGCACCTTGGTGACCCCCACCCCGCTGGTGACCTGGAGGGACCGGCCCTTCCCCAGGGGGTAGCTCCCCTTGGCGTAGGAGCCGGAGCCGGGGGGCAGGAGGAGGTCCCGCACCAGGGGCAGCCCCAACTGCCCGCCGTGGGTGTGGCCGGAGAGGATCAGGTGGGCCCCGGGGACCTGTTCGGCCGCCGGGCCGGGTTCGTGGGCGACGAGGACGCGCAGCTCCTCCCCCTCCAGGGAGAGGGAGAAGTCCGGGCGGCCCAGCAGGGCGTCGTCCAGCCCGCCCAGGACCAGCCCCAGGTCGGGCAGCGCCACCGCCTGGTTTTGCAGCAGGATGAAGCCGCCCCGTTCCATCAATTCGCCGTAGACCCGGTGGGCCCCGCCGCCCCGGTCGTGGTTGCCCCAGACGGCGTATTTGCCGAAGGGCGCCTCGATCTCCGCCAGGATGGCGGCCAGCTCGTCCAGGTCCAGGAGTTCCTGGTCCCGGCGATAGGCGTCGAAAAAGTCGCCGGCAAAGACCACCAGGTCGGGCTGTTGGGCATCAATCAGCGCCGCCACCCGGCGCAGTAACTGGGCGCCGCCGTTGCGGCCCAGGTGGATGTCGGAAAAGAGGGCGATGGCAAAGGGGCGCGCGGCGGGAAGGGCGACCTCCTCCCGGCGCAGCACCAGGCGGCTGGTCTCCCCAAAGCGGGCCCAGCAGGCGGTCCCGCCCACCAGCGCGGCCAACCCGGCTGCCAGCAGCCCTTTCCAGTGGCGAAACACAGGCATCCCCTCCTTTTTTGGCCGGTGGCCCGGACCCTGTGCCCGGGCCAAATTTGGGACAGTATAGCACACCTTTGAGAAAAATGCCAGGGGGAGGGAGGGCAGGGAAAAAGTTTACAAACTGCCCTTTGACCGCCTCTGGCGGCGGTAGTATACTAATATAGTAGAAAAAGCCGAGAAGGCAAAGGAGGAAATTGCTGTGAACGAAGTGTTGAAAGCGATTTTGGAGCGGCGGAGCGTCCGCAAATTCACCGGGGAGCCGATTGCCCGGGAGGAGATGGAGACCCTGCTGCAGGCCGCCTCTTACGCCCCCAGCGGGATGGGGAAGCAGAGCTGGCAGTTCACCGCCGTCACCGACGGGGCGAAGATCGCCGCCCTCTGCGAGGCCATGGGGAAGGCCATGGGCAAAGAGGGGTATGACATGTACCGCCCGGCAGCGCTGATCCTGGCCTCCAACGACCGGGAAAACGGCAACGGCCTGGCCGACTGCGCCTGCGCGCTGCAAAACATCTTCCTGGCCGCCCACTCCCTGGGGCTGGGCAGCGTCTGGATCAACCAGCTCAAGGAGACCAGCGACGAGCCCGGCGTCCGCGCCGTGCTGAACGGCTTTGGGGTGCCGGCGGAGCACATCGTCTGGGGCGTTGCCTCCCTGGGCCACCCGGCCGAGACCCCGGCAGCCAACCCCCGGCGGGAAGGGGTCATCCACTGGGCCGACTAGGTTTGCCTGCCGGCCCCGACGCCCCCTGAACGGGGGAGAGAGGATGGGGAGCACGGATGAACAGGATCACGCCGCTGCGGCTGCCGGGCCCGGGGGAGGGGTCGCCCCCCATCTGGCCGGTGCTGCTGCAGCGGGAAGAGGGGGGCCGGGCGCTGCTGGTGGACTGCGGTTGCGCCGGGACCCTGCCCCGGCTGGAAGAGGCCCTGGCCGGGGCGGGTGCGTCCCTGGGGGACTTACAGGCCCTGGTGCTGACCCACTGCGACCACGACCACATGGGCCTGGCGCGGGAGCTGACCGGGCGCTGTCCCGGTCTGGGCGTCTACTGCTCGGCGGTGCAGCGGCCCTTTGTGGCGGGGGAGGCGGCCTCCCCCCGCTCGGTGGCCGCGGGGCGGCCCGCCCCGGTGGACGACCCGGTCCCCGAGGCCGTCGCCCTGGAGGGAGACGCCCCCTTCCCGGGCTGGGAGGGGCTTTGGGTGGTGGACACCCCGGGCCACATGCCCGGCCACATCGCCCTCTACTGCAAAGAGGAGCGCACCCTGATAGCGGGCGACGCCCTCACGGCAGAGGAGGGGCGGCTGGCCGGCCCCAACCCCCGCTACACCCTGGACATGGAAGAGGGGATGGAGACGGTCCGCCTCCTGGCCCGGTTAGACTTGCAGACCGTCCTCTGCCACCACGGCGGGGCGGTCCGGGGGGATATCCCCTGGCAGTTGGAAGCGCTCTCCCGCGCCTGGCGGGAGGGCAGATAGGGCAGATAAAAAGAGAGGGAGCTCCCCTCTCTTTTTTGTGTGCCTCAGCCCGCGGAGTTGGCGTCAGACAGGGTGGTCGATGGAGATGGCGCGAACCATCTCCATCCCTGCCGCCCGCGCCGCCGCCAGGTCGCGGGGAAACTGCTCCTGTCGCCGCCGCCATTTGGCGGCCTCGTCCCAGATGCTGGCCTCATAGAGGCTGTAATCGGAAAATTCCCAGGTGTCGCAGGCGTAGAGGAGGGCGGGCGGATGGCCGAACGTGTAGGAAAAGTACCCCTCGGTGGTGGCCAGGTTTTGCGGATAGCCCGCGGCCCGCATCTCCTCTTCGGTCACATTCATGGTGTAGATCATGGCCGAGCGCAGCGGCTTGGGGGCAAGGGTGGTCTCCCCGGCCCGGAAGGAGTGAAAGGGGAAGAAGAGCCGCTCCAGCAGTCCCCGCAACTGGGCGGTGATGTCGTGAAAATAAATAGGGGAGCCGCATACGATCCCGTCGGCGGCAGCGAGGGCGGCCAGCAGCTCCCGCGCCCCGTCGGGGTAGGCGCAGCGGCCGTAGGAGGGACCACCCTTTCGCTTGCAGGCAAAGCAGCTGCGGCAGCCGGTATAGGACAGGTCAAAGAGATGGACCAGCTCGGTCTCTGTTTCGGCGTCGGCGGCTCGGGCCCCCTCTAAAAAGGCCTCTAGCATCTGATGGGTGTTCCACCCCTTGCGGGGGCTGCCGTTCAGGGCAATGATCTTCATGGTGCTGTCTCCTCTCTGCCCCTTTACAGAGGCTGTGTTTTGAGTTTACAATGAAAGGTGAAAAAAAGGAAGTACGCACCGGTTGGATGGGTACTATCAGAAAGGATAGTGAAGATGTCGGACAGGCTGCCCAAGATCGCCGATTCGGAGGACACCTCCTTTGGCTACACCCTCTCCCTGTTCAACGGCAGGTGGAAGTTGCTGATCCTCTACAACCTGGGCAAGGGGGAAGTGATCCGATTTAACGAGCTGCAGCGGCTGTTGGGGAGGATCACCTACAAGACCCTCAGCGCCAGCTTGAAGGAGATGGAGGCCGATGGTCTGGTGTTCCGGCGCGCCTATCCCCAGATCCCGCCCAAGGTGGAGTATGGTCTCACCGAGCGGGGCCGCTCCCTGCTGCCGCTCCTGCGGGAGATGTGCCGCTGGGGAGAGACACACCGCCCTGCCGCCCCGGGACAATAGGCGCGCCTGCCCCGGCCTGCGTGCTGGGGAAAGGCCTCCTTTCGCGCGAAGGGGACAGCGGACAAGCGAGCAGAAGAAAAAGAGCGCCGGAACAGGGAAGACGGTCCTGTTCCGGCGCTCTCTTTTTTGCGGGGGGAGCGCGAGCTAGCGCTCGTAGACGAACTCGCCGCCGAGGACGGTGGCGTCCACCACGGTGGTGAGCAGCTCGTCGGTGGGGATGGTGAAGATGTCCTGGCTGAGGATGGCCAGGTCGCCATAGTAGCCGGGCTTGATGCGGCCCTTCACGCCCTCTTCAAAGCTGGCGTAGGCGCTGCCGGCGGTGTAGCCGTCCACGGCCTCGTAGATGTCCATGCACTCGTGGGGGTAGAAGCCGCCCTCCGGCTTTTTGTCCAGGTTTTTGCGGGCCACGGCGCAGTAGAGGTTGTTCATGGTGTTCAGGTCCTCCACCGGGCTGTCGGTGCCAAAGGAGGTGTGGATGCCCAGCTTGTTCATGGTGTGGAAGGCGTAGCTGGTAGAGGCCAGCTCCTTCCCGACCCGGCTCTCCAGCACCGTCATGTCGTAGTGCAGGAAGATGGGCTGGATGTAGGCGAGGATGTCGTTTTCGCAGAAGCGCTCGACCAGGGGGGCGTCGGTGATCTGGCAGTGGACCACCCCGTGGCGGTGGGGGTTTTTGCCGTCGCAGACGGTGTCGTAGCTGTTGAGCACCTGCTCGATGGCCGCGTCGCCGATGGCGTGCACCGCCACCTGGCAGCCGTTCTCGTCGGCCAGCTTGACCATGGCGTCGGTCTGCTCCTGGGTCAGGGTCTGGATCCCCTGGGTGGAGGGGTCGTCGGCATAGGGCTTTCTCATGGTGGCGGTGCGGGCGCCCAGGGAGCCGTCCACAAACAGCTTCAGGGGGCCGATCTTGTTGTAGCTGTCGCCGGCGCCGGTCTTGTGTCCCTCGTCCAAAAAGGCCTGGTAGCTGGCGGGGTCCATGAAGTTGCACTGGTGGTAGACCCGCAGGGTGGGGTGGCTGGACTGGATGTTTTCATACGCTTGCAGGGTCTCGCGCCAGCCCCCGGGGCGGACGTCCATGGTCTGCACCGAGGTGATGCCCCACTCGGCGGCGTGGGCCATGGCGGTGCGCAGGGTGTGCTCGATCTCCTCCACGGTGGGCTCGTGCTGCAGGGCCATCACCATGTTGGCCGCGGTCTCGCGGAAGATGCCGGTGGGCTCGCCGTTTTCGTCCACGTCGAAGTGGGCCCCCTCGGGCTGGGGGGTGTCCTTGGTGATGCCGGCCATCTCGATGGCCAGAGAGTTGGCGCTGACCGCGTGGCCGCAGGCCCGCTCCAGCACCAGGGGGTACTCGGTGGTGATCTCGTCCAGGTCGTGGCGGTCCATCATCCGGGCCTCGTCGGTGAAGTAGTCCTGGTTCCAGCCCGAGCCGTGGAGAAAGGTCCCCTTGGGCGGTTGGGTGCGGGCGATGAAGTCGCGGGCGATCTTTTTGACCTCGGCCATGGAGGTGCAGCCGTGCACGTCGATGGACTCCAGGTTCTCCCCCACGAAGTAGAGGTGCATGTGGCTGTCGTTGAAGCCGGGCACCACAGTGCGGCCCTGGGCGTCGTACTCCCGGGCGCCGGCGGGGGCGGCGGCCCGGCACTCCTCATTGGTGCCAACGGCCTTGATGATCCCGTTTTCGATGCAGACGGCCTGGGCGAATCTCTCCCGCTCCAGGTAGACCTTTCCGTTGACGATGACGCAGCTGTCCATGTTACGCTTCCTCCTTGTTGTCGGTGGCTTGGGCCTCGGCTTCCGCCTGCTGGGCGGCCAACACGGCCTCGCGGCTCTTTTTAAACACCAGCTCGTAGAGCAGCAGCCCCACGGCGGGCACAGACAGGCCGATGATGGAGGTGACCGGGGATTCCACCAGGGTGTTGATGAGCAGGCCGATGGTGATGAGGATGACCAGCACCACCATCACCGGGTAGCCCCACACCTTGTAGGGGCGCTCCAGATCGGGGTATTTTTTGCGCAGCCGGATGACCGCGTAGAAGGTCATGGTGTTGAAGAACATCCCGCAGAAGGCCACCAGGCTGGTGAGCTGGCTGAGGTTTTGCATGCACACCAGGACGATGGAGACCACCCCGGAGAGGACGATGGCAAAGACCGGGGTCTTGTATTTGGGGTGCAGCTTGGCCGCGCTCTTGAAGAAGGCGCCGTCGCGGGCCATGGCGTAGTAGGTGCGGGGGAAGACCATGACGCAGCCGTTGAGGGCGCTGAAGATGGCCACGATCATGGTGGAGCCGACGATGATCTTGCCGGCGCTGCCGAAGAGGGTGTTGGCCGCTGCGGTGCCCAGGAAGAGGTCGCCGCTGGCGAGCATGGCGGTGATGGTCTCATAGGGCAGGGTGCGGTAGATGGCGAAATTGAAGAGGACGTAGATGAGCATCACCCCGACGATGGAGAGGATGATGGCCAGGGGCAGGTTGCGCTTGGGGTTTTTGATCTCCTCGCTGATGGTGTTCAGGTTGGTCCAGCCCTCGTAGGCCCAGAGGGTGGCCACCACCCCAAAGGCCACCATCCCGCAGATCTTGAAGAGGGAGGGGGTCCCGGCGATGGCCGGGTCGGGCACCAGCGAGAGGTTGGGGGTCTGCTGGCCCATGAAGATGCCGCAGACGATGATGAGGACGATGGGCAGCAGCTTGAGGATCATGAAGAAGTTCTGGATCCGGCTGCCCAGCTTGATGCCGAAGAGGTTGATGGCGCTGAGGAGCACGATCATCCCGATGGCGATGGCCTTGCAGGCCAGGGGGGAGAGGGGGACCAGGCTGGCGATGGCCTCGGGGAAGGCCACGGCCAGGGCGGCGATGGAGCCCGAGGAGCCGAGGATAAAGTTGGAGAACCCGCTCATAAAGGCCACCCGCTCGCCGTAGGCCTCCCGCAGGTAGACGTAGCCGCCGCCGGCCTTGGGCATCATGGCCCCCAGCTCGGCATAGCAGATGCCGGAGAAGAGGACCACCAGCCCGCCCAGGGCCCAGACCAGCAGGGCCAGCCCCATGCTCATGCCGCTGCGCTGGAGCACGATGCTGCCCAGGTAGAAGATGCCCGAGCCGATCATGATCCCCCCCAGCACCGACACGCCGCCGAAGAGGCCGACCTCCCGCTTGAGCTCGGTCTTTTCAGAGGCCAGCGCCTGGGCCTTTGTGGTGTTTGGTGTTTGATTCATCTGTGTAACTCCTTTCGGTGTCGTCCCGCCCGCCGGGGCGGACAAAAAGAAAAAGTTGCACCCCATCAGTGCAACTTTCAAACGAGCAAAGTTATCACCGATAGCGCCTCTGTTAAAAAACAGGAGTCAGGGAGATCTTCTCCCCCTGCCCAACAGCGGGGCGCACCCGCCCAGCCGTTTCGGCGGTTTGGCCTTTTGCCGGGTTCCCAGGGTGTCCCCTCCCACCGGCTACTCATCCGCACCGCGCCTCTATCAACTTTGTCCTCAGGATACCACACCGGGCCGGACTTGTCCACCTTCTCTTTACAATTTGTTGCGACTTTTTTCACAATTCGACGCCTGGGAAGACCGGGGCAAATGAGACCTTTTTCGTTGACAAACCGGGCCCCGGCCGATACACTAAAACAGAAGAGAGAGAAGGGCGGGCAGTCTTGCCGCCCCGACGATGAGGAGGAGTTCTCTATGAACGGCTACTACACCCCCCCGACCCAGCCCTACGGCACCACCAGCTGCCCCCAGTGCCGCAACCGGATCCCCGCCGGCAGCCCGGTCTGCCCCTGCTGCGGCTGCCCGGTGGCGGCGGTGCGGGAGCGAAAGTACAAAAACCTGCGCAACACCATCATCGCCGTGGCCTCGGTGGCGGTGGCGGCGGTGCTGGTGGTGTTTTTGTGCTACGGGGCGGCGATCGCGGCGGTCTTTCGCGCCGCCCGCAACGACGGCGGCAGCGACTACGGGAACGGCTATCACCACTACCAGGGGGGCTGGGACGACGGCGACAACTACGACGACTACGACTACGGCGACGAGGGAGACGGCGGGAGCTACTTTGACCAGCAGTCCCCCAGCGGCTGGAACAGCGGCGACCACCAAAACCGCCGGACCCCCGACGCCACCCACTACGCGGTGGGACAGACCGCCAGCTGGGAGGAGATGGAGTTCACCGTCACCGGGGTGCGCGACGGCAGCGAGTACGGCCTGACCCCCGACGAGGACGACGAGTACCTGGTGGTGCAGATCAAGATCACCAACCGCTCGGGGGAGGACCGGCTGCTCTGGCGGCCCGACTTCATCCTGCAGGGGGGCGACGACCTCTTCGAGTTCTCCGAGGACGACGACGCCTACATCACCGACAGCCAGGGCAATCGCCAGGAGCTCTTCACCACCCAGACCTTGGCCGCCGGGCGGACCATCGAGACCACCCTCTGCTACGAGGTGCCCAAGGGCTCGCAGAACCTGGAGCTTACCTACGACAACGACGACTACCTCTACAATCCGCAGCTGCGCTTTGACCTGGGCAGATAGGGGGAGAGACAGTGCAAAAAGACGGCATCCTCTTTGATTTGGACGGCACCCTCTGGGACGCGGCGGCCCAGGTGGTGGAGTCCTGGAACCTGACCCTGCGGCACTTCCCCGAGGTGGGCCCCATCACCGAGGCCCAGATGAAGGGGGTCATGGGCAAGACCCTGCCCAAGATCGGCGAGGCCCTCTTCACCGGCGTATCGGTGGCGCGGGCCCACGAGATCGTGGCCCGCTGCTGCGACGAGGAGAACGCCTACCTCGAGCGGACCGGCGGCACCCTCTACCCCGGGCTGGAGGAGACCCTGGCCGCCCTCTCGGCGCGCTGGCCGCTCTACGTGGTCTCCAACTGCCAGGAGGGGTATATCGAGGCCTTCTACGCCGCCCACGGGCTGGGGCACTACTTTGCCGGCAGCGAGAACGCCGGCCACACCGGGCTGCCCAAGTGGGACAACATCTCCCTGGTGGCCCGGCGGGAGGGGCTCTCCCGGGTGCTCTACGTGGGGGACACGGAGATGGACTGCGACGCCGCCCACCGGGCGGGGGTGCCCTTCATCCACGCCCGCTACGGCTTTGGCCGGGCCCCTGAGGCCGACTACACCATCGACACGCTGGCAGAGCTGCCCGCCCTGGTGGCGCGCATCTGGCAGTAAACGGCGGCGGGCCCCCCCGCCCCTCGGGGGCGCCGCCGCACCGCGATTACGCCGGGGGGTG
>NZ_JBQHTP010000012.1:0-90593 GCF_052065655.1 Bittarella sp. HCP28S3_D9 | reverse complement strand
GCGCCGCCCCCGTGGCGGCCCCCGCTCCCGCTCCGGCCCCCGCCGCTGCCCCTGCTCCGGCCCCTGCCGCCGCTCCGGCCCCCGCTGCCGCCCCCGCCGGTGCCGCCGGCGCCGTGAAAATTGAGGCCCCCATGCCCGGCACCATCCTCGACATCAAGGTCGCCGCCGGCGCCGCCGTCAAAAAGGGCGACGTGCTGGCCATCCTGGAAGCCATGAAGATGGAGAACGAGATCATGTGCCCGCAGGACGGCACCGTCGCCTCCATCAACGTGCAGAAGGGCGACTCGGTCAACTCCAACGATTTGATTATGACCCTCCAGTAAAGCATACCTGGAAGGAGAAAGAGGTACTGGTTTATGGCTAAAATTGGAATTACAGAAACCGTATTGCGCGACGCACACCAGTCCCTGTTTGCCACCCGGATGACCATGGACGACATGTTGCCGATTTTGGGCGAGATGGACAAAGTGGGCTACCATTCGGTGGAAGCTTGGGGCGGCGCCACCTTCGACGCCTGCATCCGCTTTTTGGACGAAGACCCCTGGGACAGACTGCGCACCATCAAAAAACACATGCCCAACACCCCCATCCAGATGCTCTACCGGGGGCAGAACTGCCTGGGCTACCGCCACTACGCCGACGACGTGGTGGAGTACTTCGTCGAGAAGTCGGTGGCCAACGGCATCGACGTCATCCGCATCTTTGACGCCCTCAACGACATCCGCAACCTGCAGGCGTCCATCCGCGCCACCAAGCGCCAGAACGCCCACCTGCAGGCCTGCATCTCCTACACCACCTCCCCGGTGCACAACATCCCCTACTTTGTGCAGTACGCCAAGGAGCTGGAGAACGAGGGCGCCGACTCCATCTGCATCAAGGACATGGCGGGCCTGTTGACCCCTTACACCGTCTACGACCTGGTGAAGGCCCTGAAGGAGAACGTGAAGATCCCCATTCAGCTGCACTCCCACTACACCTCCGGCCTGGCCTCCATGGTGCTGCTCAAGGGCATCGAGGCGGGCGCCGACGTGATCGACACCGCCATCTCCCCCCTGGCGCTGGGCACCTCCCACGCCCCCACCGAGTCGATGGTGGCCGCCCTGGCCGGGACCGAGTACGACACCGGTCTGGACCTGAACCAGCTCAACAAGGTGCGGGAGTACTTTGCCAAGATCCGCACCAAGTACATCGAAAACGGGATGATCTCGCCCAAGGTCCTGGGCGTGGACGCCAACACCCTGCTCTACCAGGTGCCCGGCGGCATGATCTCCAACCTCATCAGCCAGCTGAAACAGGCCGGCAAAGAGGACAAATTTGAAGAGGTGCTGCAGGAGATCCCCCGCGTCCGCAAAGACGCCGGCTATCCCCCGCTGGTCACCCCCACCTCGCAGATCGTCGGCACCCAGGCGGTGTTCAACGTCATCGGCGGGGAGCGCTACAAGATGGTCACCAAGGAGTTCAAGGGCCTGGTGCGCGGCGAATACGGCCGCACCCCAGTGGAGATCGAGCCCGATTTCGTCAAGAAAATCATCGGCGACGACGAGCGGATCACCTGCCGCCCCGCCGACCTGATCGAGCCCGAGCTGGATAAGCTGCGGGCCGAGTGCGCCGACTACATGCAGCAGGAAGAGGACGTGCTGACCTACGCCCAGTTCGGCCAGGTCGCGGTCAAGTTCTTCGAGAACCGCCGCAACAAGCAGCTGCACATCGACGGCGAGCACGTGGACACCCAGAACAAGGTCCACCCCCTGTAAGCAGAGCGCGCAAAGGGCGCAGCCCCTGCTGTGAATCGATAGGAAAGACAGCCGGAAGGTAACGAGCCTTCCGGCTGTCTTTTTTTGCCGTTTTCGCGCCCTGGATCCCCCGACTCTGCCGGGGGTGTCAAATTGCTCCCGTGAAAGGCTTCCCGAAAAGAGGGGGCGCAGAAGGCGCAAAAAGAAGGGCAGGCTCTGGGGGGAGGTGTCCTCGATTGCCGGTTTGGCGGTGGCGTGGGCATTATGAAAAGATATTCGATGCCCCGAGGGACTGGGCCTAGATGAGGCCCTTTTGGGATTGGTGCAGATCGCCCGTTTCAGCGGTGACTTTGCCTGGAAGGAGGAAATCTGCAATGCAAGGGGAGGGGGATGGGATGGCCCTTGACAGGCAGCGAGGCGAAGTGGTACAATCTATATGACCAAATAGAAATATATAGTCATATAGATTGGAGGGCGGCCCATGCCCAGATTCAGTGCCGGGGAAAGGGAGATCATCCGGCAGAGATTGATGCGAGAAGGGGAGCGGCTATTTGCCGCGTTCGGGGTGAAAAAGGTCACCGTCGACGAGATCGTGCGGGCCACCGGCATCGCCAAGGGCACCTTTTACACCTTTTATCCCAGCAAGGAACACCTGTATCTGGACATTGCGGGGAACCTGCAATTTCAGATGTGGCGCGATATGGACGCGTTTTTAAAGGAACACCGCGCCCTGCCGCCGAGGGCGCTCTGCAAGGGGTGCTTCCTCTGGATGTTTGACGAGTTGCAGCGCTACCCCATGCTCAGGCAGGCCGACGGGGAGACCGCCGACTACCTCTACCGCAAGCTGCCCCCGGAGGCGATCGAGGCGCACACCCAGGACGACAGGCGGGAGCTGGCCAAGTTGGAGGAATTCGGCATCCGCTTTGCCTGCGGGCCGGAGATCGCCACCAAGGCCCTGCAGACCCTGGCCGTCGCCTTTCTCAATTTGCAGCAGGAGGAGGCGGACAGCAGGCAGGCCGTGATGGAAATCATTCTGGACGGCGTATTGAAGGAGTTGATCGTCGATGAGGACCATTGAGGTGGAAAACCTCTCGTTTCGATACCCGTCCGCCAAGGGGGACACCATCCGCGAAATCGATTTTTCCGTAGAGCAGGGGGAGGTGTTCGGCTTTCTCGGCCCGTCCGGGGCGGGCAAGAGCACCCTGCAAAAGATCCTGACGGGGACCCTCCGGGAATACCGGGGGAGCGTTCGCGTCTTCGGGATCGAGATGAAGCGGCGGCGGAGCGACTACTACCAGCACATCGGCGTGGACTTTGAGTTCCCCAACTTTTACGGCAAATTCACCGCGCGCGAGAATCTGCGGTATTTCGCCTCCCTCTACGCCGGCGAGACGGCCGACCCGATGGCGCTTTTAGAGCGGGTGGGCCTGCACCGCGACGCAGACAAGCGGGTCGACAGCTTTTCCAAGGGGATGAAGATGCGCCTCGGCTTTGTGCGCGCGCTGCTGCACGACCCCGCCCTGCTCTTCCTCGACGAGCCGACCAGCGGCCTGGACCCGGCGAATGCAAGGGTGTTGAAGGGGATGATACGGGAGGAGAGGGAGCGGGGAAAGACCGTCATCCTCACCACCCACAACATGCACGACGCGCAGGAGCTCTGCGACCGGGTCGCCTTTATCGCCGACGGCTCTGTGCGGGCCCTTGACACCCCCTGTGCACTGCGCAGGGGAGATGGAGCGACAGAGGTGGAGTACCGCTTTCGGGACGGCGAAGGGGAGGGGAGGGGCAGTTGCGCCCTGGCCGAACTGGGCGCCTCGCCGGCGTTTCGGGCCGCGCTGCAGCGGGGCCACCTGACGAGCATCCACTCCAAGGAGCGGACGCTGGAGGACGTGTTCATTGCGCTGACCGGAAAGGGGCTGCGATGAGATTTTTAAGTGCCCTGAAAAACGACATCCGCTTTCAGGTAAAATACGGGTTTTATTTTCTCTATGCCTTTTTCAGCGCCGTCTATATCGGCGTGCTGGCGATAGTGCCCCCGGCGTATCGAGACGCGGTCGCCGCCCTCGTCATCCTGACCGACCCCGCCATGCTGGGCATCTTCTTCATCGGCGGGATCTGGCTGTTGGAGCGGGGAGAGGGACTTCACCGCTTTTGGTGCGTTTCCCCCCTCCGCCCGGTGGAGTACGTCCTCTCCAAGGCCGTCTCCCTGGCGGTTTTGTCAACGGTGTCGGCCGACCTCATTGCCCTTGTCTCCCTGGGGAGAGGGGTTCACCTGGCGGGTCTCTCCCTGGGGGTATTTGCCGGGGCGGTGGTGCTCAATCTCATCGGGCTGACGGTCGCCTCCCGCGCCCGCTCTGTCAACCACTATCTGACGGTGGTCATCCTCCCCCTGACGGCCTTGACGGCCCCGCCCGTTCTGACGGCCTTCGGGTTTTCCCATCCGCTCTTGGAGATGGTTCCGAGCACGGCCCTCTGGCGCGCGATCGCCGGCCCCATCGGCTTGGCGCAGGGGGCGGGCGGCTGGCTGTGGGGGGTGCTCGCCCTCTGGTTCGGGCTGGCGCTGGTCTGGGCCGACAGGTGCGTCAGGGACGCCCTGCGGGCAGAAGGGGGAGAGGGCAGATGAGAAACACGGGAAAACTCTTTGCCGCCGGCCTGCGGCAGATAGCGAGGGACGGGATGCTGCTGGTCCTGGTCCCAGCGCCCCTTTTTGCCGGGCTGTTCTTTCGCTTTGCCATCCCCCTGATCGACCGCGTGCTGACGGAGCGGTTTTCCTTCTCCATCGCGGCGTGGTACGGCTTGGCCGACGGCATGCTCATCTGTCTCGCGCCCATGTTTGTGGCCATCATCTCGGCATTCCTGATCCTGGAGGAGCGGGACGAGGGCCTGGGGGCTTTCTACCAAATCACCCCCTCGGCGGGGTATCCCTACCTGCTGGCGCGCATCGGCATCCCGATGGGGTGGGCGCTGGGGGTCACCCTGCTGGTCGCCCTGGCCTTCAAGCTCTCGCCCCTGTCCTTTCAAACCGTTCTCCAAAGTGCGATCGTCAGCAGCCTGACCGGCGTTTTTTTGGCGATGATGGTGGTCTCATTGGCCGGGAATCGGGTGGAGGGGCTGGCCGTCTCAAAGCTGACGGGGATCAGCTTTGCCGGACTCATCCTGCTGTGGTTTGTCCCGGCCCCCCACCACTATTGGCTGGCGTTCCTCCCCTCTTTTTGGATCGGCAAACTGGTGATGGAGGGTGCAGATCCCCTTTCGTTTGCACTGGGGATCTTCACCTGTCTGCTGTGGATCGCCCTCTTCACAAGGCGGTTTTTGAGGAGGGTGTAGGCCGCTTCGCCCCGCCCCGCGGTCGGGAGTGGCGCAGGGAGGGTTTCCTTGCACTGCCTATAATCCCCATCTCCTCCCACTCGGCGACAAATCGTCCCGGGTGCTGGACAGGGGGGCTAACCGGCAAAACCCTGCTGAAAAAGGGTGGTCTGCGGGTTTGCTCCGCCGCGTGCAAGTCTCCCTTCTGCACTTGGCCAGTGTACCGAGATGCTAGCCGGCAGTGGTGGTGGGTGTGGACCGCCTTCCCCCGTCCCGTGGTCGGGAGTGGCACAGGGAGCGTTTTCCCGCGCTGCCTGTAAACCCCAGCTTCTCCTGCCCGGCGGCAAAATGACCTGGATGCTGGGCAGGGGGAAGGCCGACCGGCAAAGCCCTGCTGAGAAAGGGCAGTCTGTAGGTTCACTCGGCTGCACACAAGCCTCTCTCCGCACCTGACCGGCGCCCCGAGGCGCCAGCCGACACACCGGCGCGTTGGAGGGGGGAGGCCGCTTTGCTCTGCACCCGCTGTTCAAGGCGGCGGGGACGTTTTCTCGCACCGCTTGTAAAGCCAACCTTCTTCCACCCGGCAGCAAAACGGCCCGGGTGCTGGGCAGGGGAAAGGCCGACCGGCAAAGCCCTGCTGAAAAGGACGGTCTGCGGGTTTGCCCCGGCACGTGCAAGCCTCCCTTCTGCACTTGGCCAGTGTACCGAGATGCCAGCCAGCAGTGGTGGTGGGTGTAAACCGTCTTGCTCCGTCCTCACTGTCTAAGTCGGTGACAGAGAGCGTTTCCTTGCGCCACCTATAAACTCAAGTTCCTCCCGTCCGGCGGCAAACCGGCCCGGGTGCTGGACAGGGGGCTAACAGGTAAAACCTTGCTGAGAAAAGGGCGGTCTGCGGGTTTGCCCCGTCGCGTGCAAGTCCCTCTCTGCCCCCCTGCCCAGCGCCCCAGAGCGCCGCCAAGTGGCGCTGTATTCTCCTTCCCTTGTCGGCCGCCTGCGGGCGGCCATTCCTTTTTTGTGGAGAGCCCCGTCCACAGGAGAGTGGCAGGGTGGCGGAGGGGAAAACAAATTTGCGAGAAAACTGCAGATTGGCGGAGAAAACGGCCCAAAATAGAAGGGGTGCGGTTGACAGTGACCGCCCCAAAATAGTAAAATAGATAAAAATAGGGGCGGCCCAAACGAGAGCCGGACGCCCCCGCCCGCCAGGGGACAGGAGTCACCGGCGGCGCGCCACAAAACCGCCCTTTTTAGGGGCGGCGATAGGGAGTAAAACAGGCGCCTGCGGGCCGCCGCCAGGCGGAGCCACGCGGGCTGTTTTGTGCCGGTGAAGAGATGAGAAGAGGGGCGAATGGATGGTTCGGAGCATGACCGGGTACGGCCGCAGCCAGCAGCAGCTGGGCGGCTACGACATTCTGCTGGAAATCAGGAGCGTCAACCACCGCTACTTTGAGTTCTCCTGCAAGACGCCGCGGATGTACGGCTATCTGGAGGACAGGCTAAAGGCCTTTGTGCAGGAGCGGGTCTCCCGCGGCAAAATTCAGGTCAACCTCTACCTGCAGCGGCTCGACGGGGGGGACGAGGTCATCGCCGTCAACCGGGCGGTGGCCCAGGGCTATTTGCAGGCCCTGCGGGAGGTGCGTGCCGAGCTGGACGTGGACGACGACATCGCCCTCTCCGACATCGCCCGGCTGCCCGACGTCTTTGCCGTCCGCCGCGCGCAGGAGGACCCCGAGGCCGTCTGGTCCCTGGTCGCCCAGGTGGCCGAGGCTGCGGTGGACGAGTTTCTCGCCATGCGGGCCGCCGAGGGGGAGCGGATGAAGGCCGACATCCTTGCCCGCGCCCAGGCGGTGCTCAGCTATGTGGCCAAAATCGAGGCCGCCGCCCCCCAGACGGTGAGCGCCTACCGGGACAGGCTCTACGCCAAGTTGCAGGAGCTGCTGGGCGACCGCCAGATCGACGAGGGGCGGCTGCTCACCGAGGCGGCCCTCTTTGCCGACAAGGTGGCCACCGATGAGGAGACGGTGCGGCTGCGCAGCCACGTGGCCTCTCTGGAAGAGATCCTGGCCGGGGGCGAGGCGGTGGGCCGCAAGCTGGATTTCCTGGTGCAGGAGTTCAACCGCGAGGCCAACACCATCGGCTCCAAGTGCTCCGACGTGGCCATCAGCAAGCTGGTGGTGGAGATGAAGTCGGAGATCGAGAAGATGCGCGAACAGGTGCAGAATATTGAGTAAGCGGCCCCAGGCCGGAAAGGAATCGCTATGAAACTGATCAACATCGGCTTTGGCAACATGGTGTCGGCCAACCGGCTCATCGCCATTGTCAGCCCGGAGAGCGCCCCCATCAAGCGGATCATCCAGGACGCCCGGGACAAGGGCCTGCTCATCGACGCCACCTACGGGCGGCGGACGAGGGCGGTCATCGTCACCGACAGCGACCACGTCATCCTCTCGGCCGTGCAGCCCGAGACCATCGGCAACCGGCTGGACAAGGGGGAGGATCTGTTGGAGGAGGATGAAGATGAATAACCGCGGGATCCTGTTTGTCCTCTCCGGCCCCTCGGGCAGCGGCAAGGGCACGGCCATCAAAGAGCTGATGGGCCGCCGCCCGCTGAAGCTGTCGGTCTCGGCCACCACCCGCGCCCCCCGCCCCGGCGAGGTGGACGGGGTGCAGTACTACTTCTTGAGCAAAGAGGAGTTCGAGCGGCGGATCGCCGACGGCGAGATGCTGGAATACGTCAACTACTGCGGCAACTACTACGGCACCCCCAAGGCGCCGGTGGAGGAGAGCCTGGCCGCCGGCCAGGATGTGCTGCTGGAAATCGAGGTCACCGGGGCCAAAAACATCCGCACCTTGGCGCCCGAGGCGACGCTGCTCTTCGTCATCCCCCCCAGCATGAAGGAGCTGCGCCGCCGGCTGGAGGGCCGCGGCACCGAGGACGCCGCCACCATCGAGCGGCGGCTGGCGGTGGCCAAAGAGGAGTTGCGGCAGTACGGCCTGTACGACTACGTGGTGCTCAACGACACCGTCGAGAGCTGCGCCGACCAAATCGAGACCATTATGGAAGCGCAGAAGCGCGCCTCCCGCTACATGGGACAAATTATGGAAAGAGTGATGGAAGAATGTTAAGACCTGCACTGAGTGAACTGCTGAAACCCAACCAGAGCTATTACATGCTGGTGGTGGCCGTGGCCAAGCGCGCCCGGGAAATCGTGGACGAGGCCGCCGAGGAGGAGCGCATTCTGGTGGAAAAGCCGGTGAAGCTGGCGGTGATGGAGTTTGCAAAAGGCGTTTGCTCCATCCGGGACGACGGCAGAAACGACTGACAGGCGCACCCCGCACAGCGGGCGGCGCGCGCAGGAGGGATGAATGATGGACCTGACCGGCAAGAAGATTTTACTGGGGATCACCGGCGGCATCGCCGCCTACAAGATGGCCAACGTGGCCTCGGCCCTCACCAAAGAGGGGGCCGAGGTCCACGTCCTCATGAGCGAGAACGCCACCCAGTTCATCACCCCCCTCACCTTTGAGACCCTCACCCGGCGCAAGGCCTATGTCGACACCTTCGACCGGGTCTTTTCCTGGGACGTCAAGCACATCTCCCTCACCGAGGGGGCCGACCTCTTCGCCGTGGCCCCGGCCACCGCCAACTTCATCGCCAAGGCGGCCTGCGGCCTGGCCGACGACATGCTCACCACCACCTTTTTGGCCGCTACCTGCCCCAAGCTGGTGGCCCCAGCCATGAACGTGAACATGTACGAAAACCCCGCCACCCAGCAAAACATCGAGACCCTGCGCCGGCGGGAGATGCTGATCGTCGAGCCGGACAGCGGCTACCTGGCCTGCGGGGTCACCGCCAAGGGGCGGCTGCCCGAGCCCCCGGCCCTGGTGGAGGCCATCCACCGCATCCTCTTTCCCCCCAAGCGGGATCTGGAGGGGGTGCGGCTGCTGGTGACCGCTGGCCCCACCCGGGAGTATTTGGACCCGGTGCGCTTTCTCAGCAACCGCTCCACCGGGAAGATGGGCTATGCCATCGCCGCCGCGGCCCAGCGCCGGGGGGCGGTGGTGACCCTGGTCACCGGCAAGGTGTCCCTGGCCCCCCCCGAGGGGGTGGAGACGGTCCCCGCCGAGTCGGCGGAGGAGATGTACCGAGCGGTGATGGACCGGCTGGACGGGCAGGACATGGTGGTCAAGGCGGCGGCGGTGGCCGACTTCACCCCGGCCCAGACGGCGGGGGACAAGCTGAAAAAGGACCAGCTGGACGGCCGCATCGAACTGGTGCGCACCAAGGACATCCTGGCGGCGGTGGGGGAGCGTGCCCGCCCCGACCAGGTGATCTGCGGCTTCTCGATGGAGACGAGGGATCTGGTGGAGAATTCGTCCAAGAAACTCGCCTCCAAGCGCGCCGACATGATCGTGGCCAACAACCTCAAGCAGCCCGGCGCCGGGTTCGAGGTGGACACCAACGTGGCGACCCTCCTCACCAAGGAGGGGGCGGAGGAGCTGCCCCTGCTGCAAAAGGGGGAGTTGGCCGACCGACTGCTGGACCGGCTGCTCGCCCTCTGGCAGGCCAAGCGGGGCGAGCACTAGAGCTGCGCGGGGGAGCGGCCTTTGGCGCCCGGCGCGCCTGGCCCCCGCGATGGAAAATAGAAGAGAGGAGGCGGCTTTGTCTGTGCCCGAAACGGTTGCGAAAATAGCGGTGGACAATGCCGCCTTTTACTTTGACAAGCCCTTTAGCTACAAGATCCCCCCCGCCCTGCGGGAGGAGGTCGCCCCCGGGGCGCGGGTCACCGTCCCCTTTGGGCGGGGGAACAAGCGCCGCAGCGGCCTGGTGCTGGAACTCTGCCAGGAGGAGGACACCTCCCGCTGCAAGGAGATCGCCAGCGTCTACGACCGGGAGCTCTGCGAGAACGAGGAGCTCTTCAAGCTGGTTTTCTACCTGCGGGAGACCACCTTCTGCACCTACTACGACGCGGCCAAGGCTATCCTCCCGGCGGGGGTGGGGATCACCATCAAGGAGTATTTCCTCCTGCGCGAGGAGCTGCTGCCTCCCGCCCTCACCCCCCGGCAGCAGTCGGCGGTGGAGGCCCTGCGCGCCCGCCGGGGGCGGCTCCTCTGCGCCGATTTGCTGGCGGCGGCCGGCTGGAAGCCGGACGCCAGGGAGCTGCGGGAGCTGCTGGAGTGCGGCGCCCTGGAGCGGGACTACCAGAACCGCCGCCGCTACGGCGGGGACCAGATCACGTGGGCCAAGGCCATTCCCTTTACAGGTAAGCTCACCCCCAAGCAGAAGGCGGTCTACGACTGGCTCTGCACCAGGGAGAAGGGGGCCACCTTGAAAGAGCTGCTCTACCAGACCGGGGTGGGGCGGACGGTGGTGGACAACCTGAAAAAGAAGGGGGCCCTGGCCCTCTTTGAGCGGGAGAGCTACCGCGAGGTCTTCGACGTGGCCGGGCGGGAGGACCCGGGCGGAGTGGTGTTGACCCCGGCCCAGGCGGCGGTCTACGACGCCCTGTCGGCGGCCATGGCGAAACGGGCCTACGGCTGCTCGCTCCTCTACGGGGTCACCGGCTCGGGCAAGACCCTGGTCTTCATCAAGCTGATCGAAAACGCCCTGCGCCTGGGCAAACAGGCGATTTTGCTGGTGCCGGAAATCGCCCTCACCCCCCAGGTCATCACCCGCTTCAAGACCCTCTTTGGGGAGCGGGTGGCGGTCCTGCACAGCGGCCTCTCGGTGGGGGAGCGGGCCAGCGAGTACCGGCGGATCAAGGAGGGGAAGGCCGACATCGCCATCGGCACCCGCTCGGCGGTCTTCGCCCCCCTGCGAAACATCGGCATCATCATCCTGGACGAGGAGCAGGAGGGGAGCTACCACTCCGACTCCTCCCCCAAGTACCACGCCCGGGACGTGGCCCGCTTTCGCGCCAAATACCACGCCGCGCAGTTGGTGCTGGCCTCCGCCACCCCCAGCGTGCTGACCTTCAGCGCCGCCAAGCGGGGGGAGATCGCCCTCTACCAACTGCCGGAGCGGTACTCCGGCAACGCCCTGCCCCAGGTGGAGCTGGTGGACATGAAGGCGGAGCTGGCCTCGGGCAACACCTTTGAAATTTCCCGCCCCCTGGCCCGGCAGATCCAACTGGCCGTGGGCGCGGGGCACCAGGTGATCTTGCTCATCAACCGCCGGGGGTACAACACCACCGCCGTCTGTTCGAGCTGCGGGGCGGTGGCCCGCTGCAAGCACTGCGACATCCCCCTGACCTACCACCGGCAAAACGGGCGGCTGGTCTGCCACTACTGCGGCTACTCGGTGGAGCTGACCGGCCGCTGCGACAACTGCGGCGACAGCCACCTGCGGCTGTTGGGGGCCGGCACCCAAAAGGTGGAGGACCAGCTGGAACTCCTCTTCCCCGAGGCGCGCATCCTGCGCATGGACACCGACACCACCGTCAGCAAGGACTCCCACCGCGCCTTTTTACAGGCCTTTGCCGGGGGGGAGTACGACATCCTGGTGGGCACCCAGATGGTGGCCAAGGGGCTGGACTTCCCCAACGTCACCCTGGTGGGGGTGCTGGGGATCGACCACGTGCTGGGCGGCCAGAGCTACCGCAGCTTTGAGCGCTGCTTCTCCCTGGTGACCCAGGTGGTGGGCCGGGGCGGCCGGGGCGCCCAGTCGGGGCGGGCGGTCATCCAGACCTTTGACCCCCAAAACCGGGTGCTGGGCCTGGCCTCCCGCCAGGACTACGACGCCTTTTTTGCCGAGGAGATGCAGGCCCGCAAGTACCTGCTCTACCCGCCCTTTTGCGACCTCTGCCTGATCGGCCTCACCGGGGCCAAGCGGGAGCGGTGCATCGAGGCGGGCCGGGCGCTGATGGAGATCTTGCAGCGGCTGGCCCAGGGCAGCTACCGGGGGGTGCCCCTGCGGCTGATGGGCCCCACCCCCTTTTTGGTGGAGCGCGTCAGCGACAAGTACCGCTACAAGATCATCGTCAAGTGCAAGAACAACCGCACCTTCCGCGCCCTGCTGCGGGAGGCCATTGCCGCCCTGGCCCAGCAGGTTTCCCTGCGGGATGTGGCGGTGGGGGTAGATTTTCACCCCGACAATGAGATATAATAGACGCGATAAGGCAATTTTCGCCCGTTTGCCCCCCTCGGGGCCGGGGCGTCCACAGACTGTGCGATAGAGAAGGAGCAGGTAGACCATGGCAATGCGCAACATCGTGACCAAGGAGCAGGAGCTCCTGCGAAAGAAGAGCCGCCCGGTGGAAAAGTTTGACGAGAAACTGGCCCAGCTGGTGGAGGACATGATCGAGACCATGAACGAGGCCGACGGGGTCGGCCTGGCCGCCCCCCAGGTGGGGCTTCTGCGCCGGGTGGTGGTCATCGACGTGGGGGAGGGGCCGATGGAGCTGGTCAACCCCGAGATCCTCTCCCGCGAGGGGGAGGAGGAGGCGGTGGAGGGCTGCCTCTCTTTCCCGGGGGAGTTCGGCTTTGTCACCCGCCCCTACAAGGTGAAGGTCCGCTACCAGGACCGCACCGGCCAGGTGCTGGAAAAGGAGGGGGAGGACCTCTTCGCCCGCTGCGTCTGCCACGAACTCGACCACCTGGACGGGGTGCTGTTTGTGGACAAGGCCAGCCAGATCCTCACCAAGGAAGAGCTGGCCGAACTCATCGCTCAGCAAGAAGGGGAGGAGGGGGAGCAGTAGCCCCCCTCCCGCGAAAGGCGGTTTGCAGATGGACATCGTATTTATGGGGACCCCCGACTTTGCCGAACAGAGTCTGCGGGCCCTGCTGGAACAGGGCTTTTCGGTCAAGGCCGTCTACACCCAGACCGACAAGCCGGTGGGCCGCAAGCGGGTGCTGACCCCGCCCCCGGTCAAGGTGCTGGCCCAGCGCCACGGCATCCCAGTCTACCAGCCCAAGAGCCTGCGCCGACCCGAGGTACAGGAGGAACTGCGCGCCCTGGCCCCCGACTTGATCGTGGTGGTGGCCTACGGCAAGATCCTCCCCAAGGAGGTCATCGACCTGCCCCCCCTGGGCTGCGTCAACGTCCACGGCTCCCTGCTGCCCCGCTACCGGGGGGCCGCCCCCATCCAGTGGGCGGTCATCAACGGGGAGAGGGAGACCGGCGTCACCACCATGTACATGGACGAAGGGGTGGACACCGGGGACATCATCCTCCAGTCCACCACCCCCATCGGCCCGGAGGAGACCTCCGGCGAGCTCTTTGACCGGCTGGCCGCCCAGGGGGCGGAGCTGCTGGTGGAGACCTTGCACCTGGTGGAGCGGGGCGAGGCCCCCCGCCGGGCACAGGAGGGGGAGTCCTGCTACGCCTCCATGCTCGACAAGGAACTGGCCGAACTGGATTTCAATGCCCCCGCCCAGGCAGTGCACGACCGGGTCCGGGGTCTAAACCCCTGGCCGGTGGCCTATACTTTTTTCGGCGGCAAGAAGTGCAAGGTCTTTTCCTGTGAGGTGGTCCCCGGCCCCTTTGCGGCGCCCCCCGGCTGCGCGGTGGCCGACGGCTCCCTCTGTATCGCCTGCGGCGACGGCAGCGGGGTGCGGCTGAAAGAAGTCCTCTTGGAGGGCGGCAAGCGCACCACCGAGGCCGACTTTCTGCGCGGCCACCCGGTCAAGGCGGGGGACCGCTTCGCCGGCTGACCCGCCCTGACCTTGCCCTCGCCCTTGCCCCGGGAAGGAGAATTTGCAAATGCCCTTTTTTCTAATCGACCGATATTACCTGCTGCTGGTGGTGCCCGCCCTTCTGGTGACCCTCTGGGCCCAGGTGCGGGTCAAGTCCACCTTTGCCAAGTACAGCCACGTCTTTTCCCGCCGGGGCTTTACCGGCAAGGACGCGGCCCTCTACATCCTGCGGCAAAACGGGGTGACAAACGTCTCGGTGAGCGAGACCGGCGGCCACCTCAGCGACCACTACGACCCCCGGGCGGGGGTGATCCGCCTCTCGGGGGAAGTCTACTCCGGCACCTCGGTGGCCTCCATCGGGGTGGCCGCCCACGAGGCGGGGCACGCCCTCCAACACGCCCAGGGGTATTTCCCCCTCACCCTGCGAAACGCCATCATCCCCATCACCAACATCGGTTCCACCCTCTCGGGGCCCCTCATCCTGCTGGGCTTCATCATGGGGATGGGGCCGCTGGTGGACGTGGGGATCCTGCTGTTTTCCCTGGTGGTGGTCTTTCAATTGGTGACCCTGCCGGTGGAGTTCAACGCCAGCCGCCGGGCCGTCGCCATCCTCGGCGATGCCGGGCTGCTGGAGGGGGAGGAGCTCACCGGCGCCAAACGGGTGCTGAGTGCCGCCGCCCTCACCTATGTGGGCAGCCTGCTGGTCTCCCTGGCCAACCTGCTGCGATTGATCTTGCTTTTCGGACGGAGGAACAATGACTGACAGACAGACGAGTGAGCGGCTGGTGGCCGCCAAGGCCCTCTGCCAGGTGGAGACCGGCGGCTACGCCGGGGCGGTGCTGGACCAGGCCCTGGAGCAGAGCGGGCTGGAACCCCGGCAGCGGGCCCTAGCCACCCGGCTGGTCTACGGGGTCACCAGCTGCAAATACCGGCTGGACGAGGCCGTCGACCGGCTCTGCGGGGGGCGGCCCCTCTCGGTGCAGGTGCGCACCATCCTCCGCCTGGGGCTCTACCAGCTGGCCTTCTGCGACGGCATACCCGCCAGCGCCGCCGTCAACGAGACGGTGAAGCTGGCCGGCCCCCTGCGCCAGATCGGGGCCACCGGGCTCTGCAACGCCGTGCTGCGCCGCTTCCTGCGGGAGGGGAAACCCCTCTACGAGGGGGAGGACCTGTCGGTGCGCTATTCGGTGGAACCCTGGATCGCAAAGCTCTGGCAAAAGCGCTACGGCGGCGACACCTGCCGCGCCCTGTTGGAGGCCTTTGCGGGCGAGTTCCCCACCTTTGTGCGGGTCAACACCCAAAAGACCACCGCCCCGGCCCTGCTGGCCCGCTGGCGGGAGGCGGGGATCCCCGCCGCCGAGACCGGGTGTGAAAACGCCCTGCGGCTGGAGGCGGCGGGCCGGGTGCCCGACCTGCCCGGCTTTGCCGAGGGGCTCTTTCACGTGCAGGACCTCTCATCCCAGTACTGCGCCCTGGCCCTGGGCGCCAAGCCGGGGGAGCGGGTGATCGACTTCTGCGCCGCCCCGGGCGGCAAGAGTTTCACCCTGGCCCAGATGATGGGGGACGAAGGCGAGCTTCTCGCCTGCGACCTGCAGGGCTACAAGGCCGCCCTCATCGCCGAGGGGGCGCAGCGGCTGGGGCTCTCCGCCGTGCGCGCCCAGGTGCACGACGCCCGGCAGCCCCTCCCGGGCGGGGAGGCGGACCGCATCCTCTGCGACGTGCCCTGCTCGGGGCTGGGGGTGATGGGCAAAAAGCCCGACCTGCGCTACAAGCGGCGCGGCGAGGTGAAGGACCTGCCCAGCCTGCAGCTGGACATCCTCAAAAACGCCGCCGAACACCTGCGGGTGGGGGGCGAACTGGTCTACTCCACCTGCACCCTCAACCCGGCGGAGAACCAGGGGGTCTTCGGCAAATTGCTGCGGGACGACGGGCGGTTTGTCCGCGTCCCTATCGAACCGGCTTGCCCCGGCGCGGTGAAGGAGGAGGAGACCCTCACCCTCTTTCCCCACAAGACCGGGACCGACGGCTTCTTCATGGCCAAGTGCAGGCGAGTAAAATGAGCGGAGGAGAACGGCCAATGACAGACATCCGCAGCCTCTCCCAGGGGGAGTTGGAGGACCTTTTGACCCAGTGGGGGCAGCCCCGGTACCGGGCGGGCCAGCTCTTTGACTGGCTGCACAAAAAGGGGGCGGACTCCTTTGCGGAGATGAAAAACCTCCCCGCCGCCCTGCGGGAGCAGTTGGCGGGGGAGTGCTTCATCGCCACCGCCGCCGTGGAGCGCAAGCTGGTCTCCCAGCTCGACGGCACGGTGAAATACCTCTTTCGCCTGCGCGACGGCGAGATGGTGGAGGGGGTGGTGATGCGCTACAAGCACGGCCTCTCCATCTGCCTCTCCACCCAGGTGGGCTGCAAGATGGGCTGCTCCTTCTGCGCCTCCACCCTGGCGGGCTTTGTCCGCAGTCTCACCGCCGGGGAGATGCTGGCCCAGATCTACACCGCCTCCCGCGATTTGGGGGAGCGCATCGGCAACGTGGTGCTCATGGGCATCGGCGAGCCGCTGGACAACTACGAGCAGGTGCTGCGCTTCATCCGAAACGTCACCAGCCCCAAGGGGCTCGACCTCTCGCCCCGGCACATCACCCTCTCCACCTGCGGGCTCTGCGACCAGATCCGCCGGCTGGCCGACGAACAGCTGCCCATCACCCTCTCCATCAGCCTGCACGCCCCCTTCGACGAGATGCGGGACCGGCTGATGCCGGTCAACCGGCGCTACAACATCGCCCAGCTGCTGGATGCCTGCCGCTACTACGCCGAAAAGACCGGGCGGCGGGTCTCCTTTGAATACACCCTCATCGCCGGGGTCAACGACACCCCGGCCTGCGCCGACCGGCTGGCCCAGCTCTGCCGGGGCTTTTTGAGCCACGTCAACCTGATCCCGGTCAACGCCGTGGAGGAGACCGGCTACACCCACGGCAGCGAGCGGGAGATCCGCGCCTTTCAGGAGCGGCTGGTCCGCCAGGGGGTCAACGCCACGGTGCGGCGGACCCTGGGGGCCGACATCTCCGCCGCCTGCGGCCAACTGCGCAGGCAAGAGCAGCACAATTAGGAGGAAAACACCATGTTGCGAATCGTATCGAATACCGACAAAGGGCTGGTGCGCGACCAAAACCAGGACGCGGCCAAGTCCGGCGCCCTGGCGGACGGGACCATCTGGTCCTGCGTCTGCGACGGGATGGGCGGCGCCGTGGGCGGCAACATCGCCAGCCGGGTGGTGGTGGACTCCTTCGCGGAGTCGGCGGGCTCCCTCTCGGGCGAGTACAGCGCCGAGACGGTGAAGAACTTCCTCATCGCCGCCGTCAACCGGGCCAACGCCCTGGTCTGCCAGCGCATCGAGGAGGACCCCTCCCTGGCGGGGATGGGGACCACCGTGGTGGCCTGCGTGGTCAAGAGCGGGTTTGCCCACATCGCCCACGTGGGGGACAGCCGGGCCTACAAGCTGGGGCCCGGGGGGATCGCCCAGCTGACCAAGGACCACTCGATGGTGCAGGTGCTGGTGGAGCAGGGGCAGATCGCCCCGGAAGAGGCCAAGACCCACCCCAAGCGCAACATCATCACCCGGGCCGTCGGCATCTCCCGCAATGTGGATGTGGACTACGAGGAGGTCCCCCTGGAAGAGGGGGAGATGCTGCTGCTGTGCACCGACGGGGTCAGCGGCCCGCTGGAGGACGAAGAGATGTTGCAGATCGTGCGCGAGACGGACTTTTTCCAGGCCACCGCCGCCCTCGTCGAGGCGGCCAACGCCCGGGGCGGCAGCGACAACGCCACCGCCGTGCTCATCGGTTAAAGGGGGAGAGAAGAGAATGGACAAGTACATTGGAAAACGGCTGGACGGCCGCTACCTAGTGGAGGAACTCATCGGCATCGGCGGGATGGCCAACGTCTACAAGGCCACCGACTTGCTGGAGCACACCACCGTGGCCGTCAAGATCCTCAAGGACGAATTCGCCGAGAGCGACGAGTTCCTGCGCCGGTTCAAAAACGAATCCAAGGCCATCTCCCTGCTGTCTCACCCCAACATCGTCAAGGTCTTTGACGTGAGCTTCAGCGAAAAGGTCAACTACATCGTCATGGAGTACATCGACGGCATCACCCTCAAGGAGTACATCCAGCAAAAAGACATCCTCCCCTGGAAGGACGCGGTCCACTTCATCACCCAGATCCTGCGGGCCCTGCAGCACGCCCACGACCGGGGCATCGTCCACCGGGACATCAAGCCCCAAAACATCATGCTGCTGCCCGACGGCTCCCTCAAGGTGATGGATTTCGGCATCGCCCGCTTTGCCCGCAGCGAGAACCGCACCATCACCGACCGCGCCATCGGCTCGGTGCACTACATCAGCCCCGAGCAGGCCCGCGGCGACGAGACCGACGCCAAAGCCGACCTCTACTCGGCCGGGGTCATCCTCTTCGAGATGCTCACCGGCCAGCTCCCCTTCGAGGCGGACACCGCCGTGTCGGTGGCCATCAAGCAGATCTCCGACCTGCCGGTCTCCCCCCGCCAGCTCAACCCCGACATCCCCGAGGGACTGGAGGAGATCACCCTCAAGGCCATGCAGAAGGATGTGGACCGGCGCTACCAGTCCGCCTCTGAGATGCTCGCGGACATCGAGGAGTTCAAGCGCAACCCCTCCATCAGCTTCCAGTACAAGTACTTCGTGGACTCCGAGCCCACCAAGTACATGGACGCCATCAAGGAGGTGCGCACCGAGCAGGAGGAGCCCGCCCCCGAGAAGAAGGGCGGCAAGAAGAAAAAGAAGAAGGGCTTTTTCTCCATCTTCTACAAAGACGACGGCAGCCGCAACAACATGGCCATCCTCGCCGGGATCGCCAGCGCCTTTCTGGTGGCGGCCATGCTCCTCATCGGGGGGATGGCCATCTTCTCCACCGGCATCTTCGGCGGCCGGGTCGCCGCCCCCAACTTGGTGGGGATGAGTTTGGAGGACGCCAAGGCCAAGTACCCCGACTTCAAGTACAAGGAGGGGGACCCGGTCTTCAGCGACGAGATCGAGGCCGGGCTGATTGCCGAGCAGAGCCCCAAGGGCAATGCCCGGATGAAGAAAAACGGCACCATTGAGGTGCACCTGAGCCAGGGCCCCGAGGTGTTGGTGGTGCAGGACGTCTACGGGATGGAGGCCTCCGCCGCCGAGGCGGCGCTGCGCAAGCAGGGCCTCAAGCCGGTCATCGAGCACAAGAAGAGCGACAGCGTGCCGGTGAACTTCGTCATCGAGACCAACCCCGCCAAGGGCACCGAGGTGCAGAAGGGGGACGAGGTCACCATCTACGTCAGCCAGGACGAGGACACCGAGGAGCAGGTGAAGGTCCCCCTCCTCTCGGGCACCGACAAGGCGGGCGCCGAGTCGGCCCTCAAGGGCGTCGGCCTCACCCTGGGCAAGGTGACCGAGGTGGAGAGCGACAAGCCCAAGGGCATCGTGGTGGGGCAGGACCCCGCCGACGGCACCGAGGTGGACACGGGCACCATCGTCAACATCGAAGTCAGCAAGGGGCCGAAGGAGCCTGTGAAGGTGCCTATCTCCATTTCACTTCCAAAAGGAATTGGCAGCATCAGCTTAAAGGTCTATGAAGATGGGTCTCCCATCGTAAATGAGCCCGACTTGCTTCCCGCCGACAAGGGCACCTATAACTTCAATGTTTCAGGGCTCGACACTGACCAGCCAGTTACAGTGACGGTCCAAATCAACGGCAAACCCTACCAGAGCTATACCGTCAACTTTGCCACCGGCAAGGCCACCCTCAAGGAGGACCACTCCGGCGACGCCGCCTTCAAGCCTGCGCCCACCCCCTCTTCCAGCCAGTCGGCGGCCCAGGGCGGCAGCGCCGGCGGCGAGGTGAAGGGGTAAGATGCCAAAGGGACTCATCTTAAAGGCCATCAGCGGGTTTTACTACGTCGAGAGCGATGGCAGGACCTACGCCTGCCGGGCCAAGGGGGCCTTTCGCAACCAGCACATCAAACCCCTGGTGGGGGACTGGGCCCTCTTCACCCCCGAGGGGGAGGGCGGCCGGGTGGAGGAGATCCTCCCCCGCAAAAACAGCTTCATCCGCCCCCCGGTGGCCAACATCGACCAGTTTTTCTTTGTGGTCAGCGCCTGCAGCCCGGCGCCCAACCTCTTTGTGCTCGACAAGCTGATTTCCATCGCCGAGTACAAGGGGGTGGAGCCGGTCATCGTCCTCACCAAGTTGGACATGGAAGAGGCCGACCGCATCGCCGCCATCTATCAAAAGGCGGGCTTCCCCGTCCTGCGGGTGGACTACCGCTCCCGCGGCTGGCGCGCCCCGCTGGAGCGCTGTCTGCAGGGCAAGGTCTCGGCCTTCTGCGGCAACTCGGGGGTGGGCAAGTCCACCCTCATCAACCACCTGGGGTTCACCCCCGAGATCGAGACCGGGGAGATCAGCGACAAGCTGGGCCGGGGGCGGCACACCACCCGCCAGGTGGAGCTCTACCCCCTGCCCTTTGGCGGCTATCTGGCCGACACCCCCGGCTTTTCCGACGTGCAGCTGCACCGGCAGGAGCAGATTTTAAAGGATCAGCTGCCCTACACCTTTCGGGAGATGGCCCCCTACCTGGACGGCTGCCAGTTCACCGGCTGCTCCCACACCTGCGAAAAGGGGTGTGCGGTGCTGGCGGCGGGGGGGGGGGGGGGGGCCGGGCGGGCGCCCCCCCCCCCGACTGATGTGAGAGGGGAGAGAGAAGCGGTGAAAGAGCGCTGTGTGGTGGTGGGGGCTGCCCCCCTGGAGAGCGACCGGGTCCTGGGGCAGATCGACCCCGCCCGGGACTATGTCATCTGCGCCGACGGGGGGATCGACCACCTGCGCCGGGTGGGCCTGACCCCCGACTTGCTGATGGGGGACTTGGACTCGGCCAGCAGCCCCATGGAAGGGGTGGAGGTGGTGGCCTTTGACCCGGTGAAGGACGACACCGACACCCACATCGCCCTCAAGCGGGGGTTGGCCCTGGGCTACCGGGACTTTTTGCTGCTGGGCTGTACTGGCGGGCGGTTGGACCACACCCTGGCCAACCTGCAAAGCCTCTATTTTCTCAAGCGGCAGGGGGCCGACGGCTGCCTGCTCGACGACCGCCACCGCATCTTCTTTTTGTGGGAGGAGGAGCGGGAGATCCCGCGGGAGGACTACCGCTACCTCTCCTTCTTCGCCTACGGGGGCGAGGCGGCGGGGGTCACCCTGCAAGGGGTCAAATACCCCCTGCACGAGCACCTGCTGACCCCCGATTTTCCCCTGGGCGTCAGCAACGAGATCACCGGAAAAAGCTGCAAAGCAGCGGTCAAAAAGGGGTGTTTGCTGGCCGTTTTGGCCAGGGAGTGAACCCCCAGCAGCCCTTTTGTATATACTGGTACAACAGCGGAAAGGGCGGTGGGGCGGATGCGCGGCAGGAACAAGGTCATCAAACTCATTATGGTGACGTTGGGGGCGGGGCTGCTGCTGTCGTTTTGCCTCACCGCCGGCACCGCCGTCATCGCCATCGCCCTGGTGCTCATCGCCCTGGGGTTGCTGATGCAGAATTGACAGGAGGGTTTTTTGATGCAGGTGGTCGTGATCAAGAGTTCCAAATTCATGTCGAAAATCCTGAAGAAGATTTTCAAGATCAAACCCGAGCAAAACTGAAGTGGGGAAGGCCTCTGCGGGGGCCTTCCCCCTTTTGCGGTCCCGGGGAGGGGGGACAAGCCCGGCCCCGCAGAGGCCCCGAGGGCGGTGAAAAAGATTTGTGAATTGGGCGCTTTCCCTTTACATTGGTGCCGCAAATAGAGTAGAATATAGTTTGAAATATACTGGGTGGGAGTGTGTGAGAAGCAATGGAACTGAAGTACAAGAGGATCCTGTTAAAGCTGTCCGGCGAGGCGCTGGCAGGCGATAAAAAGATGGGGATCGACTACAACATCGTCACCGACATCTGCAAAAACATCAAGATGTGCACTGAACTGGGCTGCCAGGTGGCCATCGTCGTGGGCGGCGGCAACTTCTGGCGGGGCCGCTCCAGCGGCGAGATGGAGCGCACCCGGGCCGACCACATGGGGATGCTGGCCACCGTCATCAACGCCCTGGCCCTGGCCGACAGCCTGGAGCAGCAGGGGGTGCCGGTGCGGGTGCAGACGGCCCTGCCCATGCAGCAGGTGGCCGAGCCCTACATCCGCAACCGGGCGGTGCGCCACCTGGAAAAGGGGCGGGTGGTCATCCTGGCCTGCGGCACCGGCAACCCCTTCTTCTCCACCGACACCGCCGCCGCCCTGCGCGCCGCCGAGATCAACGCCGAGGTCATCTTCAAGGCCACCATGGTGGACGGGGTCTACGACAAAGACCCCAAAAAGTACCCCGACGCCGTCCGCTTCGACCGGGTCTCTTTCTCCCGGGTGCTGGCCGACTCCCTGGGGGTCATGGACTCCACCGCCGCCTCCCTCTGCAAGGACAACGGCCTCCCCATCCTGCTCTTTGATTTGAGCGATCCCTACAACATCGTCCGCGCCCTCTGCGGCGAGGACATCGGCACCCTCGTCAGCGAGGACTAGCGGCGAGAGATCCCCCCCCGAAAATAATCAGGCGGCCCCGCCGCCTCACAGGAGGTAGCTTTTCATGAGAGAAGAGTATGCAGTTTACGAGAAGAAGATGGGCAAATCCATCAGCGTGATGGAGGGCGAGTTCGCCGCCATCCGCGCCGGCCGCGCCAACCCCGCCGTCCTGGACAAGGTGACGGTGGACTACTACGGCGTGCCCACCCCCGTCGCCCAGATGGCCGGGGTCTCGGTCCCCGACGCCCGCACCCTGCTGATCCAGCCCTGGGACGGCTCGACCCTCAAGGCCATTGAAAAGGCCATCCTCGCCAGCGATTTGGGCATCACCCCCAACAACGACGGCAAGGTCATCCGCATGGCCTTCCCCCCGCTGACCGAGGAGCGCCGCAAGGAGATCGTCAAATCGGTCCACAAGCTGGAGGAGGAGTGCAAGGTCGCCATCCGCTCCATCCGCCGGGACGCCATCGACAAGTTCAAGGCCCAGAAGAAGGCGGGAGAGCTGTCTGAAGACGACCTGAAGGACCTGGAGAAGGGAATCCAGAAACTCACCGACACCTACTGCGACAAGGCCGAGGCCGCGGCCAAGGCCAAGGAAAAAGAGATCATGGAGATCTAGCCGGTGTTCTTTCAAAAGAAGAAACGGCTTCTCGCGAAACCGGATTTTGACAACCTGCCCCAGCACATCGGCTTTATTATGGACGGCAACGGCCGCTGGGCCAAGCGGCGGGGGCTGCCCCGCTCTGCCGGGCACCGGGCCGGGGCCAAGACCTTTCGGGACATGGTCCGCTACTGCAAGGACATCGGCATCAAAAACATGACCGTCTACGCCTTCTCCACCGAGAACTGGAAGCGACCCAAGGAGGAGGTGGAGGCCATCATGGACCTGCTGCGCAGCTACCTGAAAGACGCCTTTGACCACCGGGAAGAGGAGGTGCGCTGTCTGATTTTGGGGGACACCGCGCCCCTGGCGCCGGACATTGTCGCCCTCATCAAAAAGCTGGAGGACGAGAGCCGCGACTGCAAGCAGATGACCCTCAACATCGCCCTCAACTACGGCGGCCGGGCCGAGATCACCCACGCCGTGCGCGAACTGGCCGGCCAGGTGCAGCGGGGGGAACTGGCCCCCGAGGAGATCACCGAGGACGCCATCTCCGCACACCTCTACACCGCGGGCCAGCCCGACCCGGACTTGATCATCCGCCCCAGCGGGGAGTACCGGACCTCCAACTTCCTGCTCTGGCAGTCGGCTTACAGCGAACTGGTGTTCATGGATGTGCTGTGGCCCGATTTCACCCGCCGCGACCTGGACCGCGCCATCCTGGAGTACCAGAACCGCGACAGAAGGTTTGGAGGGGTATAATTTTGGCAACCAGAATCATCAGCGCGGCGGTGGGCCTTGTCCTGCTGGCGATCGCCGTGCTCTTTTACGGCACCCTGGCCTTTAATGTCATCGTGCTGCTCATCACCCTCATCGCCCTGCACGAGATTTTCGGGGCGGTGAAACTGCACAACAAATTTGGGATGTACGGCTGGTGCGCCCTCTTTGCGGCCTTCGTGCTGCTCTACGACAAAATGCCCCCTACCGGGGCCATCCACCTGACGGCGGGGCTCTTTGTCTTTACGGCGGGGATGGCGGCCTTTGCGGTCTTTCACTTTGCAGACATCCCCTTTTCCAGCATCGCCATCGTCTACATGGAGACCATCGCCATCCTCTTTGGCTTTTCCTCCACCCTGCTCATGCGCAGCGTCTTTCCCCAAGACGGGCTCTTCTACCTGATCGCTGCGCTGGGCTGCGGGTGGCTAGCCGACACCGGGGCCTATTTTTCGGGCCGGCTCTTCGGCAAGCACAAACTGGCCCCCAACGTCAGCCCCCACAAGACGGTGGAGGGCTCGCTGGGCGGCCTGCTCACCAACGTGCTGGCCCTCTGCCTCATCGCCTGGGGCTACCACCGCTTTTTGGGCGGCGGTCCCATCTCCTATCCCCACCTGATCGCGGTGGCCACCGTGGGCGCCCTGGCGGGGATGTTGGGAGACTTGGTGGCCTCCAGCCTCAAGCGGCAGCAGGGAATCAAGGACTACGGCACCATCATGCCCGGGCACGGGGGGATCATGGACCGCTTTGACAGCGTCATCTTCACCCTGCCCACGGTGCTGCTGCTCTCCTACTACCTGCCCATCGTCCTGCGCTAGGGCGGGGGCGAAAGGAAGGCTTTTTCATGTGCGCTAAAAAAGTAACGGTGCTGGGCTCCACCGGCTCCATCGGCATCCAGGCCCTGGACGTCATTGAAAAAAACGGCTATGAAGTGGTTGGCCTTTCGGCCAACTCTTCTGTTTTACAGCTGGAAAATCAGGTGCGCCGGTTCCGCCCCCCCTTCGCCTGCATGGTGGACGAGCGGGCGGCGCGCGCCCTGCGGGACGCCCTGCGGGACACCGACACCAAGGTCCTGGCGGGGGTGGACGGCCTCTGCGAACTGGCCGTCCGGGAAGAGGCCGACGTGGTCCTCAACTCGGTGGTGGGGATGGTGGGGCTGCGCCCCACCCTGGCCGCCATCGAGGCGGGCAAACCGGTGGCCCTGGCCAACAAGGAGACCCTGGTCGCCGGCGGCAAGCTGGTGACCGAGGCCGCCCGGGCCAAGGGGGTCCCCATCCTCCCGGTGGACAGCGAGCACTCGGCCATCTTTCAGTGCCTGCAGGACCGCCACTCGGCCAGGGCCCTGAAAAAGGTCATCCTCACCGCCTCGGGCGGCCCCTTCTTCGGCAGGGGCCGGGAGGAGCTGGAGAAGGTGAGCATCGAGGACGCCCTCAACCACCCCAACTGGTCCATGGGGGCCAAGATCACGGTGGATTCCGCCACCTTGATGAACAAGGGGCTGGAACTCATCGAGGCGGCCTGGCTCTTTGACAAGACCCCGGACGAAATCGAGATCGTCGTCCACCGGGAGAGCGTCATCCACTCCCTGGTGGAGTTTGACGATCACTCGGTGCTGGCCCAGTTGGGGGTGCCGGACATGCGCATCCCCATCCAGTACGCCCTGACCTACCCGGAGCGGCTCCCATCCCCTGTAAAGGAACTCTCCTTGACAGACTATCCGACCCTCCACTTTGCCAAGCCCGACATCGAGACCTTCACCTGCCTAAAGACCTGTATCGAGGCGGCCCGGCGGGGGGGACTCGCCCCCTGCGCCATCAGCGGCGCCAACGAGGAGGCGGTGGCCCTCTTTTTGGACGGGAAGATCGGCTTTTTGGAGATCGGCGAACTGGTGCGGGGGGCCATGAATACTGTGCCCCGCGCAGACGTATATTCTTTAGAGGATGTGCTGCAGACAGACGCACAGGCGCGGGCCTATGTCCGCGCACAGGCGAGGTAGCCAAAAGCGGCTTTCGGCCCTCGCCCATCAGTTGGAAGGTGAACTATGAACATCGTTTTTTCGATCCTCTTGGCAGTCCTGATGTTCGGACTGATCATCATGATCCACGAGTTGGGGCATTTCATCACCGCCAAACTCGGGGGGATCAAGGTCAACGAATTTGCCATCGGCATGGGGCCGACCCTCCTCAAGCGGCAGAAGGGGGAGACCACCTATGCCCTGCGGGCGGTCCCCATCGGCGGTTTCGTGGCCATGGAGGGGGAGGACGAGGACAGCGCCGACGAGCGGGCCTTCTCCCGCCGCCCGATCTGGATCCGCATCCTGGTGGTGATCGCCGGGGCCCTGATGAACCTGGTGTTGGGCTTTGTCATCCTCATCGTCCTCACCTCGGCCTCCAAACTGGTGCCCACCACCACGGTGGCCAAGTTTGACGAGACCTCCCTCAGCGCCCAGTCGGGGCTGCAGGTGGGGGACGAGGTGCTCTCCATCAACGGCCGGCGCATCTACATCGCCAACGACATCGACTTTGAGCTGATGCGGGACAAAGACGGCTATGTGGACATGACCGTTCTCCGCGACGGCGAGAAGATCACCCTCACCGGGGTGCAGTTTGCCCTGGCGCAGGACGACAACGGCAACCAGTTTATCAGCCGCGACTTCTGGGTGCTGGGGGTCCCCAAGACGGTGGGCGGGGTGCTCAAGGAGTCGGCCCTCAAGACCGTCTCCATCGGGAAGATGGTCTGGGTCTCCCTGCTCGACCTCATCACCGGCAACGTGCCCATCTCCCAGGTGGCCGGCCCGGTGGGGACGGTGGACATCATCAACCAGGCGGTGAGCATGGGCTGGGAGACCACCCTCAACATGCTGGCGCTGCTGACCATCAACGTGGGCATCTTCAACCTGTTGCCCATCCCGGCGCTGGACGGGGGGCGGCTGGTCTTTCTCCTCATCGAGGCGATCCGCCGCAAGCCCATCAAGGCCAAGTACGAGGGCTTTGTCCACGCGGCGGGGTTCCTGCTGCTCATCGGCTTTATGCTCTTTGTGACCTACAGCGACATCACCCGAATATTCGCCCGCTGATCAGTGGGCTGACCACAGCTGCGGGGACCGAAAACGGCCCCGCACCAATTTTACATAGAAGAGGGACAAGCTCATGGAGAGAAAAAAGACCCGCACCCTGCAAATCGGCTCGGTCAAGATCGGCGGCGGCGAGGAGATCGCCGTCCAGTCGATGCTCTGCGCCCCGGCGGCGGATGTGGAGGCCAACGTAGAGCAGGCCAAGCGCCTCTTTGCGGCGGGGTGCGACATCATCCGGGTCGCCGTCCCCGACCGGGAGTCGGTGCGGCTCATCGGCGCCATCAAGGCGGCGGTGCCCACCCCCCTGGTGGCAGACATCCACTTTGACTACCGGCTGGCCCTGGCGGCGGTGGAGGCGGGGGTGGACAAGGTCCGCATCAACCCCGGCAACATCGGCGGCAGGGAGCGGGTGCAGGCGGTGGCCGACGCCTGCAAGGCCCGCGGCGTCCCCATCCGCATTGGGGTCAACGGCGGCTCTCTGGAAAAGGAGATCTTGCAGAAGTACGGCGCCCCCACCGCCCCCGCCCTGGTGGAGAGCGCCCTCTACCACATCTCGCTGCTAGAGGAGTGCGGCTTTACAGACATCGCCATCTCCCTCAAGTCCTCCAGCGTCCCCACCATGATCGAGGCCTACCGGCTGATGTCCCAGCGCTGCGACTACCCCCTCCACCTGGGGGTCACCGAGGCGGGGACCGAGCGGATGGGCCTCATCAAGTCGGCCATCGGCATCGGCTCCCTCCTCTGCGACGGCATCGGCGACACCATCCGCGTCTCCCTCACCGACGACCCGGTGAAGGAGGTGCGGGCTGCCCGGGACATCCTCAAGGCCCTGGGGATCGGCAAGCAGGGGGTGCGGGTGGTCTCCTGCCCCACCTGCGGGCGCACCCAAATCGACCTGATCTCCCTTGCCAAAGAGGTGGACCGCCTGGTGGAGGGGATGGAGAAGGACATCACCGTGGCGGTGATGGGCTGCGCGGTCAACGGCCCCGGCGAGGCCAGAGAGGCCGACATCGGGGTGGCCGGGGGAGACGGCTGCGGCCTTCTCTTCCGCAAGGGGGAGATCCTCCGCAAGGTGCCGGAGGACCAGATCCTCCCGGCCCTGATGGAGGAGATCGAGCGACTGTGATATTTTGGGCGGCGGGCTCTCTGGCCCTCCGCCCTTTGTGAAGCAAAAACCGGCCCCGCGCGCTGCGGGAAGTGACCAGGAAGGAAGCTGCCATTGAGCCAGTATTTTTTTGAACAGCTGGGGATCGCCAGGGGGGAGATGGAAGACCTCCCCGCCGACATCCTCTCCATCGCCGTGGACCGCCGGGAGAACCGGCTGGAAATCGCGGCCCGCTTTGCGCAGCCGCTGCCCTATGCCACCTGCAAGCTCTTGCAAAACCACCTGAAGGGCCAGTTGGGCTGCGAGGCGGCCCTCGTCCCCACCTTCCCGGCAGGGGAACCGGGGGAGGCCCTCTTCGAGCTGGTGGCCGAGTACGCCAAAGAGGGCAACTCGATGCTCGACTGCATCCTCTCCCGCTCCCACATCCGCTACGACGGGGGGGAAAACGCCTACGTGCTCGAACTGGAGCAGGGGGGCAAGCACATCCTGGCGGGGCTGGGGTTTGAGCAGAAGTTTTGCAGCCAGTACCGCCAGCTCTGCGGCGAGGGGGTGGCCCTGGTCGTGGTGGGGGAGGACGCGCCCCCGCCGCCCCGCCCGGCACCCGAACGGGTGGTGGCCCCGGCGCGCCCGGCGGCTGCCGCCAGGGCAAAGGCGCCCGCCGCCAAGCCGTCCAGGGCCACCGTCTCCGGCGGGGAGGAGATCCTCGGCAAAAAGATAAAGCCCGGCCAGGTGACCCCCCTGGGGGAGCTGAACAGCGACTTCAACGACATGGCGGTGCTGATCCGGGGCAAAATCTTCGACATCGAGAAGAAGGAGATCCAAAACGGCCAGCGGCTGGTGGTGCAGCTCGACATCACCGACGGCACCGGCTCGATGACCGTCAAGACCATCAAGGAGCCGGCCAAGCTGGAAAAGGTCATGCAGCTGGGCAAGGGCGACAGCATCCTGGTGCGGGGCAAGGTGGTCTACGACCGCTTTGACCGGGACATCAACATCCAGCCCTACGACATCAACGAGACTGCCGACCCCATGCAGGGGCGCAAGGACACCGCCCCCCGCAAGCGGGTCGAGCTGCACATGCACACCAAGATGTCCTCTATGGACGGGATGAGCGAGGCCTCCGACCTGATCAAACAGGCCCACAAGTGGGGTCACCGGGCGGTGGCCATCACCGATCACGGAGTGCTGCAGGCCTTCCCCGACATCATGAATACGGTGGCCGGCATCCGCAAGGAGGACCCGGATTTCAAGGCCATCTACGGGGTGGAGGGGTACTATGTCAACGACGCCACCCCCTGCGTCAAGGGCCCCGACAGCGTCCCCTTTGACGGGGAGTTCGTGGTCTTTGACATCGAGACCACCGGGCTGCAGGCCGCCAGTGAGCGAATCACCGAGATCGGCGCCATCCTCCTAAAAAACGGGGAGGAGGTGGACCGCTTCTCCACCTTTGTCAACCCGGAGAAACCCATCCCCCCAAAAATCACCCAGCTTACCGGCATCGACGACACCATGGTGCGGGACGCCCCCAGCGAGAGGGAGGCGGTGGGGGAGTTCCTGGCCTTCTGTGGGAACCGCACCCTGGTGGCCCACAACGCCGATTTCGACACCGGCTTCATCGCCGCCGCGGCCGCCCGGCACGGCCTGCCCTTTCAAAACACTTACATAGACACGGTGCTGCTGACCCAGATGATCCACCGGGACCTGCGCAACTACAAGCTGGACACGGTGGCCAAGTACCTGGAACTGCCCCCCTTCAACCACCACCGGGCCACCGACGACGCCAAGGTGCTGGCCGACATCCTGGTGCGGCTCTTTGCCACCCTGCGGGAGCGGGGGCTGCGCGCCACCGGGGACATCAACACCTCCCTCTCGGGGGCCGACCCCAAGAAGCTGCACTCCTACCACATCATCCTGTTGGTGCGCAACAACACCGGTCTGAAAAACCTCTACAAGCTGGTGTCCGAGAGCAACCTGGACTACTTTTTCCGCCGCCCGCGGATGCCCCGCAGCCGCATCAACGCCCTGCGGGAAGGGCTGATCATCGGCAGCGCCTGTGAAGCAGGTGAACTTTACAGGGCGATTGCCGACGGCAAACCCTACGAAGAGCTGCTGAAGATCGCCGACTTCTACGATTTCCTCGAGATCCAGCCCCTGGGCAACAACATGTTCATGGTGCGCAACGGCTCGGTGAGCGACGTGGGGGTGCTGCAGGAGCACAACAAGCTCATCTGCCGCCTGGCCAAAGACCTGGGCAAGCCGGTGGTGGCCACCGGGGACGTGCACTTTTTGAATCCCGAAGACGCCATCTTCCGGGAGATCCTCATGACCGGGCAGGGCTTTAGCGACGCCTCGGAGCAGGCGCCCCTCTACTTCAAGACCACCGACGAGATGCTGGAGGAGTTTGCCTACCTGGGGCGGGAGCTGGCCGAAGAGGTGGTCATCGACAACCCCGGCAAAATTGCCGACATGGTCGAGCAGATCCGCCCCATCCCCATGGGCACCTTTACCCCCACCATCGAGGGGGCAGAGGAGGACCTGGTGCGCATCACCAACGACCGGGCCAAAGAGCTCTACGGCGACCCCCTGCCCGATTTGGTGCGAAAGCGGCTGGACAGGGAGCTGGACTCCATCATCAAACACGGGTTTGCGGTGCTCTACATCATCGCCCAGAAACTGGTCTGGAAGTCGGAGGAGGACGGCTATCTGGTCGGCTCCCGGGGCTCGGTCGGCTCCTCCTTTGTGGCCAGCATGGCCGGCATTTCGGAGGTCAACCCCCTGGTGCCCCACTACCGCTGCCCGGCCTGCAAGTACACCGAGTTCTTTGACGACGGCAGCATCGGCTCCGGCTTTGACCTGCCGGACAAGGTCTGCCCCCAGTGCGGCGCCCCCCTGGTGGGGGACGGCCACGACATCCCCTTTGAGACCTTCTTGGGCTTCAACGGCGACAAGGCCCCCGATATCGACCTGAACTTCTCGGGCGAGTACCAGGCCAGCGCCCACAAGTACACCGAGGAGCTCTTCGGCAAGGACCACGTCTTCAAGGCCGGCACCATTTCCGGTATCCAAGACAAGACCGCCTACGGCTACGTGATGAAGTACCTGGAGGAGAAGGACCGGGTGGTCCACAAGGCGGAGATGAAGCGGCTGGTGCAAGGCTGTACCGGGGTCAAGCGGACCACCGGCCAACACCCCGGCGGGATGGTGGTCGTCCCCTCCAACCACGAGGTGTACGACTTCACCGCCGTGCAGCACCCGGCGGAAAAGGCCGACTCCGACATCATCACCACCCACTTCGACTTCCACTCCCTCCACGACACCATCCTCAAGCTCGACGAGCTGGGACACGATGTTCCCACCCTCTACAAGCACCTGGAGCGGCTCACCGGCATCCACGTCAACGACCTGCCCATGAACGACCCCCAGGTGTTCAAGCTCTTCACCAGCCCGGAGCCCCTGGGCATCACAGCGGAGGAGTTGGGGAGCGAGACCGGCACCTTTGCCATCCCCGAAATGGGGACCAACTTCGTCCGCCAGATGCTGGTGGACACCCAGCCCAAAAACTTCACCGACCTGCTGCAGATTTCGGGCCTCTCCCACGGCACCGACGTCTGGCTGGGCAACGCAAAGGATCTGATCAAAGACGGCATCTGCACCATCAGTGAGGTGGTGGGGACGCGCGACAGCATCATGGTCTACCTGATGCACAAGGGGTTGGAGCCCAGCATGGCCTTTAAAATCATGGAGATCACCCGAAAGGGCAACGCCAAGAAGCTCCTCACCGAGGAGCACTTTAAGGCCATGCGGGAACACGGCGTCCCCGAGTGGTACATCGAGAGCTGCCTGAAAATCAAGTACATGTTCCCCAAGGCCCACGCCGCGGCCTATATCATCGGTGCCATGCGGCTGGCCTGGTTCAAAATCTACCGCCCGCTGGAGTTCTATGCCGCCCACTTCACCGTGCGTGGCGGCGACCTGGACGCCGAGGCGGCGGTCCGCGGCCCGGCCTACACCAAGACCCAGATGGACAACCTCAAGGCCAAGGGGATGGAGCGCTCGGTCAAGGAGGAGGACACCTACGGCACCCTGCAGGTCATGTACGAGATGATGCTGCGGGGGTACGAGTTCCTGCCGGTGGACATCTACAAGTCCGGCGCCACCGACTACCGGTTGGAGGACGGCAAGATTCGGCTGCCCTTCAACTGCCTGCGCGGACTGGGCGACACCGCCGCCATCGCCCTGGAGGAGACCATCAAAGAAGGGGGCTTCATCTCCATCGACGAGATCCAGACCCGTTCGGGCATTTCCAAGACGGTGGCGGACAGCCTCAAGGAGTGCGGCGCCTTCGGCGACCTGCCCCAGTCCAGCCAGATGACCTTCTTCTGATCGCTCCGCCGTTTGTGCGCGCTTCTACTCGGCAGTCCGCCCCTTTCTGGGGCGGGCTGCTTTTTGTGCGAACCCCAAGCACGCATCGTTTCCCCGGGACCTTCGCACCGAAAAATTGGGTAGCAGAGTGGGGGAGGGGGGGAGGAAAAGAGAAATAGGCCTTGTAGTTTGACAATTGTTTGTGGAAGTTGTATTGTTGTGGTGAAAGAATACCTGCCTTTTTGTAGGTGTTTGCTGTCTCGCTCCCACGCGGAGCGAGTGGATTGAAATTCTGGGATTACCGAGGGGATCTCAAACATGTTCAGTCTCGCTCCCACGCGGAGCGAGTGGATTGAAATCTACGTTGAAAATAGTATAAAACCATGTACAAAGTCTCGCTCCCACGCGGAGCGAGTGGATTGAAATTCGATGTCCCGCCCGTTGATTTCCATGATTTTGGTCTCGCTCCCACGCGGAGCGAGTGGATTGAAATATCCTTTCTTTAATCGCTAAAAAGGCCGCCCGGAGGTCTCGCTCCCGCGCGGAGCGAGTGGATTGAAATTCCCTGGCAAGGTCCTCCCCGGTGGTGTAGCCGGGGTCTCGCTCCCGTGCGGAGCGAGTGGATTGAAATACCTTATAGATGCAGCTGGCGTTGCCGTGCTCCCGTCTCGCTCTCCACATAGCGAGTAACTAAAATCTTTCCGTCGATTTGCGAATTGTCCTACCCCCTGCCTTTTTAGAGGGTGGCAGGGGACATCTTATCCCCCACAAAGCACGTTCCCATTCCTCCATCAAAAAAGAGAGAGCCAGACAGCACCACCTGTCTGGCTCTCTTTTACTTCTTCTTGCGGGGCTGGTTTTGCCCTCTCTGTCCGCCCTGTCCAGCGGGTTTTCCCTTGGCCACGGGCCGTCCGCCCGGCTGCCTGGATGCGGGCTGCCTGGGCGGAGCTGGGCGCTCTCTTCGGGGCGGCCGGGGCTGTTTGGGGGTGGGCTCCAGGATTTCCATGGGGTAGGGGTGGTTTTTGACCACCGGGATCTCCTGTTTGATGAGCTTTTGGATGTCCTTGAGATAGGGGATCTCGTCGAACATGCAAAAGGAGATCGCCGTGCCGCTGAGCCCTGCGCGGCCGGTGCGGCCGATGCGGTGGACGTAGGTCTCCGGCTCGTTGGGCAGGTCGTAGTTGATGACGTGGGACAGCTCGTCGATGTCGATGCCCCGGGCGGCGATGTCGGTGGCCACCAGCACCCGGATGGAGCGGTCCTTGAAGGCCTTGAGGGCGGTCTGCCGGGCGCCCTGGCTCTTGTTGCCGTGGATGGCCTTGGCCTCGATCCCCGCCCGGCCCAACTCCTTGACCACCCGGTCGGCCCCGTGTTTGGTGCGGGTGAAGACCAGGGCCGACTCAATTTCCGGCTGCTGGAGAAGGTCGGCCAGCAGCCGCTTTTTGTTGGGCTTGTCCACATAGTAGAGGGACTGGCTCACCTTTTCGGCAGTGGTGGCAGAGGGGGTCACCGAGACCTTGAGCGGGTTTTTGAGGATGGTGCGGGCCAGCTTTTCGATTTCCGGCGGCAGGGTGGCGGAGAAGAGCAGGGTCTGCCGCTCCTGGGGAAGCTGGGCCACTATCCGACGCACGTCGTGGATAAAGCCCATGTCCAGCATCCGATCCCCCTCGTCGAGGACAAATATCTCCACCTTTTTGAGGGAGATGTACCCCTGCCCGATCAGGTCGTTGAGCCGCCCGGGGGTGGCCACCAGGATGTCGACCCCTCGCTGCAGCTTCTCCACCTGCGGGTTTTGGGAGACCCCGCCGAAGATGACGGCGCAGCGCAGGGGGAGGTACTTGCCGTACTGGACGAAATTCTCGTAGATTTGCAGGGCCAGTTCCCGGGTGGGGGTGAGGACGAGGGCGCGGATGGGCGAGCGCTTGCCGACCTGGTCGGTGCCCAGCCGCTGGAGGATGGGGGCGGCAAAGGCGCAGGTCTTGCCGGTCCCCGTCTGGGCGCAGCCGAAGAGGTCCCGCCCGGCAAGCACCGGGGGAATGGCCTTTTCCTGAATGGGGGAGGGGGTTTGGTACCCCATCTCCGCCAGGGCTTTTTGAATGGGGGGAGAGAGTTTTAAATCGACAAATTGCAAATCAGTGTTCCTCTTTTCTGTATGCGGTGGGCGCGGTCTGCGCCCCTTCGTGGGGGAGGGAAAAGTCCCCTGGCAGGAACCAGGGGCGCAGGGAAAAGGTCTTTCCCTCCAGATAGGCGAGGGGGCTGTCCCCCTCGGGGTGGAGGCGGAGGAGGTAGGCGCAGAGGGCCTGTCGGGTGTAGCGGTCGGTGGGGCCGCCGTACTTGCCGTCCCCCAGCAGGGGGTGGCCGGCGGCGGCGAGCTGGGCCCGTATCTGGTGGGAGCGGCCGGTGAGCAGGGTGATTTCCACCAAGCTGTCCTCCCCCAGGGGGGCGACGACCCGGTAGCGGCTGTGCACCGGCTTGCTGCCGGGCTGGGGAGCCGGGTAGACCCGAGAGCGGTTTTTCCGCCCGTCCTTGACGATGTGGCCCCGCAGTTCCCCCCTGTCGGGGGAGAGGGTGCCGGCGGCCAGGCAGAGGTATCGCTTCTCCGCCCGCCCCTCCCGAATGAGCCGGGTCAGCTCCCGCAGGGCGGCGGCAGTTTTGCCAAAGAGCACCAGCCCCTGGGTGTTGCGGTCCAGCCGGTTGCAGGGGGCGGGGGCAAAGCTGTGCTCCCGCTGGGGGAGATAGCTGCCGTTTTGAATGAGGTGGGCCAGGGCCATCTCCCGCAGGGAGGGGGAGCCGCTGTTGTCCGGCTGGGTGGGCACCCCCACCGGCTTTTCCAGCACCAGCACCTGCGGGTCCTCGTACACCACCCGGCAGGGCTCCAGCGCGGGGGGGAGGGTGAGCCCCGCCCCCCGGCTCTCGCGGGGGGTGACCCCCTCGGGCAGGTAGAGGTCCAACTGGTCCCCCTCCTGCACAAAGGAGGAGAGCTCGACCCGTTTGCGGTTGAGCTTGATTTTTTTCTGCCGGTTCCACTTGTAAAAGAGAGAGGTCGGGCAGTCCGGCAGCAGCTTTTTCAACAGGCGGTCCAGCCGCTGGCCCCCGTCGTTGGGGCCGATGGAATACTGGTACAAAACAGGCGCTCCTCTGTCGTAGCTTTTTTTGTGGGAATGGGGTATAATGGCCGCAAAGCAGCTATTATACCGAGTGCGGCCGGGCAGGCCCGCAAACGCTGTTTGCTCCCTGCCCGATGGCCAACACCACTGCTCGCCTTGCGCTTGTGGTATAATGGATGCGCGGCGAACGCTGTCGAATAGGCCCCTTTGCTCCGCTTCGGGGGCGACGGGCCAAATTCGCATATCTGTCAGTATAAACCAAACGCCGAGAGATTACAAATGCGGCTTTTGTGCCGCTTCTTTCTGAGGTGCCTATGAGCGACGAACACAAGGGCCACCGGGACCGCACCCGGCAGCTGTTTTTGCAGATGGGCGGGGAGGGCCTGCCCGACCACATCCTGTTGGAGATCCTCCTCTACTACGCCATCCCCCGGCGGGATACCAACGAGCTGGCCCACCGCCTGCTGGACGCTTTTGGCGGCATCAAGGGGGTGCTGGAGGCCGACGTGGACGAGTTGCAGCAGGTCCCCGGCATCGGCTACAACGCGGCGGTGCTCCTCAAGCTGGTGCTCTCCCTCTTTCGCAGCTATTTAAAGGACATGCAGTCGTTTGAAAACGTCCTCGACTGCACCCAGAAAATCGGGGATTACCTGATCCCCATGTTCATCGGCAAGACCGACGAATCCCTCTATCTGCTCTGCTTCAACGACCGCTACAAGCTGCTTCGCTGCGAGCTGATCGCCCAGGGCATCCACAACGCGGTCTCCATCAACCAAAAGAAGATCGTGGAGCGGGCCGCCCTCTCCAAGTGCAGCCGGGTGGTCATCGCTCACAACCACCCCGGCGGGGTGGCCCTGCCCTCGGACGAGGACGTCCGCTCCACCCTGCAGATCCACAACACCCTCAAGGCCCTGCACATCCAGCTGGTGGACCACATCATCGTCTCGGGGGACGACTACATCTCCCTGGCCGACAGCAACATCTTTGTCGCCCTTTAGGGCGGAGAAAAAGGAGGAAAAAATGACTGACTGGTACCTGGAAAACGACGACACCGAACCGGTGATCCAGGCGCGGGTCCACGCCCGCAGCGAGCACCGGGGGGAGCCCCTCGACCTGCCGGAGACGGCGGTCCTCTTCTTTCAGTCCCAGGGGGTGCCCTATCTGCAGGCGCACCATCCCGTCGTCACCCTGACGGAAATGCTGCCCCGCTTCCTCTTTCCCACCCCCGTCTACGCGGTGAAGGGGGAGGAGGGGGTCTGTTTTCTGGACGGCGGTCGGGGCGCGCCCCAGGGGGCCGACACGGTGGAGACCCTCTTTGCCCTGGGGGTGAAGAAATTCATTCTGGTGGGCTACTGTGGCTGCTTTGCGGGGGAGGTGGGGCTCTGCGACGCCGTCGCTCCCCCTCGCATTTTGGTGGAGGAGGGGACCAGCCACCACTACCACCCCCGCATTCGCTGGGCCGCCCCCTCGCCGGAACTGCACCGACAGGCGGTGGCGTTCCTCTCCCCCCGCCTGCGGGTGTGGGAGCAGCCGACGGTCACCACCGACGCCGTCTACCGTCAGACGGTGCGCAAGGAGGCGCTCTGGCGGCAGCAGGGCTGCGTGGGGGTGGACATGGAGGCATCCGCCGTCCTGAGCGTCAGCCAGTACCTGGGGGCCGAGGCGGTGGCCCTGTTGCTGGTCTCGGACAAACACCCCACCGCCGAGGACCCCACCCCGTGGAGCTGGGGCGTCCGCCGCCGGGTCGAGGCGCGGGACCGCTTCTTTCAGGCGGCCATCGACTTCGCCTTTTCGCAGGGGCGGTAGTGGCTTGTCCCCGCGCGATTTGACCTCGCTGAGAGCCGAGGGCCGCTGGCCCCCGGCTCTTTTTGGCGGGGCGGCAGGCCTTTCTCTCGCCACTTCTTCATATCTCTTCATCGATTTATAGGAAAATCGACAAGGGGTTTTTGAGAACTCTCCTGTACAATGAGGGACAGAGAGGAGGAGAGAACGATGCATCGATTGGAAGCATATGCCAGGCTGGCGCTGATTTTTATTGTGGCGTTGGCGATTTTGTACCTGCCCGTTTTGTTCTTTTTGAAGAGGCGGGGAAAGCCCGTTTCCCGGCAAATCAGCTACTTGGGGCTTGTCTGCTCCCTTTTTCTCATCGCCTTTGCGACGATTTTCTTCACCCCGATTTCCTTTCACCCGGGGACGCACACCTTGAATGTCGTCCCCTTTGCATGGGTGGGGGTGGGGGACGACCTCTCCCTGCTCATCGTCGAAAAGGTCCCCAATGTCCTGCTCTTTATTCCGCTGGGATTTTTTCTCCCCGCCATCTTCCAAAAGATGAGACGGCTCTCTGCCGTCGTGCCGGTTTCATTTTTGACCACCTTCAGCATCGAGTTTTTTCAGTTTTTTATAGGGCGTTCGTCCGACATTGATGACATCATAGCAAACCTGTTGGGCGCCGTGCTCGGATATGGCCTGTTCAAGCTGCTGGGCGCCCTTTTCCACAGCAAAAGCCACTGGAAATCGTTCATCGGGAGCCGCTAAAATGGAATGCCGCCCTTAAATAGACCACTTTTTTGCGCGGTCAGGGTCCCTTGCAGGCACTTGCCGCAAGGACCGGGGGAGAGCTGTGCGGCAGCCGCCGACCAAACGCCTGTCAACCGCTTCTCTGGCGGCGCTGGTTTGGCTGTCGCCCCTGTAGGATCCATGTGGGAAAGAAATAATTGGGTTGATTTGGCATCGACAAAATGCTACAATAAAGACACATATATCGGTATACGGCAAAGGGACGACTGCTTGCCGCCGACCGGGTGCTCTCAATCCCCTTCGATCGGCGTGCAGCCGCCTCTTTTTAACGGCGACAAGGGCGGGGCGGCCCTTCGACCGGTGTCGGTTTGGTCGACGGCAGGGTCTGGAGAGAGCGGACACCTGCCCTTTTTATTGGTGCAGGGCAAAGGGGGGCAGGCCCCCTAAAAAACAGGCAGCAGAGTGAGGACAGGTGGGCTTTGATGAAAAAGACGCCGGGGAATACAGGCCGGAAAAGCGGGCTGTACCAAGACAGGAAGAGCCTTTTTCGCATGGCGGGGAGCTTGGCGCTGGTGCTGGTGCTGATTGCCGGCGTGCTGGTGTTTGTCAACAGCATCAACGACAACCTGCGGGAGGACACCGAGAGCGGCATCAAGAGCATGACCAAGATCGGCGCGGACTATATCGAGGAGTATGTCGACCAGGACATGCGCTGTCTCGGTCAGCTGTCGGAGATGATTGCCCTGCTGCCGGAGGAGCGGCGGCTGGGGCAACTTCAAAAGTACGTGGAGCAGGGCGTTTTCAGCCGGGTTGCGCTGGTGTATGCCGGTGGTCACGGCATCTTTGACGACGGCGCGGCGATCACCCCTGAAACCGACATGCAGTGGAGCGACTTCCCCGCGGGCAGCGACATCAGCGACGCCTTTTTCGGCTGGAACGGCAGAAAACAGGTGGCCATGCGCACGCCGGTCACCCTGGGCGACGGCTCGCAGGCCATGCTCTACGGGTACGTGGAGCTGGAACACTACTACGTCCCGGCGGCAATGGAGTTTCTCGGCGGCCGCGGCTTTGCCTACATGATCGACGGGGCGAGCGGGGACTACCTGGTCTACACCAAAAATACGGTGGCCCAGCGGACCTACGCCTCCCTCTACAACACCCTAGAGGGGAGCGGGAACCCCGAGGGCTCTCTGCAAAAGGTGAAGGAGTTGGTGGAGGCCGGCCGCTCCGGGAGCATCGTCCTCACAATCGAGGACACCGCCAACTACCTCTATTTCACGCCGGTGGCGGGCACCCCCGGCTGGTACATGACGGCGATCGTGCCGCTGGGCGTGATCCAGCAGGCCCGCAGCTCGATCCTCTTTCTCATGTCGGTCGTCTGCGCCTTTATCTTTGTCTGTGTGATCGTGCTGATGCTGCTGGTCAACAGCCGGAAGCGGGACGCCGCCCTCTCGCGGGAGAGGGGGTACCGCGACGCCCTCTTCGGCCTCATCGCCGAAAATGTGGAGCAGGTCTTTATGATCTACAACGGGCGCCGCCACCGGATGGAGATGGTCTTTCAAAACTCCCTCCAGGTGCTGGGGATTCGGGACGATGTCTGCCGGGAAGACCCCATGCTGTTCTTCGGGCGCTGCGGAAGCGATGCCCTGCGGCGGGCGGCCAGCCAGATGCTGAGCGGACTGCTGCACAAAAATGTGGGGGAGGAGTGCCGGTACAACCATCCGGACGGCCAGACCCTTTGGCTCAAGGTGAAGATCCTGCGCGTTGGCGGCAACGAGGCCGAAAACCGCTACATCGTGGCGGTGGAGGACCAGACCGCCGAGCGGGAGATCAGAAAGAACCTGGACGACGCCCTGGCGGCGGCGGAGACGGCCAGCCGGGCCAAGAGCGACTTTCTCTCCTCCATGAGTCACGACATCCGAACCCCCATGAACGCCATCATGGGGATGACCGAGCTGGCGCTGTTGCAGGGGGACTGCCCTCCGCGGGTGAGAGAACTGCTGCAGAAAATCAGCAGTTCCAGCCGCTATCTGCTGAGCCTGGTCAACGACATTCTGGACATGAGCAGGATCGAGAGCGGGAAACTGCACCTCAAGTTGCAGCCGCTGCGGGTCGAGGAGGAGATCCAGAAGGTCGCCAACATCATCCGCAGCCAGGCGGAGGAGCGCGATCAGACCTTCTCCGTCAAGGCCGACAAGCTGCGCTACAGCACCATCTACGGCGATGCGCTGCGGGTCAACCAGGTGCTGATCAACATTCTGGGCAACAGCGTCAAATTTACCCCCGACGGGGGAGCGATCTCCTGGGAGATCGCCGAGTTGGAGGACGAGCCGGGCTGGGTGAAAATCAAGCAGACGATCCGGGACAGCGGCATCGGCATGGCGGCGGAGTTCCTGCCCCACCTCTTCGACTCCTTTGAACAGGAGAACCGCGGGCAGGCCGGGCGGTCGGGCAGCGGTCTCGGCATGGCGATCGCCAAGAGGCTGGTCGACCTCATGGGCGGCTCCATCTCGGTGGACAGCGCGCCGGGCAGGGGGACCACCTTTGTTGTGGAGCTGCGCTTTCAAATCGCACAGGGCGAGGAGGGGCCCCAGACAGAGGGCGCGCCGCTCTCCCACAGCCGCGCTCTGCCCGCCGGCACCCGGGTGCTGCTGGTGGACGACAACAGCCTGAATCGGGAGATCGCCGTGGAGATGCTCTCTCTCTTCGGCCTGGCGGTGGAGACGGCTGTAAACGGGGCAGAGGCGGTGCAGAAGTTCACCGCCAGCGAGCCGGGGCACTACCGCGCCGTGCTCATGGACATTCAGATGCCGGTGATGGACGGCTATGACGCGACCCGCGAAATCAGGGCTCTCTCGCGGCCGGACGCAAAGGCCATCCCAATTGTCGCCATGACCGCCGACGCCTTTGCGGAAGACGTTCAGAAGGCCGCCGACGCGGGGATGGACGGGCATGTATCAAAGCCGGTTGACTTTGAACAGCTGTATGAGATCCTGCGAGAGCTCTTGCAGTAAAAAGGGGGAGGGGCACAGGTGAAACACCTAAAGAGAGGGATGGCGATCGCGCTCTGCGCGGCGGTGGCGGCCGGGGGACTTTGCGGCTGCGAGCCCAAGAGCGGGATGCGCCTGGACGAGGAGACAGAGCCCGTCGTGCTGTCGTTTTTCATGCCCATGGGCGCCCAGAAGAAGGAGGGCGCCAACATATTCTTGAAACTGATCGACCAGTACAACGCCTCCCACAGCGACGTGCAGGTCGAGGTGGAGGGGATCTCCATAAAGGACGGGTACAACGAGGTGTTGGAGCGCCGTCTGGCGTCCGGCCAGGGGGACGACCTCTTCACCGTCAACGCGGACAGCGTCAAGTCCTTTGCCGCCAACGGGTATCTGTGCGATCTGTCCGGGCTGCCGGCCTGCAGCCGCCTCTACCCCGCGGCGCGAGAGCAGGCGGAAATAGGCGGGTTGGTCTACACCATCCCCCTCACCATGGCGGCCTACGGGATGTATGTGAACACCGACCTGCTGGCAAAATACGGCCTTGAGCCCCCTGCGGACTACAGCTCCTGGATGCACTGCTGCCAGGTGCTCAAAGAGGGCGGGGTGACCCCCTTTGCCGTCAACCGCTGGTACGCCATGACCGTGCCGGTGATGGCGAGGGGCCTCTACAAGCTCTACCAGTCCGAGCATTACGGCGAGCTGGTGGAGGGCCTCAACGACGGGAGCGTCCCCATCGGCGACTACATGTTAGAGGGCTTTCAGATGTTCGAGGAGTTCCTGAATCAGGGCTATTACGGGGACGACCTGACCCGGGAAGGGGTGGACAGCGTTCCGGCCCGCACCACTGACCTGCAGGATTTTCAAAACCAGAAGGTCGCCTTTGCCTTTTTCAGCAGCGGGGTGGAGAAGTACTTTGTCGACGAGGGGGAGGGGATGCCCTATTTGGTGCAGGGGGTGCCCGCTCTCCCGGAGGGGACGGTCTGTCTGCCCTCCATTGCCGACCGCCTCTGTGTCAATGCCAACAGCGAACACCTGGAGGAGGCGCTGGAGGTGGCGGAGTATATAACAGACGCCACCGCCGCGGAGCTGTTGACAAACGGGGACGGCTCCCTGCCGTCGCGGGAGGGGCAGGAGGGGGTGCCGCTGGGCGCTGAGCACATGCAAAGACTGCTGCCCCTGGTCAACCGGGAGGGGCAGATCCCCATTGAGGACATGAACCTGCACTTCACCTATTGGGACACCACCCGTACCCTCTGCCTAGAGATGATCGACGGTCTTTCTGCCCAGGAGGCGGCGGAGAAGTACAACGCCATCCAGCTCGAACAGATTGGAAAGTACGGGGACGAGTAGGGGGGCCGGGGAGGGCTTGGACGATCCTGTCCAGCCTCTCTCCGGCTTTTTGCGTGGGAAAATAGGGGAAGGCTGCTTCCGAAGTCCCGCGCCCTCTTGCCCCCTGCTGTGCAGTGGTCGGCGCCCCTGCATTTCCCGCGGCGATTTGGCAAAAATAGATATAAATTTCAACTTCTTACAAACAAATGTTTTCCCTTGTGAACCTTTTAAAGAGGGGGCCGCTGTGCTATAATATAGACTCGAGTTCTTGTGTGTGCGCCTTTGCCCGCCCGGGGAAAAAAGGGGGGACAAGGGCGGTCACGCACGTCTTATATTGTCTGTTTTTTGAGATTTTTAGTGTTTGTCTGGTTTATCTCGTCCCCGCCCGGCGGGGGCGGCAGGGAGGTGCAGAAATGGGAAATACGAACGGGTCTTTCAAGCTGGTCTCCCCCTATCAGCCCACCGGCGATCAGCCCCAGGCCATCGCCCAGCTGGTGGAGGGGATCGAGCGGGGGGACAAGGAGCAGACCCTGCTGGGGGTCACCGGTTCGGGCAAGACCTTCACCATGGCCAACGTCATCGCCCAGGTCAACCGGCCCACCCTGGTGCTGGCCCACAACAAGACCCTGGCCGCCCAGCTCTGTTCGGAGTTTCGGGAGTTCTTCCCCGAAAACGCGGTGGAGTACTTCGTCTCCTACTACGACTACTACCAACCCGAGGCGTACGTGGCCTCCACCGACACCTACATCGAAAAGGACTCCTCCATCAACGAGGAGATCGAGAAGATGCGCCACTCGGCCACCGCCGCCCTCTCGGAGCGGCGGGACGTCATCCTGGTGGCCAGCGTCTCCTGTATCTACTCCCTGGGCGACCCCATCGACTACCGGACCATGGTCATCTCCCTGCGCCCGGGGATGGAGAGGAGCCGGGACGACGTGGTCAAGCAGTTGGTGGACCTGCAGTACGAGCGCAACGACGTCAACTTCACCCGCAACAAGTTCCGGGTGCGGGGGGACGTGGTGGAGGTCTACCCCGCCTACTCCACCGAGACGGCGGTGCGCATCGAGTTCTTTGGCGACGAGGTGGACCGCATCTCCGAAATCAACCCCTTGACGGGGGAGAGCAAGAATGTGCTGGGGCACATCGCCATCTACCCGGCCAGCCACTACATCGTCCCCAAGGAGAAGATGCAGCGGGCCATCACCGACATTCAGGACGAGCTGCGCGAGCGCATCCAGTACTTCAAGTCCCACGACAAGCTGCTGGAGGCCCAGCGCATCGAGCAGCGCACCATGTACGACATCGAGATGCTGCAGGAGATCGGCTTTTGCAAGGGGATCGAGAACTACTCCCGCACCCTCTCCGGCCGGGCGCCGGGCAGCACCCCCAACACCCTCATCGACTACTTTCCCGACGACTTCCTCCTCTTTGTGGACGAGTCCCACGTGACCCTGCCCCAGGTGCGGGGGATGTTCGCCGGCGACTACGCCCGCAAGAAAAACCTGGTGGACTACGGCTTCCGCCTCCCCTCGGCCTTTGACAACCGCCCCCTGAACTTCGACGAGTTCTACGGCAAGATCAACCAGGCGGTCTTTGTCTCGGCCACCCCCGGCGACTTTGAGCGGGAGAAGAGCACCCAGATCGTGGAGCAGGTGATCCGCCCCACCGGCCTCACCGACCCCGAGGTGATCGTCAAGCCCATCGAGGGGCAGATCGACGACCTCTACACCGAGATCCAAAAGCGCACCGCCCGCAAGGAGCGGGTGATGGTGACTACCCTCACCAAGAAGATGGCCGAGGACCTGACGGCCTACCTGGAGAACATGGGGGTGCGGGTGCGGTACATGCACCACGGCACCGAGACCATCGAGCGCATGGAGATCATCCGCGATCTGCGGCTGGGCGAGTTTGACGTGCTGGTGGGCATCAACCTGCTGCGGGAGGGGCTGGACATCCCCGAGGTCTCCCTGGTGGCCATCCTCGACGCCGACAAGGAGGGCTTCCTGCGCAGCGAGACCTCCCTGGTGCAGACCATCGGCCGCGCCGCCCGCAACGCCGGCGGCCAGGTCATCATGTACGCCGACGTGGTCACCCGCTCGATGGAGGCGGCCATCCGCGAGACCGAGCGCCGCCGCGCCATTCAGCAGGCCTACAACGAGGCCCACGGCATCGTCCCCAAGACCATCATCAAGGCGGTGCGGGACGTCATCGAAATCTCCAAGAAGGACACCGACGACGTCAAGAAGTACAAGCGCCTCAGCCGGGAGAAGAAGGTCGAGATGATCAACAAGCTGACCAAGGAGATGCGCCAGGCGGCCCAACTGCTGGAATTCGAGCAGGCGGCCTTCCTCCGCGACAAGATCGAGCAGCTCAAATCCTTAAAGTAAAGCGAGGAAATACGACAGTGGCAATGGACAAAATCGTCATCAAAGGGGCCCGGGAGCACAACCTGAAAAACATCGACATCGAGATCCCCCGGGACAAGCTGGTGGTCTTTACCGGCCTCTCCGGCTCGGGCAAGTCCTCCCTGGCCTTCGACACCATCTACGCCGACGGCCAGCGCCGGTACGTGGAGAGCCTCTCCTCCTACGCCCGCCAGTTTCTCGGGCAGATGGAGAAGCCGGATGTGGATCTGATCGAGGGGCTCTCTCCGGCCATCTCCATCGACCAGAAGACCACCTCCCGCAACCCCCGCTCCACCGTGGGCACCGTCACCGAGATCTACGACTACCTTCGCCTCCTCTACGCCCGCATCGGCATCCCCCACTGCCCCATCTGCGGCAAGGAGATCAAGCAGCAGACCGTCGACCAGATCGTGGACAAGGTGCTGGCCCTCCCCGAGGGCAGCCGCATCCAAGTGCTGGCCCCGGTGGTGCGCGGGCGCAAGGGGGAGCACGTCAAGGAGTTTGAGTCGGCCAAGCGCTCCGGCTTTGTGCGGGTGCGGGTGGACGGCAGCATCTTCGACCTCTCCGAGGAGATCAAGCTGGAGAAGAACAAGAAGCACACCATCGAGATCGTGGTGGACCGGCTGGTCATCAAGGAGGAGATCAAGTCCCGCCTGACCGACTCGCTGGAGACCGCCACCTCCATTTCGGGCGGGCTGGCGGTCATCGACGTCATCGGGGGAGAGGAGATGCTCTTCTCCCAAAACTACGCCTGCCCCGACCACGACATCAGCATCGAGGAGCTCTCCCCCCGGATGTTCTCCTTCAACAACCCCTACGGCGCCTGCGAGAAGTGCACCGGCCTGGGCACCTTTTTGCGGGTGGACCCCGATCTGGTGGTGCCGGACAAGTCCAAGTCTATCCGCGGGGGGGCCATCCGCGCCTCCGGCTGGTACTACAAAGACGCCTCCACCATCTCCCACATGTACTACGACGGGCTGGCCAAGGCCTACGGCTTCACCCTGAACACCCCCTTTGAGGAGATTTCGGAGGAGGGGCAGAACGCCATCCTCTACGGCACCGGCGACCGGGCCATCGACATGACCCGCCAGAACGAGTACGGCACCGGCAAGTACAAGACCACCTTTGAGGGGATCGTCAACAACCTGGAACGCCGCTTCCGCGAGACCAACTCGGCCTGGATGCGGGAGGAGATCCAGGAGGTCATGAGCTCGGTGCCCTGCCCCGACTGCGGCGGCAAAAAGCTGAAAAAGGCCTCCCTGGCGGTGACGGTGGCGGGGAAGAACATCATCGACTTCACCGACCTGTCGGTGGTGGACGCCCTGCGCTTCATCGACTCGATGGAGCTCACCCCCCGCGACGAGATGATCGCCCACCAGATCCTCAAGGAGATCAAATCCCGGCTCAACTTCCTGCGCAGCGTGGGGCTGGGGTACCTGACCCTCTCCCGCGCCGCCGCCACCCTCTCGGGGGGGGAGAGCCAGCGCATCCGCCTGGCCACCCAGATCGGCTCCTCCCTGGTGGGGGTCCTCTACATCCTGGACGAGCCCAGCATCGGGTTGCACCAGCGGGACAACGACAAGCTCATCGCCACCCTGCGCCACCTGCGGGACATCGGCAACACCCTCATCGTGGTGGAGCACGACGAGGACACCATCCGCGCTGCCGACTACATTGTGGACATCGGCCCTGGGGCGGGTGTCAACGGGGGCGAGGTGGTGGCCCAGGGCTCTCTGCAGGACATCGAGGGCTGTGCGCGCTCCATCACCGGCCAGTACCTCTGCGGGGTCAAGAAAATCGAGGTCCCCGCGACCCGGCGCAAGGGGAGCGGCAAGTTCCTCGAGGTCAAGGGCGCGGCCCAGAACAACCTCAAGGACGTGAACGTGAAGATCCCCCTGGGCACCTTCACCTGCGTCACCGGGGTCTCGGGCTCGGGCAAGTCCTCCCTCATCAACGAGGTGCTCTACAAGACCCTGGCGCAAAAGCTCAACGGCGCCAAGTCCAAGCCGGGCAAATGCCAAAAGGTCCTGGGGCTCAAACACCTGGACAAGGTCATCGGCATCGACCAGTCGCCCATCGGCCGCACCCCCCGCTCCAACCCGGCCACCTACACCGGGGTGTTCACCGACATCCGCAACTTCTTTGCCCAGACCGCCGACGCCAAGGCCAAGGGCTACAGCTCCAGCCGCTTCTCCTTCAACGTCAAGGGCGGGCGCTGCGAGGCCTGTCAGGGCGACGGCATCATCAAGATCGAGATGCACTTCCTGCCGGACATCTACGTCCCCTGCGAGGTCTGCGGCGGCAAGCGGTATAACCGGGAGACTTTGGAGGTAAAATACAAGGGCAAGAGTATCTACGACGTGCTGGAGATGTCGGTGGAGGAGGCCTGCGCCTTCTTCGAGAACATCCCCCGCATCCGCGAAAAGCTGCAGACCCTGCTGGACGTGGGGCTGGGCTACGTCAAGTTGGGCCAGCCGGCCACCACCCTTTCGGGCGGCGAGGCGCAGCGGGTCAAGCTGGCGCTGGAACTCTCCCGCCGGGCCACCGGCAAGACCGTCTACATCCTGGACGAGCCCACCACCGGCCTGCACACCGCCGACGTGCACAAGCTCATCGACGTGCTGCAGCGGCTGGTGGACGCGGGAAACACCGTCATCGTCATCGAGCACAACCTGGACATGATCAAGGTGGCCGACTACCTCATCGACATCGGCCCCGAGGGGGGCGACGAGGGGGGCGAGATCGTCGCCACCGGCACCCCTGAGCAGGTGGCCAAGGTGGAGCGCTCCTACACAGGGCAGTATTTGAAAAAAATGCTCTGAAATGAAAAGAGCCCCTTTACAATCGTGGAGTAATTCAGTATAATTAGGTCAGAAACCAAACCAAAGTAAAAAGGAGTGTTCCGCAATGGCAAAATATGTTTGCACCGTGTGTGGGTACGTGTACGACGAGGCCGCTGGCGCCCCTGACGAGGGGATCGCCGCCGGCACCAAGTGGGCCGACGTGCCCGACGACTTTGTCTGCCCCCTCTGTGGCGTGGGCAAGGACATGTTTGAAGAGCAGGCGTAAAGAAGCGATTGGGGCAGCCGCCTGTGGCGCGGCCGCCCCTCTTTTTTGCCAGGACTGTCAAAAGAAAAGGGGAGATCACTTTGTCCGGAACCAAGAAAATCAAGGACGGCATCTACTACACCGGGATCCTCAACCCCAACATGCGGGTCTTCGACGTGGTGATGCGCACCGAATACGGCACCAGCTACAACGCCTACACGGTGGTGGGCAGCGAGAAGACCGCCCTCATCGACGCCTCCCACCTCACCTTTGCCGAGGACTACCTGGAGACGCTGGAGCAGGTCTGCGACATCGCCAAGGTGGACTACCTGGTGATGAACCACTGCGAGCCCGACCACTCGGGCGCGGTGGCAAAACTCGTTGAAAAATACCCCGACATCACCGTTTTGGTGAGCCAGGCGGGCAGCATCTACCTCAAGGGGATCACCAACAACCCCAACATGAAGGTGGAGGTGGTCAAAAACGGCGACACCCGCGACCTGGGCGGCAAGACCCTGACCTTCCTCTCGGCCCCCTTCCTCCACTGGCCCGACTCCATCTTCACCTACCTGCCGGAGGACAAGGTGGTCTTTACCTGCGACTTCCTGGGCGCCCACTACTGCGAGCCCCTGGTGTGGGACAACAAGGTCACCTATCCCAAGGCCTATGAAGAGGCGGTCAAGGTCTACTACGACGCCATCTTCTCCCCCTTTGCCGGCTATGTGCGCAAGGGGCTCGACATCCTCTCCGCCCTCGACTTTGACACCGCCTGCACCAGCCACGGCCCCATTTTGACCAAGGGCTGCTGCCTGGAATGGGTGATGGAGCAGTACCGCCAGTGGAGCGCCGAGCCCGCCGGCGAAAAGCCGCTGATCCCCATCTTCTACTGCTCGGCTTACGGCAACACCACCCAGCTGGCCGAGGAGATCCGCGCCGGCATCCTCTCGGTCAAGCCGGAGTCGGAGATCCCCCTCTACAACGTCATCGAGCACGATCTGGGCGAGCAGGCGGCGGCCCTCAACCGAAGCACCGCCTTCCTGCTGGGTTCGCCCACCATCAACCGCAACGCGGTGCCCCCCATCTGGAACCTGTTGGCCCACATCGACGCCATCGGCAACCAGAAAAAGCCGGTGGCCGTCTTCGGCTCCTTCGGCTGGAGCGGCGAGGCGGTGCCCCTGCTCAACGGCTACCTGAGCAACCTCAAGTTCAATGTGGCCATGGACGGGCTAAAGGTCACCTTTGTCCCCAGCGAGGAGGATCTGAAAAAGGCCTTTGCCTACGGCAAGGAGTTTGCCGAGAAACTCTAAACAGCGCGCGAAAAAGGACCGGACCCGCGGGGTCGGCCCTTTTTTGCGCCCCGCCCCTAGCGCCGGCCGAGGCGTTTCTGGTATACTGGTGGCAGAGAGAACACCCACCCGCGCCCGGAAAGGGGGAGTCCGCCGTGAAGCCCTTTGACACCGCCCGGCCGCTGCGGGGCGGGGCCCGTCTGGCCCTCTGCCTCTGTTTGCTGCTGGCCCTGTTTCCCGCCGTCGCCCAGGCCGATATGGGCCCCAAGCCCCAGGTCACCGTGGTGGTGGAACACCCGCCCCAGGGGGAGTACTACCTGGACCTGCTGGTCCCCGAGGGGGACTACGACAACCTGGGCGACCGGCGCGCCCAGTATGACCCGCAAAAGCTCGCCCTGCTGGCCGACTACCGGGAGGGCGGGTGGCACGCCGGTCTGACCGTCGGTACCCGCGCCCCCATGTGGGGCGACTTGCAGGGAGAGGTGTGGGGGGAGGGCCGCCGCCACACCTTCGGCTACTTCGGGGTGCCCGACCGCTTCAAACTCCTTGTCGCCACGCCGGAGGGGGAGCTGCGGGTCTCCGACTGGGTCGACCGGGTCACCTTTCAGACCACCCTGACCTACGACTACCAGACCGGGCAGATGGCCCGCCCCAGCATCTGGCTAGCCTACCTGCGCCAGTTCGCCGTGACGCTGCTGCCCACCCTCCTCATCGAGGGGGTGCTGCTGCTGGCCTTCCGCTTCCCCCTCAAGAAAAATGGGCTGGTCTTTTTGCTGGTCAACCTGGGCACCCAGCTCTTTTTGACCGCCACCCTGGGGCGGCAGCTCCTGCTGCACGGGCTGCTCGCCGGTTACGCGGCCCTCGTCCCCCTGGAACTGGCGGTGGCCGGGGCCGAGACCCTTCTCTACCTCTACCTGCTGCGGGGGCAGGGGAGGGGCTGCCGGGTGGCCTACGCCCTCACCGCCAACGCCGCCAGTGCCCTGGCGGGCTGGCTGCTGCTGAAGTGGGAGTTTTGGCTGCACTTTTCCAGCTAGAGAGAAAGAGCGCTCCCTTCTCCCCGCACCGGCGGGGGAGGGGGCGCTCTTTTGTTTGGGGAAAAAGGGGCCGGGCGACGGGGTCACACCAGCTTTTCAAAGGGGACCTGGGCCACCTGAAAGCGCCGGCCGCTCAGGTACTGCAGCACCCCCTCGCCGGGGGGGAAGGCAAAGGTCACCTCCCGGGAGTAGAGGGCCTGGTAGGGCTGGTGGTAGCGGCGGTTGACCGGCTCCCGGCCGTACTTGCCGTCCCCCAGCAAGGGGTGGCCGGCGGCGGCGAACTGGGCGCGGATCTGGTGGGTGCGCCCGGTCACCAGCCGGGCCTCCACTAGGCTCAGCTCCCGGTTCGCCCGCAAGACCCGGTAGTGGGTCACCGCCTGCTTGGCCCCGGGGCGGGGGCTGTCGCCGACGTAGACCCGGCTCTTCTTGCTGTCCTTGAAGAGGTAGCCCGTGAGGGTCCCCTCCCGGCGGGGGAGGCGGCCCAGCACCACGCACCAGTAGGTCTTTTGCACCTGCCGCAGGCGGATGCGCTCCAGCATCTCCTCCAGGGCGGGCTGGTTTTTGGCGGCGATGACGATGCCCCCGGTCCAGCGGTCGATGCGGTTGCAGAGGGCAGGGGGAAAGGTCTCGCCGGGGCGGTACTCCCCCCGGTCGTAGAGGTAGCGCTGGATCTGGGCCTCCAGGGTGTTGACCCCCTCCTCCCGATCGGGGAGGACCAGCAGCCCCGGGTACTTGTCCGCCAGGAGGATATTTTCGTCCTCGTACACCACCTGAAACCGGGGCTTGACCCGCAGGTAGGCGTTTTCGGGGGAGGGACGCTGAAAGAACTCGTCGTTGAGATAGCACTCCAGCCGGTCCCCCGCCTGCAACCGGTGTCCGGGCTGGGAGATCCGCTTCCCGTTGACTCGGACGCGGCCCTTGCGCAGAAACTTGTAGAGAAGGGGCTGGGGCAGGCCGTGGGTCAGCTCCCCCAGCAGGGCGTCCAACCGCCGCCCGTCCGCCGCCCTGTCCACTGTGAATTCCCTCAAAAAACAACCTCCCCTCTGCCGCTTGGCGGGCAGAGTTCGGCCCGCTGCGGCTGCGCTCCCATCATATCACAAAAACCCCTCTGGGAAAAGCCGCTTCCCGGGGATTTGCCGTGCGCGCGGGGGCAAAATATGGTATAATAACCACCAAGTGGCGAGTGTGCCGGGGACGGCCGGGCAGATGCACAAACGCGGTTTGCTCTCTGCCTTCTGGCCAAATCCTACTGCGCGCCCGGCGCTTGTGGGAGAATGGCGGCGAATGCAGTCGTCGCCCGGCTGGTGAGCGGCTGTTCCCCGGCGTTGGGGCGCGCCGGACCCTGTCGGGCGGTTTGCGTCCGGTCGGCAGGGCGAGCCCGCCTTTTACCAGGACGGGCGGCAGCGCTTTTCAGGGCCGGTGCAGTCCCGCCCCGGGGAGACGGCTTGCCGACCGCCCAGTGTGGGAGGTCGGCGGCCATTCCCCGCGAACTCCGCCGGGGCAAAGATCCGCCGCCGGGCGGTGAGGCCGCCGGGCGAGTGGTTTGAGAGGGGCGGTTTTGACCCATCCTCAAACGGCCCCCTTTTGGGGCGGCTCGGATTGCCTTTTTACCGCTGGACACCCCGGCGGAGGGAAAATGATTTTTGAGATGCGGCTTCCCCGCCTGCGGGGAGAGCTGTGGGAATATGTGAAGAGAGGGCGTTGGTTTTGGAAATTTTGGAACCCAGCAGATACGGAGAGTACGAGGCGTTTGTCAGCGCCCACAAAAACGGCGGCTTTACCCAGTCCATCCACTGGCCGCAGGTCAAGGCCGGCTGGGGCCACCGGGTGGTGGTCTCCCGCAATGCGGCGGGGGAGATCGTGGGGGGGATGCTCATCCTCACCAAAAAGGTACCGGGGCTGAACCGCCACTTTCTCTATGCCCCCCGGGGCCCGGTTTTTGACTACGGCGACGAGGCCGTCTTTGCCGACTTGGTCGAGGGAGTCAAGGCGGTGGCCAAGTTGGAGCACGGCTTTGCCTTTAAGATGGACCCCATGGTGATGACCGGGGACACCGCCTTTGTGGAGATGGCCCGCAAATACGGCTTCACCTACACCGAGGACCAGACCGACGACGACACCATCCAGCGCCGCAGCAACTACATGCTGCCCCTGGCCGGGCGCACCAAGGAGGAGCTGTTGGCCAGTTTCCACCAGAAGTGGCGCTACAACATCCGCCTGGCCGGGCGCAAAGGGGTGGTCTGCAAGGTGGGCACCAAGGCAGACCTGCCCGACTTTATGAAGGTCTACCAGGTCACCGGCCAGCGCGACGGCTTCAACACCCGCCCCATGAGCTACTTCGAGCGGATGCTCGACGCCCTGGGCGAACAGGTGCGCCTCTACCTCTGCTACTACGAGGGGCAGCCCATCTCCGGCGCCATCACCACCAACTACGCGGGCAAGACCTGCTATGTCTACGGCGCGTCGGACAACGCCTTCCGCAACGTCATGCCCAACCACCTGATGCAGTGGGAGATGATCCAGTGGGCGGTGGACACCGGCTGTGTGGTCTACGACTTTCAGGGCATCCCCCTGGACCTGTCGGGGAACGACCACATGCACGGGGTCTACCTCTTCAAAAAGGGCTTTAACGGCCAGGTGGTCACCTTTGCCGGGGAGTTCGATTTGGTCTTTACCCCCTGGGTGGAGAAATTCGTCGATTTTTCAGAAAAGGTGCAGGCCAGGATGCGCAAGCGCCGGGCCCGCAAAAAGGCCAAAGCGGCCAAGGCCAACTAAAGGCCGAGAGGGGAGAGAGGACAGATGGGTTGGATCATTTTGTGGGCGGTGCTGGGGCTTTTGCTGCTGTTGATTGCCGCCATTCTGGCCAACACCCTGCGGGTGGGGACCAAGTCGGTGTCGCCCCAGGGGGCGCCCCTGCCGCCGGAGGAGCGGGTCGAGCACTACGCCGAGACCCTCTCCCGGATGCTGGCGCAGGAGACGGTCACCGTGGCCCCCGGCGGGGACCTGTCAAAGATTTACGCTTTTCACCGGCTGCTGGAGGAGCTCTACCCCAACATCCACCGCCAGTTGGAGCGGGTGGAGCTGGACGGCGCCCTCCTCTTTCGCTGGAGGGGGAGCGGCCGCTCCGACCGGTTGCCCCTGCTGCTCATGTCCCACATGGACGTGGTCCCCGCCGAGGGGGCGTGGAGCCACCCGCCCTTTGCCGGCGAGGTTGAGGATGGGATCATCTGGGGCAGGGGTGCGGTGGACACCAAGGGCTCCCTCTGCGGCTTTATGAACGCGGTGGAGGAGCTGCTGGCCGAGGGGTACGTCCCCCCGCAGGACATCTATCTGGCCTCCTCCTGCAACGAGGAGATCAACGGCCCCGGCGCCCCCGCCACGGTGGACTACCTGGCCGCCCGGGGGGTCAAGCTGGGCCTGGTGCTGGATGAGGGGGGCGCGGTGGCCGACAGCCCCCTGCCCGGCCTCGACTGCAAGTTCGCCATGATCGGTTTGATGGAGAAGGGGAACGCCCAGGTCAAGTTTGTGGCCAAGTCAACGGGCGGCCACGCCTCCACGCCCCCCAGGGGCACCCCCCTGGCCCGGCTGGCGGGGATGGTGAACTACATAGAGAAGAAAAATCCCTTCTCGGTGCAGTTCACCCCGCCGGTGGAGGGGATGTTCCGGGAGATGGCCCCCTATATGAGCATGCCCCTGCGGCTGGTGCTGGCAAATCTCTGGCTCTTTAAGCCCCTGCTCAAGTCGGTCCTCCCCAAATTCAGCGCCCAGGCCGGGGCCATGCTCCAGACCACCTGCGCCTTTACCATGGCCGCGGGGAGCGAGGCGGCCAACGTCATCCCCCAGGAGGCGTCCATCACCGCCAACCTGCGCTTCATGTCCCACGAGCGCAAGGAGGCCACCATGCAGAAGCTGCGCGCCATCGGCGAGCGCTTTGACGTGGAGGTACAGCTGGTATCGGGGTGGGATTGCTCGGGCGTCTCCTCCGCCGACAGCTACGGCTACCAGGCGGTAAAGGCCTGCGTGCAAAAGACCTTCCCCGAGGCGGGGGTGGCCCCCTACATCATGTTGCAGGGGAGCGATTCCCGCCACTACGAGAGGATCTGCGACTGCGTGCTCCGCTTTGCCCCCCTCTCCATCGACAAACAGCAGCTGGGCAGCATCCACGGGGTGGACGAGAACCTCGGCGTGGAGGCGCTGGCCAAGGCCGTTCTCTTTTACAAGGAGCTGGTGCAGAGCTATTTCTCCGCCGCACCGGCAAAATCAGAGCACAGACAAGGATAAAGTATGAAAAAAATAGCCAAGGTCCTGCTCAGCAGGATCGTCATCGTGGGGGTCTTGATCCTCCTGCAAGCGGCCTTTCTGGTGGTCGCCATCTGGCGCCTCAGCGAGGAATTCGTCTACTTACAGCCCATTCTCATCGTCCTCAGCGGCCTCTGCGCCGTCTGGGTCATCTCCAAGGACGACAACCCGGCCTACAAGATCCCCTGGATCCTCATCGTCATGGCCCTGCCCATCTTCGGCGGCCTCTTCTACGTCTTTTTCGGCAACAACAAGGTGCCCCGGGCCCTGCGCGGCCGGGTCAGTGAGATCTACGACAAGACCAAGGACGAGTTGATCGCCAACCGGGTGGTCACCGAGGAGATCGAGTCCTTGAGCAGGCACACCGCCAAACAGTCCCTCTACATCAGCAACAACTCCTTCTACCCGGTCTACAAGAACACCGAGACCTGCTACCTCTCCCCGGGGGAGCGGATGTTTGAGAAGCTGGTGGAGGAGCTGGAAAAGGCCCAGCACTTCATCTTTATGGAGTACTTTATCGTTCAGGCCGGGGTGATGTGGGACACGGTGCTGGAGATATTGGAGCGCAAGGCCGCCCAGGGGGTGGATGTGCGGATGCTCTACGACGACGTGGGCAGCCTGGTCACCCTCCCCAGCGGCTACTACAAGGAGCTGCGCCAGAAGGGGATCAAGTGTTACGCCTTCAACAAGTTCCGCCCCCGGCTGCAGATGCAGATGAACAACCGCGACCACCGCAAGATCACCGTCATCGACGGGTATGTGGGCTTCACCGGCGGCATCAACCTGGCCGACGAGTACATCAACGGCTACGAGAAGCACGGCCACTGGAAAGACGCCTCCATCATGCTCAAGGGGGAGGCGGTCTGGAACCTGACGGTGATGTTTCTGCAGTTCTGGCAGTACGAGACCAAGAAGGGGGAGGAGTTCAGCCAGTTTCGCCCCGAGCGGTACATGCCCGCCCCCTGTGAAAACGACGGCTATGTGCAGCCCTACGCCGACAGCCCCATGGACGACGAGATCGTGGGGGAGCAGGTCTACCTGAACATCATCAACAACGCCACCGAATACGTCTATATCAACACTCCCTACCTGATCGTCGACAACGAGGTGGTGACCGCCCTCAACCTGGCGGCCAAGAGCGGCATCGACGTGCGGATCGTCACCCCCCACGTGCCCGACAAGTGGTATGTGCACATGGTGACCCGCTCCTACTACAAACAGCTGCTGGAGGCGGGGGTCAAAATCTACGAGTACACCCCCGGCTTCATCCACTCCAAGACCTTTGTCGCCGACGACAAGGTGGCGGTGGTGGGCACCACCAACCTGGACTTTCGCAGCCTCTACCTGCACTTTGAGTGCGGCGTCTGGATGTACCGCTCCAAGGCGGTGCTCCAGCTGAAAAAGGACTTCTTGCAGACCCTGGAGTGCTGCGAGCAGATGACCATGAAAAAGTACAACGCCATCCCCCTCTACAAGCGGATGTTCGCGGCGGTGCTGCGGGTGTTCTCCCCCCTGATGTAGGGGGCTGTGGGGCCGGACGGCCAAGAGGAGGGCGCGAGATGGAACTTCACCAGATGACCGGCCTGGGCCGGGTGGCGGAGGAAAAGCTGCGCCGCGCGGGGATCGAAACTCCGGAGCAGCTGCGGGAGGTGGGGGCCAAGGAGGCCCTGCTGCGGGTGCGGCTGCACGCCGACCCGGGGGCCTGCCTGCACCTGCTCTACGCCCTGGAAGGGGCCATCCGCGGCCTGCCGAAAAAGGAGCTGCCCCCCGATGTGAAGGCCGATCTAAAGGCCTTTTACAGCGGTTTGGAGAGAGGGTAAACAGCCGCGGCCGGGCCGCAGAGAGGGGAGAGAGAAAATGAACATCATCTCACTGACCGACATTCTCGACTGCAACCACCTGTTGGAGGAGCGGGGCCTGGCATTTCGCGTCCACCTGCGGGATGCCTGCGGCAAACAGTCCTGCTGGATCGAACCGCTGGGCGAGTGCGCCTGCGCTGGCCGCTTCGACGAGATGCGGCAGGTGGTGGAGGCGTTTTTCGCCGCCCGCCGCTTTCGCATCACCTACGGCGACGAGGAGAAGCTCAATTTCTGGGTCGATTGAGCCGCGCCCAGCCAAAAGGGAGGTGGGGACCCGTCGACAAGGCTGGTGGTTTTGCATATTGCGGGCAAAGCCCCAAGCTGCTGGCCGCGCCTTGAGGCGCGTTGGTGCGACCCGCCGCTTGTATGCGTTTGTTGCCTGCTGCCCGCAAACGGGTCCATCTATTCTTTGATTGCCGTCTGGTCTTCAACCTGCCCTTCTTTGGGCTGGCTTGGGTGCCCTCTGCTGTCTTTTTGGCACGCTTGCTTGCGGTATCAACGCAGTATCTCTGAACCCCCGGCATGGCCGGGGGTTTTCTTCTGCCAAAAAGAGAGGGGCCGCCGGTGTAGGGCGGCCCCTCTCTCCGGAGGAGGCAGTGGGCAAAAACGGCGCGGCGCACCACACCTGCCGCCAGAGCGTCAGCGAGGCCGTGTCCTATCCCCCCGGCCTTTGGGGGCAATCTCACCGCCGACAGGGCGCTGGGAGTGGATGCGGCAGAACGACCAGACCGCTCCCAGCCGGCGCGGGCGGCTTGTTGGGCGTTTATACAATGAACCGGTAGTGCCCGGTGACGGTGCGGTGGGTGAGGGCGTCCTCTTCCTTTTGGGGCTGGCCGTCCTGGTGGACGATGTAGGGCACCCCGTCCCGGTTGCGCTTGTCCGAGACGATGGCGATATGGCTGGGGCTGAAGGTGACGATGTCCCCCGGCTGCCAGTCGGCCACCTGATAGGGGTCCAGGGTGAGGACGGCGCAGTGGCGGGAAAAGAAGACTTCCAGGTTTTTCACCCGCCGAAAGTCGATGTTGGGGTCCTCTGCGCCGGGGTAGGCAGCTGGCTCCAGGGCGATGTCCGCATCCACCATCCCCTTTAGGTCGTATCCGGCGTGGGCCAGCGCCCGCCAGATCACGTCGGTGCAGGCGCCCCTGCCCGCCTTCGGGTAGCCGCCCGCCGCGTAGGAGTTGTCGTAGACCGGGTTTTCCTCCACCGCCTTCCGGGCCCCCTCGAGGATGTCGGTGAAATCGTCCACCCCGTTGCCATTGCGGTCGGTTTCACTGCGCAGGGTCTCCACGCCGAAATCCGCCGCCGTGTAGCTGCGCTTGGGGAGGAGGGAGTGGTAGTCCAGCACCCCGCAGACTACCGCGAGGACCACCAGCGCGCAGAGGGAGAGCAGCACGATCTGCTGCTTTCCCCACCGCCGACGGGGGGACTGCGCGCCCCCGTCGGCCCCCGTCCGCACCTGTTTTGCCATCTCCCAGCCCCCTTTCTCGCGCGCCGTCCGCCGCCCCTGCAGGGCGGGCGGATTGCCCGCATTTTTTCCATTATAGCTCATCTCCCCGGCAAAGAAAAGAGGGCCGCTCCCCCCAAAATAGGGGAGCGGCCCTCTCGGCAGGTCTCTCTGTCCGCCCAATCAGTCGGCGGCCTGGCGCTCCTTGTAGTGGTGCGCCTGTTCGAGCATCATGTCCTTGACCTTCATCAGCCGGATCTGGGTGCTGCGCTCGTTCTCGTCCAGCTTCATGGTGATGTAGCGGATGTTCTCCTGGGTCTCGGGGATCATCACGTGCTCCAGGGCGTTGACCCGGCGGCGGGTCTTTTCGATCTCGGCAGCCATCAGCTGGCAGGCCTTTTCGCACTCGGCCAGCTGCAACAGGTCGGGCAGCACGTCCGCCAGGCTCTTGACCGCCCCGTCCAGCTCGCTGGAGGTAAAGGCAAAGCCGTAGGAGTAGATGTCCCCCGGGTCGGAGGTCCGGGTCCGGTAGGAGAACTGGGGGACCTCCACGCTCATCACGTTGCGGGCCCCCGCGTCCAGGGTGACCTCCTGTTTGGGGGTCATCAGGGCGGCGGCCAGGTACTCGTCCTCCATGGCGGCGCGGGCCATCACGAAGTTCTGGTTGGCGGCGCCGATGCCCCGCTCCACCTTTTCCCGCAGGGCCTTGTTCACCCGCACCAGCTCCAAAAACTGCCGCATCAGCTCGTCTCGCTTGTCCTTGAGCAGCTTGTGCCCCCGCACGGCGGTGGCCAGCTTTTTTTTCTGCTTGGTCAGCTCCATCCGGGTGGGATTTACATGGGTAGATGCCAATGGTATTCCCCCTTTCTATGGGTTTTGGCGGGCTCAGTCGGCCGAGTAGTACTCGTCCAGGTATTCGTCCTTGATCCGCTTGAGCTCGCTCCGGGGGAGGATGCGCAGCAGCTTCCAGCCGATGTCCAGGGTCTCCTCGATGCTGCGGTCGGCGTGGTAGCCCTGGGAGACATACTCCCGCTCAAACTCGTCGGCGAACTTGGCGTAGAGCTTGTCGATGTCGGTGAGGGCCGCCTCGCCCAGCACCACCATCAGCTCCTTGGCCTCCTTGCCGCGGGCGTAGGCGGAGAAGAGCTGGTTCATGGTGTTGGCGTGGTCCGCCCGGGTCTTGCCCTCGCCGATGCCCTTGTCCTTGAGTCGGGAGAGGGAGGGGAGGACGTCGATGGGCGGGGTGACGTTTTTGCGGTAGAGTTCCCGGCTGAGGATGATCTGCCCCTCGGTGATGTAGCCGGTCAGGTCGGGGATGGGGTGGGTCTTGTCGTCCTCGGGCATGGTGAGGATGGGGATCATGGTGATGCTCCCGTTTTTCCCCTTCTGCCGCCCGGCGCGCTCGTAGAGGCTGGCCAGGTCGGTGTACATGTAGCCCGGGTAGCCGCGGCGGCCGGGGACCTCTTTGCGGGCCGCCGAGATCTCGCGCAGGGCGTCGGCGTAGTTGGTGATGTCGGTGAGGATGACCAGCACGTGCATCCCCTTGTCAAAGGCCAGGTACTCGGCGGCCGTGAGGGCCATGCGGGGGGTGGCGATCCGCTCGACGGCGGGGTCGTTGGCCAGGTTGACAAAGAGGACGGTCCGGTCGATGGCGCCGGTCTCCTTGAAGCTCTCGATAAAGAAGTTGGCCTCTTCAAAGGTGATGCCCATGGCGGCAAAGACCACGGCGAAGGGCTCGTCGGTGCCCCGGACCTTTGCCTGGCGGGCGATCTGGGCAGCCAGCTCGGCGTGGGGGAGGCCGGAGGCGGAGAAGATGGGCAGCTTCTGCCCGCGCACCAGGGTGTTGAGCCCGTCGATGGCGGAGATGCCGGTCTGAATGAACTCCTGCGGGTAGTTGCGGGCGGCGGGGTTCATGGGCAGGCCGTTGACGTCCAGCCGCTTTTCGGGCAGGATGTCGGGCCCCCCGTCCATGGGGCGGCCCAGGCCGTCAAAGACCCGGCTGAGCATGTCTTCCGACACCCCCAGCTCCATGGTGCGGCCCAAAAAGCGGACCTTCGAGCTGTCCAGGTTGATGCCGGCGGAGTTTTCAAAGAGCTGGACCAGGGCGTTGCCGCCGTCGATTTCCAGCACCTTGCAGCGCCGGGTCTCGCCGTTTTGCAGCTCGATCTCGCCCAGTTCGTTGTAGGTGACGTTCTCCACCCCGCGAACCAGCATCAGAGGACCGGCCACTTCCTGTATGGTGCGGTATTCCTTTGGCATGTTACTCCTCCTCCTTCCGGTTCAGCAAGTTGGCGATCTCGCTCTGCAGCTGGTGCAGGACGTTGTTGTACTCCCGCTCCATCTCCTCGTCGGGGGTGTACTTGAAGCGGCCGATCTGCTCGCGCACCGGCAGCTTGACCAGCGACTCCACCGAGGCGCCCTGGTTCAGGGCCTTGGTGGCCTCGTCGAAGTAGGCCAGCACCAGCCGCATCATGGCGCCCTGTTTCTGGGGCGGGGTGTAGGTGTCCACCTCGTGGAAGGCGTCCTGGTGGAGGAAGTCCTCGCGGATCGAGCGGGCCGCCTCCAATTTCAGCCGGTCGGGGGCGGAGAGGGCGTCCATCCCCACGAGCTTGACGATCTCGTCCAGCTCGGCCTCCTCCTGCAGCAGCCGCATCAGCCGGTTGCGCAGGTTGGTCCAGTCCTCCTCCACATTGGCGGAGAACCACCTGCCGATGGTGTCGGCGTAGAGGGAGTAGGAGGTCAGCCAGTTGATGGCGGGGAAGTGGCGGGAGTAGGCCAGGTTGGAGTCCAGGCTCCAGAACACCTTGACGATGCGCAGGGTGGCCTGGCTCACCGGCTCGGAGATGTCGCCGCCCGGAGGGGAGACGGCCCCGATGACCGAGAGGGCGCCCTCGCGGCCGTCCTGACCCAGGGAGACGACCCGTCCGGCGCGCTCGTAGAACTGGGCCAGGCGGCTGCCCAGGTAGGCGGGGTAGCCCTCCTCGCCGGGCATCTCCTCCAGCCGGCCGGACATCTCGCGCAGGGCCTCGGCCCAGCGGGAGGTGGAGTCGGCCATCAGCGCCACCGAGTAGCCCATGTCGCGGAAGTACTCGGCAATGGTGATGCCGGTGTAGATGGACGCCTCGCGGGCGGCCACCGGCATGTCGGAGGTGTTGGCGATGAGGACGGTGCGCTCCATCAGGGAGTAGCCGGTCTTGGGGTCTTTCAGCTCGGGGAACTCGTTGAGCACGTCGGTCATCTCGTTGCCGCGCTCGCCGCAGCCGATGTAGACCACGATGTCCGCCTCCGACCACTTGGCCAGCTGGTGCTGCACCACCGTCTTGCCGCTGCCGAAGGGGCCGGGCACGGCGGCCACGCCGCCCTTGGCGATGGGGAAGAGGGTGTCGATGACCCGCTGCCCGGTGACCAGGGGCACGTCGGGGGAGAGTTTCTCCCGGTAGGGCCGCCCCACCCGGACCGGCCACTTCTGCATCAGGGTCAATTCGCGCTCGCCGCCCTCGTCCAGGGCGACAGTGGCCACCGCCTCTTCAATGGTGTACTCGCCCCCCTCGATTTTGGCGAGGGTGCCGGACACCCCCTGGGGGACCATGATCTTGTGCAGGACCACCGGGGTCTCCTGCACGGTGCCGATGATGTCGCCGGGGACGACCCTGTCCCCGACCTTGGCGCTGGGGACAAAATCCCACCTGTCGGCCCGCTTGAGGGAGGGGATGGACACCCCGCGCTGCAAGTTGTTGCCGGTGGCCTTCATGATGTCGTCCAGCGGGCGCTGGATGCCGTCGAAGATGCTGCCGATGAGGCCGGGCCCCAGCTCGACGCTCATGGGGGACCCGGTGGACTCCACCGGCTCGCCCGGCCCCAGGCCGGAGGTCTCCTCGTAGACCTGTATGGAAGCCAGGTCGCCGTGCATCTCGATGATCTCGCCGATGAGGTGTTGTTCGCTCACCCGCACCACGTCAAACATGTTGGCGTCGCGCATCCCCTCGGCAATGACCAGCGGGCCGGCCACCTTTTTGATGGTACCTGTGCTCATTTCTCTTCACCTGCTTTGCTCTCATTGGGTTCGCCGCCAAACAGAATATCGCTGCCGACGGCCTGCTCGACCGATTTTTTGACCAGTGCCTCGCCGATCCCGGTGTTCCCGATCACGCCGGGAATGGGGATGATGGCGGGCAGCGGTGCCTCCCGATAGCGGTCCACCACCTCGGAAAGCGCCTCGAACAGGGCCTCGGTCATGTAGATGATGGCGTAGTTGCCACCGGCCAGCTCCTTGAGCTTTTTGCCGGCGGCGACGGGGTCGTCTATGGAATAGGTGTCCAGGCCCAGGGCGGCGAAGCCGTACACGCTGTCCCGGTCGCCCATGACTGCGATCTTATACATACATCTCACGCGCCCTTTCCCGGAGGAACTCCTCCGACAGGCCGTTTCGCTTGCCCGCCAGAATGATCCGCACCGTCTTGATCTCGTTTTCCCGCGCCAGGATGTAGGCGCAGAGGGGGCCGATGGTAAAGGGGTTGTGCAGCTGGGGGCGGATCTCCCGGATGATCAGATCGTCGCACCACCGCTCAAAGGCGGAGGGGCTCTCCCGCAACTGCTCGATGGCATCGGCGTAGGGGGTGTACTGCAGGTACTCGCAGATGGCGTCGAGCCCCTTGACGGCGGCGTCAGCCAGGGCCGAGACGTCCAGGCTGTCGCAGGGGGCCAGGGCGTCCTGCACGAAGCTCTTTTTCTTCTTCATCCCCGCGCAGCGCACGGCGGTCTTGATGTCGGCGGCCGCCACGGTGCGCTCGGCGTACCCGGCGATCAGCTCACTCCCTGATGCCTTGCCCGCCTTCAGGATGGCGCTGAGGGCCGCCCGGTCCAGCAGGATGTCGCAGAGCTGGCCGTCGTGGGTGTGCAGCAGCACCCGAAAGGCCTTTTCCGCCGCCTGGCGCATCTCCTCGGGCAGGGGGGCGTAGTCGTGCTCCTCCACCGCCTTGACGATGACCTCCCGGGGGATGGTGCCATTTTCCACGAACACCCCCTCGGCGCTGGCGCCGGTGCAGACCATCTTGATGGCCGTCTTCAGGTTGTGGTAGTCCGCCGGGTACAAAAACACGTCGAACACAGAGAGGTCCTCCACCAGTTCGCCCATCAGCTCCCAGGTCTTCTGCCGCTGGGCGCGCAGCACCTCTTCGTCGCTCTCCTCCGGCTTGCCCCAGCCCTTTTCCCCCAGCAGGCGGCGGCAGTCCTCGTGGGTCTTGCAGCCGATGAGCTGGTCGATAAACGGGCCGTTCAGGAGTTCAAGCTCCTTGGAGCGCAGCCGGGTCACGGCAAAGGTGTACAGGTTTTCAGACATGGTGACCCCTCCTTTTCGGTGCCCGACGGCACCGGTTACTCAAACAGCACCCCGCAGACGGCGTCCTGCAGCCGGTCCCTGGCGGCGGAGAAGAGCGCCGAGAAGGAGCAGTTCTCCTCGATGCCGCCGTAGACCAGCACAAAGCCGCCGTCGATGGGGCGGGTGCCGTCGGCCAGGGCGAGGGCGGCGCCGCTGCCCGCCAGCCGGGCCTTGAGGTCTTTGAGGAAGGCAGGGGGGACCCGCTCCCTGTCCCGGGTGTTGAGGTAGAGCACCCCGCTCTCGCCGGGCTGGGCGTTTTTCTCGATCAGATCGGCCAGGAGGGAGAAGTACTCCTCCTCCGGGGCGTTGACCAGGGAGAGGCGGGCCTCTTCCAAAATTTCGGTGACCAGCTGCTGTTTGGCCTGCAAGAGGCGGGCCTTTTGGCGCAGCGCCGCGGCCGAGACCGCCCGCTCGTGCAGCTGGGCGACCTCTTTGCGGGAGTCCTCGGCGATCTTGGCGGCCCGCTTTTCGCCCTCGGCGCGGCCCTGCAACTCGATCTGGGCAGCCTCCTGCCGGGCGTCCTGCAACAGCTCTTCCACCCGGGCGCTGGACTCGCTCTGTATCTGCTGGATGATTTTTTCAAGTCCTGTCATAGACAAGCAACTCCTAACTCTTTGGAATCGGTCAGATGTTCAGGCCGCCGATGCCGAAGATCGAGAGGATGGAGATCAGCAGGGCCAGAATGGCGTAGGTCTCGACCATGGCGGGGAGGATGATGGCCTTGCCGAAGGTCTCGGGGCGCTTGCAGAACATGCCGATGCTGGCCACCGAGGCGCGGGCCTGGCGGATGGCGGAATACAGCCCCACAAAGCCCATGGGCAGGCAGGCGCAGAAGTAGAGCAGGCCCTTGGCCAGGCTCATCTCGGCGCTGCCGCCCATGATGCCGATCTGGGTCAGGGTGATGAAGGCGATCAGCAGGCCGTAGATGCCCTGGGTGCCGGGGAGAAGCTGCAAGATCAGCACCTTGCCGAAGCGGCCCGGCTCCTCGGTGATGGCGCCCGCGGCGGCCTCACCGGCCATGCCGACGCCGATGGCCGAACCGATGCCGGCCAGCAGTGCGGCCAGCGCCGCGCCCAACAGTGCAAAAGCAATACCAAGAGAACTCATTTCATTTTTCCTCCTTGAATTTGAAGTATTTGGTGTGGGCCCCAAACGGGGAGAACCCGCGTCCGCCGCCCTCGTAAAACTTGCCGAAGAACTCGACAAACTGCAGGCGGTTGGTGTGCACGTAGGCGCCCAGCAGGTTGATGCCGATGTTCAGGGTGTGGCCAATCAAAAAGACCACGGTGAAGAGGATCGCGCCCCCCACGCCGCCGCCCAGCATGGTGCCCATCTTGTTGAACACCGTGGCGATGACGCCGGTGGCCAGCCCCAGGGCCAGCAGCCGGGAGTAGGAGAGGATGTCGCTGAGGTAGCTGGTGACCCCGTAGACCCCGTAGAGGCCCTTGAGCAGCCGCTTGAAGGGGTTGCGGGAGTCCCGCCCGGAAAAGGCGATGATCCCCAGGGCGCCCAGCCCCGCCACAACGGCGGCTACCGTCCCCACGGTGGGGGAGAGGGTGAAGGAGAGGCCCATCATATCGGTGATCATCTCCATGGTCAGCAGGTAGACGACCGCGCCGCCCACCAACATGTACCAAAAGACCACGTCGTAGACGGCGTCTTTGACCTTGCCCTCCCGGCAGAGCTGGTAAAACTTCATCCCCAGCCCAACGAAGAGGTGGATGATGCCCAGCAGGAAGGAGAAGACCAGCAGCCGCATGGGCTCGCTCACCGGCTCGAACCAGAGGGCCTTGAAGGTCAGGTCGCTGTGGAAGAAGGTGCTGGCGATGACCCCCACCGCGTCGCCGAAGAAGCCGCCGAAGAGCACCCCCCAGACGGTGGTGGAGATGCCGCAGTAGAGGAACATCTGCATCGACTTCTTCAGCCCCGACTCGATGTTTTTGCACTTGAGGAGGACAAAGGAGCAGGCGGCCACCATGATCAGCCCGTACCCCGCGTCCGACAGCATCATCCCGAAGAGGACGTAGTAGAAGATGGCCATCACCGAAGTGGGGTCCACCTCGCCCCGGCCGGGCAGGCTGTAGGAGGCGACGACCCCCTCCACCGGGGCGGCCAGGGGCCCGTTTTTCAGGGCGACGGGCACGTCCTCGTCCGGCGCGGGGTCAAAGAAGTCGAGGGCCACGTCGAAGTGGGCGGTGAGCTCCGACTCCAGGGCGGGGACGTCCCGTGCGGCGATGTAGCCGGTGAGCACAAAGGTGCGCTTGGACTGCATCAGCTTGCCGATGACCCCGTATTTCTCCTCCCGCATGGCGTAGAAGTCCGACAGCAATTTCAAATCCTGCCGGTGCTCGGCCAGGGAGTGGATCTCCGCCACGTCGGCGTCGATTTTGGCCTGCAACTTGTCGATCCGCTCTTCCAGCAGCCGCTTTTTGTCCGCCGGGACCCGGTGGGTGACGTGGGCGGGCCGGGCAAAGCCCATCTCCCGCAGCGCGTCCTCGGCCTGCTGGGCCTCGCTCTTGGTGGCGGTCACAAAGAGGCAGGTCTGTTCCCGCGAGGCGCTGACGATCTCGATGTCCACCGCCGAGACGCTCTCGGCGCGGGACTTGAGCTCGGTGTAGATGCCCTCCAGCGTCCACTCCCCGGGCAGGGCCCCCACAAAGGAGTCGGTGGCGTGGGTGCCGGGGTGGCGCATGGGAACATCCAGCCCCAGCCAGGGGGTCAGCTCCTCCACCTGGGCCTGCATGCGGGGGATCTCCGCCCGCTGTTCGGCCACCCGTTTGTCCAGCGCCTGCAGCCGGTAGGCGACTTTTAGGGTCTCGTCCTGCCGGTCCTGAAAGGCGGTGTACTCCTCCAAGGTCATTTCCTGGCGGCCCTCCAGCATCGACAGAAGCGGCTTTTGCTCGGGGGCGAACCGGGCCAGCACGTCCAGCGCCTGGTTGGCGAGGGCGGCATTCTTTTGAAAAATGCTCCTGGCTTGACTCATGTCGGCGTGGGTGAAGACCTCGTCTTCGCCGGTGTCCTGCACCTCCACCGCGCCCCGGCGCTGCAGCAGCTCCAAGATCGCCTTGCGGTTTTTCTTGAGGGCGCACAGCTGCAGCCGCTTCATAGGCAGTACGGCCATAGGCAAATGCCTCCTTTCTCGTGTTTCTTTTGAAAACGCCCTACAAAAGGGCCTGCTTCACCGCTTGTATCGCAGCAGGCCGCTTTTCCAGGGCGTCCTCGCGCAGTTTTTGCGCCTGCGCGTCGGCTTCTCTCTCCGCTTTGCTCAAAAGGTCGTCTTGATCGCGCTTGGCCTGGGCCAGCGCCTTGGCCGCCTCCAACTGGGCGCCCTGCGCCAACTCCACCGCGGCGCGGTCTGCGTTTTGGCGGGCGGTCTCCACCAGTTCCTTGGCGGCGCGGACCGCTTCCTTCTCCGCCCGCTCCGCCGCCAGCTCTGCCTGGCGGATCGCCTCCACTGTCTCTTGTGCCATTCTCTCACCACCTGACTGTAAACTCTGCAAAAGGTATAAACATTATTATAGCGCGTTTTGGCCACCTAATCAAATACATTATCACCATATTTCCCCTTTTTTACCCTACCGGCCTCTCTTTTTTTGGGAAAAGGGGAGAGAAAAGAAATGACTGATGGTCAGTTGCGCAGTTGCCAGTATAAACGAAAAATGACCAAAAGTCAATATCTGACTTTGGCCATTCTCGCGCCCCTTTAAAAAAGAGCTAAAAATCGGGTTTTGCGGGAGGGGAGGCTCCCTCGGGTCCGTCCCGGTAGTACTGGGCCTGGGCCTCCCAGAGGCGGGTGTACAGGCCGCCCTTTGCCAGCAGCTCCCGGTGGGGGCCCCGCTCCACCAACTGTCCCCGGTCAAAGACGGCGATGTCCTGGCAGAAGCGGCAGCTGGAGAGCCGGTGAGAGATGTAGACGGCCGTCTTCTCGCTGGTCAGGGCGTCGAAGCGGCGGTAGATGTCCGCCTCCGAGAGGGGGTCGAGGGCGGCGGTGGGCTCGTCCAGGACGATGAAGGGGGCGTCTTTGTAGAGGGCCCTGGCGATGGCGATCTTCTGGGCCTCGCCCCCGGAGATCTCCACCCCACTGTCGTCGAAATTTTTGTAGAGGGGGGTCTCTGTCCCCAGGGGGACCCGGTCGAGCCAGTCCTCCATCCCCGCCTCTTCCAGGCAGCGGCGCACCGCCTTTTCGTCCCAGCGAACAGAGGCCGCCACGTTCTGCGCACAGGGGAAGGAGAAGAGCTTGAAGTCCTGAAAGACTACCGAGAAGAGGGAGAGGTATTCCCGGTAGTCGTACTTCTGAATGTCGATCCCGTTCAGGAGGATCCGCCCCTCCGTGGGGTCGTAGAGCCGGCAGAGCAGTTTAATGAAGGTGGTTTTGCCCGAGCCGTTGCGCCCCACCACCGCCAGCTTCTTGCCCACCTTGAGCTGGAGGGAGAGGTCCTTGATCGCCCACTGGTCGCTGCCGGGGTAGCGAAAGGAGACGTGGTCAAAGGCGATCTCGTACTCCCCGTCGTCCCGCTTTTCAACGAGGATGGTCCCCTTGTACATGCTCTGGGGGAAGTCGATGAAGTCGAAGTAGGGCCGCAGGTACTGGGTGTTGAGCTGCATATAGACCAGGGTGCCAAAGCCCAGGGAGACCGCGAAGCAGAACTGGCTGATGCCGGCGGCGGTCTGCACCAGGGCGTCCACCGGCATCAGCCCCGTCAGGGCCCGCACGCCGGTCAGCAGGTAGACCGCGCCGGTGAGGAGCGCCGTGAGGGTGTCGATGGAGCCGAAGCACCACCCCTGCAGAGAGGAGAGGTTGGTCATGGCCCGGCCGAGGGTCTGGGCCATCTGGTCGATGGCCGACTGGATGAGGGGCTGTTCCCCGAACAGGCGGATGTCCTTTCCCACCTGGTAGTCCCCCACCAACTGCTGCAGGTAGTAGCTGCCGAAGCGGTTGCTCCACATGCAGGAGGAGAACTGGCTGTACTGCCCCCGATTGTAGCGCAGGTCGGTAAAGACGGTGAAGGCGCTCACCCCGACGAGCGCCAGCAGAAAGAGCGCCGGGAAGAGGGGGGAGGCGATGAGGGGGTGGGCGGCCGCCTCTGCCTGCGGGGCCTGAAAGATGGGCAGCAGAAAGAAGACCGAGTAGAGCAGCAAAAAGAGGCAGCGCAGGGCGACCCCCACCTGGTAGGCCAGTTGGAAGAGGCCGCCGCCGTTGAAGCTGTAGCTGTCGTCGAGGAGCTGCTTTTTCAGGTGCAGTTGCGGATTTTCCAACTGTTCGTAGTCGGCGGTGAGGACCGCCTGGTCAACTTCCCGGCGCTGGGCAAAGTTCAGGGCCTGAAAATGCAGATCGGCGGCCTCCCAGAGCGCGTCTTTGAGGACGTTGACGAGAAAGGTGAGCGACACCAGCAGACAGCCGAAGAGGAGCAGCCGCTCCCGATTTTGGTTTCCCAGCAGTTCTCCCAGCAGCCGGGCGGAAAAGTAGACCGGCACAAAGGGGGCCGCCGCAGTGACGGCGGCGGAGGCCGCCACCCAGTGCCAGAGCCAGCGGTCGAGCTTGACGATGTGCTTGACCCCCCGCCAGTTGACCGCCAGGTCTTGGCGCAGGGTGGTGCGGGTCTCGCTATCGGCAGTCTTCATCGGAAAACCCTCCCTCTCGGTTTTGGTAGTAGCGGCTCTGCACCCGGTACATCCGGGCGTAGGAGCCGCCCAGGGCCATCAGCTCCTCGTGGGTGCCGCTCTCGGCGATCCGCCCGCCCTCAAAGAAGAGGATGCGGTCGCAAAAGCGGGTGGAGGAGAGCCGGTGGGAGATGAAGAAAGAGGTCTTGCCGCGGGTCAGCTCCCCGTACTGCAGGTAGACCTCGCTCTCGGCGATGGGGTCGAGGGCGGCGGTGGGTTCGTCCAGCACCAGGATGGGGGCGTCTTTGTAGAGGGCCTTGGCCAGCAGCAGTTTTTGCAGTTGGCCGCCCGAGAGCTCCACCCCGCCGTCGTTGACCGACTTGACCAGCTTGGTCTCCACCCCCTGGGGGAGGGCGGCCACCTCCTCCCAAAGGCCGGCCTGTTCCAGGCAGCGGCGCACCCGCCCGGGGTCCAGCTCTTCCAGCTTGCAGGCCGCCACATTTTCGGCGATGGTCAGGGGGAGGACCCGCACGTCCTGAAAGACCGCGGTAAAGAGGGAAAAGCGCTCTTCCAGCGACCATCGGGCGGCGTCGGTCCCGCCGATGCGCACCTGTCCGGCGTCGGGGGGATAGAGGCCGCAGAGCAGCTTGGCAAAGGTGGTCTTTCCCGCGCCGTTGGCCCCGACGATGGCGATCTTCTCCTCGGCGCGCACGGTGAGGTCGACGGTCTCCAGGGCCCTCTCCCCGCTGCCGGGGTAGGAGAAGGAGACCCCCTCAAAGGCGATGGGACAGGGGAAGGCGGAGGGGAGGGGGGCCTGGCTCTCCTTGGGGGAGTGCTCCGGCATCTCCAGAAAGGCCCGCACGTCGCAGAGGTCCAAGGAGGCCAGCCGCAGCCGGGAGAAGCCGTCGACCAGTCCGCTCATCCAGGTGGAAAAGCCGCCGAAGACCCCGACAAAAAAGAGAAAGTCGCCGCCGCCGAGCGCGCCGCGCAGCACCAGGTCGATGAGGTAGCCGTAGGCGAAGGCGTCCTTGCCCAGCAGGAGCAGGGCGCTGCCGCAGGCGGCCCCAAAATCGCGCTTGTGGGTGCGCAGGTGCCAGGCCATCCGCAGGGCGGCCAGATCCCGGCAGAGGTCGCCCAGCCAGATTTCCATCCCGTACAGCCGTACGTCCTTGCCGGCGGTGAAGTCGGTGGAGCGGTTGTCCAGGTACTGCAGCTTTTTGTCCAGCTCCACCCAATCGTCCTTGTGGCGCTGCCGATAATTCTGGGCCCCCCGCGCCAGCAGGATACTCCCCCCCGATATCAGCAGCAGCGCCAACAGGAGCAGGGGGTGGAGAGCGGCGGTGAAACAGCCGTAGAGCAGCGCCCCCACGGCGCTGGAGAGGAAGAGGGCGATGGTTTGGGGGAGCCGTTGGATGGGGCCGTTGCCGCTGTTGGTGGCGCTGAAGGCCTTCTGCCAGGCGCTCTGCCCGGCGGGGCTCTCCATGTTGGGGTAGTCGGTCTGCAGGGCCTTTCTCGCCGCCAGGGTGTGAAAGTGCACCCGGTAGTTGTTGCTGCGCCAGGTGAGCTTGCAGGAGAAGATCCGCTCCCCCAGGGTGCACAGCGCCAGGGCCAGCGCCACCGGCAGACAGGCGAGCACCAGCGAGGAGACCGCCGTCCCCCGGGACACCTGGTCCACCACCACCTTGGGCAGGGCGATGGTGAGGAAGGGAACGGCCACCAAAAAGAGGCTGTCTGCCAGGGCGCAGGCGAGCATGTTGCGGTCGCATTCCCGCAGTCTGGCGAGGGCGTAGCGGAGGTTTTGCGGCAGGGAATAGGCGGGTTTGCGCGATTTCATGGGGTGCCCCTCCTTTACAGGTAAAAAGTGTGGAAGGGCCCAAAGAGGGCCTTTGCAAGAAAAGGATACCACGGGCGGCACAGGGGGAAACAAAAAAGCGCGCGAACGGCTCGTTTTCGCGCGCAGACGGTTTTTCAGTTCAGAGGGGGAGGAAGATCTCGGTGGCAAAGACCCCCGGTTCGTCCTGCCGGTTGACGATGCCGCCGTACTGGGCCACCAGGGCGTCCACCCGCCGCAGGCCGAAGCCGTGCCCCTCGCCCTTGGCGCTGCGGTAGCCGCCGCCTCGCCGGTCAGCCCGCCCGGCCACCGCGTTTTGCACCGAGATGTAGAGCTGCTCCTTCACCCGCCCGACATAGATGCGCAGGAACCGCTCCCCCTTGTCGGGGAGCTGGCGGCAGCTCTCCAGGGCGTTGTCCAGCAGGTTGCCGATGATGACGCAGAGGTCCACGTCCGCCACGGTGAGGGAGGGGGGGACCGACGCCTTGGCCCGGATGGCCACCTCCCCCTTCTCGGCCAGCGAGAGTTTGGAGTTGAGGATGGCGTCGAGCATCAGGTTGCCGGTTTTCAAGATGGTGTCCACCGACTGCAGGTCGCTTTCCAGTTGGCGCAGGTAGCTCTCGGCCTCCCCGCAGCGGCCCAGGGAGAGCAGCCCCTTGAGGGTCTGGAGATGGTTGTGGTAGTCGTGCCGCCAGCCCCGCATCTGGGTGTAGATGTTCTGCACCTCGGCGCAGTGGGTCTCCAGCAGGTCGTTTTGGTAGCCGGCCAGCCGCCGCTCCGAACGGCGGGCCGCCAGGCGGTAGAGCAGCCAGCCGCCGGCCGCCAGCAGCAGGGCGCAGAGGGCGGCAAGCGCGGCGACGAGAAAGGGGTTCACAGCAGCATCCCTCCGTTGCAGCGGGCAAAGGCCCGCCCCAGTTGGGGCCCCATCCGCCGGCTGACGGGCAGGCGGGTGCCGTCGTCCAAAACCAGCTCCTCCCGCCCCAGGCGGGCGATGGCGCGCAGCGACACCAGACAGGAGCGGTGGCAGCGAAAAAAGAGGTCGGGGGACAGGGCCTTCTCCACCTTTTCCAGCGAAAGGGGGAGGGCGAAATCCCCCCGCAGGGTGTGCAGCAGGGTCTGGCGGTCGCCGGCCTGGGCGCAGAGGATCTCCCGCTGCAGCAGGCGGCGCTCCTCCCCCTCGACCCGGATCACCAAAGTCGGCTCCGGCAGCCGCCGGGCCGCCCGGTCCAACAGGGCGAAAAACCGCTCTTCCGACACCGGCTTGACCAGGTAGTGCAGGGCCTCCAACTCGTAGCCCTCCCCCAGGTGCTCGTCGAGCCCGGTGACAAAGGCGATGGGCAGGGTCTCCCCCTCGCCCCGCAGCCGCCGGGCCAGATCGAGCCCGCTCTCCCCCGGCAGCTGGATGTCCAGCAGGAGGAGATCGGCGCCCGCATCCCCCTGCCGGGCAAACCAAAAGCTCTCGGCGGTGGGGTAGCAGTCCACCTGCAGCGCCTGGCCCTGGTCGGCGGCCCAGCGCCGCGCCAGGGCCGCCAGGTACTGGGCCTGGGCCTCCTCGTCCTCACAGATGGCAATGCGCACGGCGCCGCCCTCCCTTCGCAAATACAGGTTATCATCAAGTATACCACAGGGGGGCGGTGGGGGGAAAGGGGACCTCTCTCGACCGAGTTTTGACAGGGGGATGGAAAACGCCGCACAAATTCGCTATAATGGTACCAATAGCCCCACGGGGCGACACGAGAAAAAGCAGCAGGAGGAAGAGCATGCAACAGGACAAGACCACCATCATCGGCATTGCGGGGGGCACCGGTTCGGGCAAAAGCACCCTGGCCTACAAGCTGAAAGCGGCCTTTTGCGATGAAGATGTGATCATCATGTGCCACGACGACTACTACAAGGCCCACGACGACATGACCTATGAGGAGCGCGCCAAGCTCAATTTTGATCACCCCAACGCCTTTGAGACCGAGTTGCTCGTCACGCACTTAAAACAGCTCAGGGAGGGTAAATCGGTGATGCGGCCGGTCTACTCCTTTGTGGAGCACACCCGCACCGGCGAACAGGTGCAGGTCAACCCGGCCAAGGTCATCATCCTCGAGGGGATCATGATCTTTGAGGACAAGACCCTGCGGGACATGATGGACATGAAGGTCTTTGTCGACACCGACGCCGACGTGCGCATCCTCCGCCGGCTGGTGCGCGACGTCAAGGAGCGGGGCCGCGACCTGGACTCGGTGGTCAACCAGTACCTGACCACCGTCAAGCCGATGCACGACCAGTTTGTCGAGCCCAACAAGAAATACGCCGACATCATCGTCCCCGAAGGGGGGCACAACCAGGTGGCCCTGCACATGCTCATCGACAGGATGCGGGCCATCATCGCCCAGAAGGGGTAAACCAGACCGACCGTACACCCGTTTGCCGTAAAAAGGAGTGTGTTTTGCAATGCGCCATCCCCTGTTGGAACGCGCCTGGGAACTCCAGGACCAGATGGTGGCTGACCGCCGCTATCTGCACCAAAACCCCGAGCTGGGCTTTGAACTGCCCCTCACTGCCGCCTACGTGAAAAAGCGCCTCACCGAGATGGGGTATGAGGTGGAGGACATCTGCCCCAGCGGCTTTGTGGCCATGGCCGGCAAAAAGACCGACGGCAAGGTGCTGCTGGTGCGCGCCGACATGGACGCCCTGCCCATGGCCGAGGAGACCGACGAGCCCTTCAAGTCCCAAAACGGGGCCATGCACTCCTGTGGGCACGACATCCACACCGCCACCCTGCTAGGGGCCGCCCAGCTGCTCAAAGAGCACGAGGACGAGCTGGAGGGCCGGGTCAAACTCTGCTTCCAGCCCGCCGAGGAGCCCATCAAGGGCGCGGTGGAGATGATCGAGAAGGGGGTGCTGGAAAACCCCCACGTGGACGCGGTCTTCGGCACCCACACCTCCATCCCCATGAAGGCCGGGGCCGTCCGGCTGCTGGAGGGGCCGATCCTCGCCTCCAGCGACATCTTCAAGGTCACCATCCACGGCGAGGGCAGCCACGGCTCGATGCCCGAGACAGGGGTGGACCCGGTGAATGTGGCGGCCCACGTCGTCATCGCCCTGCAGTCCATTATCGCCCGCGAGGTCTCGGCCCTGCAGCCGGTGGTGTTGACCTTCGGCAGCATCCAGGCGGGGCAGGCGCCCAACATCGTCCCCTCCGACTGCGTGCTGCAGGGGACCCTGCGCGCCTTTGACCCCGAGGTGCGGAAATTTGCCAAGAAGCGGATGGAGGAGATCATCCACAGCACCGCCGCCACCTTCCGCGCCACTGCCGAGATCAGCTACGAGTCCGAGACGCCCCCCACTGTAAATGACCCCGCCTTTACAAGGGAGATGCAGGGGTACATGAAAGAGGTGGTGGGGGAGGACTGCATCACCGAGGGGCCCCGTATCATGGGCTCGGACGACTTCGCCTACTTCACCGAACAGCGCCCAGGGGCCATGTTCCACTGCGGCATGGGCACCCGGGAAGAGGGCCATCTCTTCGGGCTGCACAACCCCAAGGCCCTCTTTGACGAGCGCTCCCTGCCGGCGGTGGCGGCGGTCTACGCCAACTGCTGCATCCAGTGGCTCAAACACAACAAGTAGCGGGGAGGAGAGGTCGCCCATGGAACAGGAAGTGGACTACAAGGCCGAGTTTATCTCGCTCTTCACCCAGCACGTCTCCCGCCCCGGCAGCGAAAAGCTGCTGGCCTGGCTGGAGAACACCGACTTCTTCACCGCCCCGGCCAGCACCCGCTACCACTGCGCCTGTGAGGGCGGGCTGGCGCGCCACTCCATCAGCGTCTTTCGCACCATGGTGGAGCAGCACTTTCAGGAGGGGGAGGACAACCTGGAGAGCTTTGCCATCTGCGGGCTCCTCCACGACCTCTGCAAGGCCCAGTTTTACAAGGTGGGCAGCCGCAACGTCAAAAATGAGGAGACCGGCCAGTGGGAGAAGGTCCCCTTCTACCAGGTGGAGGATTCCTTCCCCTACGGCCACGGCGAGAAATCGGTCTTTCTCATCGAGCGGTTCATGCGCCTCAAGACCAGCGAGGCCATGGCTATCCGCTGGCACATGGGGGGCTTTGACGACTCGGTGCGGGGCGGCAGCTTTGCCATGAGCAACGCCTTTCGGATGTACCCGCTGGCGGTGAAGCTCCACCTGGCCGATCTGGAGTCCACCTACCTGCGGGAGAGGGGCACCTCCGACGTGCCCAATCGCTGATTTCCCGGGAAACCCGCCCGGCCCTTGACAGGAGGAGAGACGATGCTGCCCTTTCGCGCCGCCATCTTTGACATGGACGGCACCCTCACCCAGTCCACCCACATCTGGGACGGGGTGACCGACCGCTATATCGAGCAGCTGGGCCACCCCCTGCCCGAACACTACTACCAGCGCATCCAGGGGAAGACCTACGAACAGGCCATGGCCTGGCTCATCGCCCTCTACGGCCTCGACAAGACCCCGGGGCAGATGGTCTTTGAGCAGTACCAGATGATCAGGGACCGCTACTGCGCCGTCCCCCTCAAGCCGGGGGTCCTGCCCTTTCTCCAGTATTTAAAGGGGGAGGGGGTCCCCTGCGCGGTGGCCACCCTGGCCGACCCGCGGGTGGCGGGCGAGGTGCTGGGCGCCCACGGGCTGCTGCCCTACTTTGCGGCGGTGGTCAGTGCGGTGGAGCTGGACGACAAGCCCAAGAGCGACCCCGCCGTCTTTTTGGAGGCAGCGGCCCGGCTGCAGACCCCGGCGGGGGACTGCGCGGTCTTTGAGGACAGCCCGTTGGCCGTCGAGACGGCGAAGGGGGCCGGGTTTCAGACGGCGGCCATCGCCGACGACAAAAACGCGCCCCAGTGGGACCGCCTGCGCGCCCTGGCCGACTGGGCCCTGCACGACTACCGGGAACTGATCCCCGCCGCCGAGTAGGCGAGCAAAAGGAAGAGACATTTGCTGCGCCCTCTTTTTCCAAAAGGGGAGAGGGCGGTGGAAAAAAGGGCCGAGGGGCCGCCAAAGAGGCGGTGCTTCGGCCCCTTTTTTGGCACGATGTTGCAAAATGGAGCGGGGTTGTGCAGCTCTGAGCAGAAAAACGTCAAAAATCGGCAGCATTCCCGCTTCCCCCTTTACCCCTGCGGGAATGGGTGTATAATGAAAATGTGAATAAAAGCGAAATATTGTAAAGTGGGTGTGAACGTGCAGCTATTTCGATGTGAGAAGTTGATGCGGGGCGTGGAGCAGGAGGGGGAGGTCCCCGACGAACGGACCGTCTTAAAGACGACGCTGAACATTGCCTGGCCCTCCATTTTGGAGTCCTTCCTCATCAGTCTGGTGGGGATGGTGGACACGGTGATGGTCAGCTCGCTGGGCTCTTACGCCATTGCGGCGGTGGGGCTCACCACCCAGCCGAAATTCATCGCCCTGGCGGTCTTTATGTCGCTGAACGTGGCCATCTCGGCCATTGTGGCCCGCCGCCGGGGCGAGGGGGACCGGGACAGCGCCAACCGGGTGCTGGTGCAGGCCCTGATCATCTCGGTGGTGCTGACGGTCGTCATCTCGGTGGTGACGGTGATTTGGGCCGACCCCATCATCCGCCTGTGCGGCTCGGCCCCCGATACCCACGACGCGGCGGTGGGCTACCTGCGCATCATCCAGGGGGGGATGATCTTCAACGTCCTCTCCATGGTCATCAACGCCGCCCAGCGGGGCTGTGGCAACACCAAGATCGCCATGCGCACCAACCTGGTCTCCAACGGGGTGAACATCGTCCTCAACTACCTCCTCATCGGGGGGAACCTGGGCTTCCCCAAACTGGGGGTACAGGGGGCGGCCATCGCCACGGTGGCCGGCACTATCTGCGCCTGTGTCATGAGCTTTGTCTCGGTGATGCACCCCGGTCAGTTCCTCAGCATTCAGGACTTCTTCAGCCTCAAGTTCGATCGGCGCAACCTCTCGGCCATCGTCAACATCGGCTCCAGCACCCTGGCCGAACAGGTGTTTCTGCGCATCGGCTTTCTGGTCTACGCGGTGCTGGTGGCCAAATTGGGCACCACCGCCTTTGCCGCCCACCAAATCGGGATGAACATCATGAACATCTCCTTCTCCTTTGGCGACGGGCTCTCGGTGGCGGCCATCGCCCTGGTGGGGCGCAGCCTGGGCGAAAACCGGCGGGACATGGCCAAGATCTACGGCGGGGTCTGCCAGCGGATGGGGGTCCTCTTTTCGGCCGCCATCTCGGTGGTCTGTATCGCCCTGGGCACCCCCATCTTCATGCTCTTTTCGCGGGAGGAGGAGATCCTCCGCTACGGCGAGATGATCATGGTCATCATGGCTGTCATCACCTTTATGCAGGTGGCCCAGGTGGTCTTTTCCGGCTGCCTGCGGGGGGCGGGGGACACCAAGTTCACCGCTGTGGTCTCCCTCATCAGCGTCACCTTCATCCGCCCGGGGCTGGGCTACCTCTTCTGCTACCCCCTGAACATGGGCCTCTTCGGTGCCTGGCTGGGGCTGGCGGTGGATCAGCTGGCCCGGTTCCTGCTGACCTACATGCGCTTTCACAGCGGCAAGTGGATGCACTTTAAAATCTGACCGGCTCTCCCTATAAAGTGAGAAAAGCGGCCCTCTCGGCGAGGGCCGCTTTTTTGGCGGGAGAAGGGGAGGCCCGGCAGGCAGGGGAGGGCCGCCTTTGCACAGGTGGGAAGCCGCCCCTCTGCCTTGGTGGGGGGAGGGACAAATAGTCTTTACCCGCTTTTTCCCAGCGGGCGCAGCAGCGGCAATGAGGGTTGCCCGCGCGTTGCCACCCTGTTTCTCCCCAAAAGAGCCCCCCCGCCCATCCTTTGGGCGGGGGGCTCTCTCTTCTTTAGATGGGGCGGACCCCTACAGGGCCAGGCGGTAGACGGCGGCGATGTCCTCCTCGTTCAGGTGGGCAAAGTGGCCGGCATAGGGGCGGCCGTCCAGGGCGCGCCGGGCCATCTCGGGGATGCGGTCGGCGGGGATCTTCAAGTCGGCAAAGGAGGTGGGCATCCCCAGGGAGCGGAAGAAGGCCTCCAGCCGGCGAATGCCCTCCAGGGCGATTGTCTCGGGCTGGTCAAAGGCCAGGTCCACGTCCATCACCCGCACGGCGAACTGCACGAAGCGGGGGAGGTTTTGCTTGTAGACGTACTTCATCCAGGCGGGGGTGATGACGGTGAGCCCCGCGCCGTGGGTCACGTCGTAGAGGGCCGAGAGCTCGTGCTCGATGTCGTGGCAGGCCCAGTCCTCCTCCCGGCCCATCCCCAGCAGGTCGTTGTGGGCCACGTTGCCCACGAACATCACCTCGGCCCGGTAGTCGTAGTTGTCCGGCTCGGCCAGGACGCGGGGGGCGGTCACCAGCATGGTGCGCAGGGCCCCCTCCAGCAGCCGGTCGGTGAAGTCCACGTGCTCGGTCTGGGTGAAGTAGCGCTCCATCAGGTGGGACATGATGTCGCAGCAGCCCGCCGCCGTCTGGTAGGCGGGGAGGGTGTAGGTGGTCTCGGGGTCGAGGATGGCGAATTTGGGGAGGATGTGGGGGGAGGAGCACATCCGCTTCTGGCTGCCCTCATCCTTGGTGATGATGCAGGCCTTGCTGGATTCCGAGCCGGAGGCGGGGATGGTCAGCACCACCCCGATGGGCAGGGCCTTTTGTACCTGGGCCTTGCCGGTGAAGCAGTCCCACACGTCGCCGTCCATGCAGGCGCCGGCGGCAATGGCCTTGGAGGAGTCGATGGCGCTGCCCCCGCCGATGGCCAGCACAAAGTCCAGCTGGTTCTCCCGGCAGAGGCGGATGCCCTCTTTTACGGTGGAGAGGCGGGGGTTGGGGACCACCCCGTCGTACTCGACAAACTCGATGCCGGCGGCGCTCAGAGAGGCCTCGATGCGCTCGAGAAGCCCGTTTTTGCGCAGGTAGTCGCCGCCGAAGTGGACCAGGGCGCGGCTGCCGTACTCTCTGGCGACGGCGCCGACCTCGTCCTCCCGGCCCTTGCCGAAGAGGATGCGGGTGGGGTTGTGAAATGTAAAGTTCTGCATGATTTGCGTCACCTGTTCTTTCTCGCTCTCGGGAGAGAGGCGTTTTGTCGCTGTTCTTTCCCTCCCATTATACGGCGGGGGGCGCGGTTCGTAAATGAACGCTTTGCATCAATTTCCCAGGAAAATGTCCGTCCCCCTTTATGATTTGAGGGCAGTTGCAGGGTTTTGCAAGGCATTTTGGGCCGGTTTGACAGCTCCCCCTATTTTTCCGCCGAAGGGGGGACGAACCGCTGGGTCTTCTTGCGGCCGGGGCCCCGCACCGTGTAGCCAAAGCTGCCCAGCTTCTCCCCCTGGGCAAAGTACTCGCCGTGGGTGTAGTGGATGAGTTCGGCCCGGTCCAAACAGAGTTTCCCGCTCCCGTCCAGAAGGGACTCCTCCACGTCCACCGCCACGATTTCGGCCAGAAACATGTGGTGGCTGCCCAGCTCCAGCACCTGGGTGACCCGGCACTCCAGGTTCACCGGGCTCTCGGCCACCAGGGGGGCGGCGATCTTGCTGGCCGGGGCGCGGGTGAGCCCGGCGGCGGCAAATTTGTCCCCGTCCCTGCCGGAGCGGACGCCGCACCAGTCGCAGGCGCGCAGCAGGGGGCGGCTCACCAGGTTGATGGCGAACTCGCCCCTCTCGCGGATCAGGGGGTAGGAGTGGCGCTCCGGCCGCACCGAGATGTAGGTCATGGCCGGCTTGGTGCAGACGGTGCCGGTCCAGGCGACGGTGAGGAGGTTGGAGCGCTCCCCCTCGCCGCAGCTGACCAGCACCGCCGGCACCGGCGCCAGCAGCGCCCCCGGTTTCCAACACTGTTTTGCCATAAAAAATACCTCCTGTCTCTCTTCTCTTGCCCCACCAGGATAGCACAATTGGGGCAAAATTCCCAGCCCGGGGCGGGCATTCGGTTGCAAGGGGCGGGGGAAAGGGGTAAACTAAGGGCAGATGGGGCGGCGGCCCCGCTGTTTGAAAAGAGGAGGGAGTGCCGATGGAAGAACAGGGATTGGGCGAACAGATCTTGCAGGTCTGTGCAGAGGTGCGGCGGCTGGCGCGGCCGGAGAAGGTGATCCTCTTCAACCGCAAGCTGACGCTGTCGGGCAAGACTGCCAGCTTCAAGCTGGTGGTGGTGGCCGACACCGCGGACAAGCGGCGGCTGGAGAAGGAGCTCTACCTGGCCATCGACAGCCCGGTGCCCTTTGACGTGGTCCTCTACACCCCTGGGGAGTGGGCGCAGCTGGCCGGAGAGCGGGGCTCTTTTGCCGCCAAGGTGCGGCGGATGGGGAAGGTGCTCTATGAGGCGTAGACACAACACCGGGGACAGTCGCCGCTACTACGACTGGATGGACAGGGCCGAGGAGGACATGGAGACGGTGGAGCTGCTGCGGCGGGAGGACCGCTGCTATTTCAGCTGTGCCTTCCACTGCCAGCAGGCCATCGAAAAGGCCCTAAAGGCCTATATCCTGGTCAAGACCGGGAACCTGGTGGACGGGCACAACCTCTCCTGGCTCTGCAAACAGGCCGTCAAGCACGACGAAGAATTCACACAGTGGCTGGACGAGAGCGCGGCCCTCAACCACTGCTACATCGAGACCCGGTACCCCACCGATGTCCCCTACGAGATGGGGCGGGGCCAGGTGCGGCGGTTTGCCGACATGGCGCGGGAGATGTTCACCTTTATCTGCGAGCAGGTGGAGGAGGAGCTGGACGCCAGCGAGCCGCCCTCCGCCGAGCCGGAGGCAGACGGGGAGTAGCCGCCTGAAAGGCGCGGGGCAGAGAGGGGGCCCCGCGCCCTTTTTGCGCCCGTTTGGGGGTGCAACCGGCGGGGAGATGTGCTATACTAAACAACAGTTCTTTTTTGAAAAGGGTGGAGGGATCGGTTTTGGAGATGGCGATTTTGCTGGTGTTGGCCGCGGTGTTGGCCCTGCAGGCGGCGGTGCTGATTTTGCTGCTGCGGCGCAGGGGGGATGCCGGCGGGGAGGAGCTGAAGGAGGCCCTGCGGCAGGAGGCCCAGGCCGCCCGGGCGGACACCCTGCAGACGGTGCAGGCCTCGGTCACCGGGCTGGGAGAGGTGCTGGCCCAGTCCCAGCGGCAGTTCACCGCCGTCCTCAACGAGCGGCTGGGGGACCTGAACACCCAGCTGACCCTGCGGCAGGAGAGCTTGCAGCAGTCGGTGGACCGCTCGGTGCGGGGCACCGACGCCCGGATGGCCGAGTTCACCCGCCAGAGCGCCGAGCAGATGGAGCAGATGCGCGCCACTCTGCAAAACCGGGTCAGCGCCATGCAGGAGGACAACGCCCGCCAGCTGGACCGGATCCGCCTGACGGTGGACGAAAAGCTGCAAAAGACCCTGGACGAGCGGCTGGGCCAGTCCTTCAAGGTGGTCAGCGAGCGGTTGGAGCAGGTCTACAAAGGCCTGGGGGAGATGCAGACCCTGGCCGTGGGGGTGGGGGATCTGAAAAAGGTCCTCTCCAACGTCAAGACCCGGGGCATCCTGGGCGAGATCCAGCTGGGGGCCATCCTGGAGCAGATCCTCGCCCCTGAGCAGTACGGCCAGAACGTCTGCACCAAACCGGGGAGCAAGAACGTGGTGGAGTTTGCCGTCAAGCTGCCGGGGGACGGGGAGGAGCCGGTCTGGCTGCCCGTTGACGCCAAATTCCCGGCTGACGCCTACGCCCAGCTGATGGACGCCTACGACCGGGGGGACCCCGCCGAGATCGAGCAGTTGGGCACCGCTTTGGAGCGGCGGGTCAAGCAGTTTGCCAAGGACATCCGCGACAAGTACATCGCCCCGCCCCACACCACCGATTTCGGCATCCTCTTCCTGCCGGTGGAGGGGCTCTACGCCGAGGTGGTCCGTCGGGGGCTGGTGGAGACGCTGCAAAACGAGTACAAGATCAGCCTGGCCGGGCCCACCACCATGGCGGCCATGCTCAACAGCCTGCAGATGGGCTTTCGCACCCTGGCCATCCAAAAGCGCTCGGGCGAGGTGTGGCAGGTGCTGGGGGCGGTCAAGACCGAGTTCGGCAAGTTCGAAGGGGCCCTCTCGGCCGCCCAGCAGCGGCTGGAACAGGCGGGCAGCGAGCTGGACCGGCTGGTGGGGGTGCGCACCCGCCAGATCCAGCGCCGCCTAAAAGAGGTGAGCCAGCTGCCCGAGGAAGAGGCGGGCGAGGTGCTGGGCCTGCCCGAGGCGTAGGGGCGCAGAGAGACACCCCCAGAGCATAGACTGGCTCCGGGGGTGTTTTGAAGATGGAATACAAGGGCTTTGCCGCGATGCTGGAGCTGTCGGCCGCGGCCTACGGCGACAACCTGCCGGTAAAAAAGGGGCGGGAAGTGCGCTTTATCGACAGCGGGAAGACGGGCATCCAGCTCTATATGGAGTGCGTGGGTAAAACCGTCTACATCGCCTTTCGGGGAACCGATTCGGCCAGGGACTGGGCCACCGATTTTCGCTTTTGCAAAAAGAAGATCCCCTACGACAACGCCGCTTCCAAAATTCGGGTGCACGGGGGCTTTATCGACATGTACAAAAACCCCGAAGTGCGCGACGCCATCCGCTATTTTCTCCCCAAAGAGGCGGAGAAGGTGCGGGTCACCGGCCACTCCTACGGGGCGGCGCTGGCGGTTTTGTGCGCGGTGGATCTACAGTACAACTTTCCCGAAAAGGACTTTGAAGTGGTGCTCTTCGGCTGCCCGCGGGTGGGCAACCGGGCCTTTGCCCAGTCCTTCAACCGGCGGGTGTTCAAGACCTTTCGGGTGGAAAACGGCAACGACATCGTCACCAAGGTGCCCTTTGCCTGGATGGGGTTTCGCCATGTGGGCATCCGGGTCGCCGTCGGCCCCCCGCGGCTGCCGGGCGCCATCTCCTTTGAGGCCCACCGGCCGCAAAACTACTACCGGGGGCTGCTCCGCTCCCAGGGGCTGTGACGGCCTGCTAGCGCAAAAACCCCTTCATGGTCTCGATGTTTTGCTGCTCGGTCTCCAGCAGTTTTTGGGCCAGGGCGCGCACCTCGTCGCTGGCGCAGGTGTACTCCTTGAGCCGCTTGGTCATGTCCACCACCCCCATGGTGCTGCCCTGAATGAGCATCTCGGCGATGTGGGAGGGGGAGTTGTCGGCCAGGGTCTTGAGCTCCAGCATCATATAGGCCGAGAATTTGGCCATGGCGCCGGTCTTTTCCAGCTCCACCCCGGCCAGCTGTTTGGCCTCGGCGAAGATTTTGCGGTACTCCTCCTTTTGGGTGAGGAGGGCGACCTTGAAGTGGTCGTCCTCGGCGATCCCCACCAGCCGGTCGAGGGTGGAGAGCCCCATTTCGGTGTTTTTGTAGATGAAGTCGAGCATTTCAGTGTTCTGGTCCATGATTCGTTTTCCCCCTATTTTGGTTTTGCAGATAGTGTGGGCACAAAGAGACAAATTATTTGCGAAAATGAAAAAAAGGGGGTTGATTTTTTGGAAACCCATGGGTATAATAAATGAGCGCCCTGCGATATGCGGAAAGATGGCTGAGCTGGTCGAAGGCGCACGACTGGAAATCGTGTAGGCGGTGATACCGTCTCGAGGGTTCGAATCCCTCTCTTTCCGCCACGAGAAGCAACCGATTTGGTTGCTTCTTTTTTTGTTTTGCGAGAACAGAAAATCCCCCCCGGCAAAGAGAGGGGGGCCGGCGCTTTGCCACACCTGTACAGACGGGGGCGGCGGCAGGGGCACCTTCCCTTTTTCCCGGCTTTAGGCGGGTTCGACCCCCGCGGGGGAGGGGCTTTGGGGAGATGGAAAGCCGCTTGCCGCTGCGAACACATATTACAAAAAGGCGGCTGTTTTTCCAGCCGCCTTTTGTCCGTTTATGAGGGTTTCTTTGCCAAAAACTCCATCTCCATCTGCAAAGAGCTCTCGGGCTGTCCCATGTAAAAGCGACAGAGGACATCGGAGGTCTCGTCGTAGAAATAGATCCAGTCGTAGATGACCTCAAAGGAGTCGATCCCCTGCAATCGGGGGATCTCCTCCACCGTCTCCCAGCGCAGGCGGTAGACCCTTTTCTCCGAATTGGCGCCGTCCATAAAATAGATCCACTGGCTGTCGTAGGTGATGAAGATGGGAAAGGTCGCGCGGCTGACGGTGAGGTGCATCCGGCTTCCGCCAAAGGGGGCCCGGTAGATGCCGTTGTCCGCGTAGTAGACGCCCTCTGGGGTGACCAGGTGGGAGCCGCTGCGCTCGCTGGGCAGGGAGAGGGGGGATGCCAGCTCGCCCTTCTCGGTCGAGAGGAGGGCGACATTCAGGGAGAGGGGGTCTTTTTCGTCCACCCACTCCCGGTAGGCGACACCGGCGGAACCGCTGAGAACGCCGCTGTAAAAGTGGGGGTAGCTGGCCCCCTCGTCGGCGGGCACCTGCTCCTCCAGGGTCGGGGCGAGGGGATTTTGCAGCCGGTAGAGCAGCCGGTCGCCGCCGTCGGGGGTGGTGACATAGAGGGCGTCTTTGAGGAGGGAGACGTCCCCCGCCTCGATCCCCAGGGGGTGGACGGCGCGGGTCTGCAGATCCAGGGCAAAGAGGGCGCCGTCTTGCAGGTAGTAGAGGTATTTCTGGTAGCGGATGAGGGACTGCGCCCGGGAGGACAGGGGGAGGATCAACTCGCCGCTGGCTGTTCCCCTGCCGATTTGGTAGATGCCCCGCCTGCCTGCGGCGTAGATGTAGTTTTCGTCTCCGGCGGTGAGACGGCCCTGGTCCCTGCAGTCCATGTCGATCCCCAGATCGGCCGCGCTGACAGGGGAGGAGAGGGGGGCGTCGTCTTGGGAGAAGGCGGCGCAGCCGCCCAACAAAAGGGAGGCGGCCGCCAGGCAGGCGACCAGGCGCAGGGTGAGAACGCGCTGTCTTTGCAAGGTGGTTTCGCCCCCTTTTCTGCTCAAATTTCTAAAAAAACAGGTTCATCAGAATGTCTTTTAAAGACAGTATACAAAAAAAGTGCCCCCCTGACAATCCCACCGCGGGGACGGATCGCCGGGAGCGCACAAAACGCCCCCTCTTTGGAGGGGGTGTTCCCGGCTTTTGGAGAGGGCGGCTACTGGGGAAAGGCGAGGTCTTCCAAGGCCTGGGCGTCCAGGCGAAAGACCGTCCAGTCGTCCAGCGGGCGGGCGCCCATCTTTTTGTAAAAGGCGATGGAGGGGGCGTTCCAGTCCAGGCAGAACCACTCCATCCGGCCGCAGTCCTCCTCCCGCGCCAGGTTGGCCAGGTATTGCAGCAGGAGCTTGCCCAGCCCCAGCCCGCGGTGGGCCGGGCGGACGAACAGGTCCTCCAGATAGAGGCCGGGCTTGCCGACAAAGGTGGAGAAGTTGTAGAAGTAGAGGGCAAACCCCACCGGCTCCCCCTCCAGCTCGCCGATGACGCAGCGGGCGGCCCCCCGCCCAAAGAGGGAGTGGCGCAGGGTCTCGGCGGTGGCTTCCACCAAGTCGCCCATCTTCTCGTACTCGGCCAGCTCCTTGATAAAGGAGAGGATGAGCGGGCAGTCCTCTTCCCGCGTGGGGCGGATGACAAATTCGCCTCCCGGGGTGACAAAGCGGTTTTTCACAGCGGATCTCCTTTCTCTCGCAGTCTGTTTTCCTTCTTTTTCAAACGCCCTCTATTATGCCCCATCCCCCCTTTTTTTGCAACCTTCAGAAAAGAGGGGGAAAAGGGGTTGACAAAGTATACTATGTACAATATAGTATTATGTGTAAGGAGGGATGAGCCATCGACGTACAGATGAAAAAGGGGCTGCTGGAGGCATGTGTCCTCACCGCCCTGAAAAAAGAGGACTCATACGGGTACAAAATCATAGGCGATCTCTCAGAATATATAGAGATATCGGAGTCGACTCTCTATCCGATCCTCAAGCGCCTGGAGGGAAACGGTTGTCTCACCACCTATTCGCAGGCGCACAACGGCCGCCTGCGCAAATACTACAAGATCACCGAAGAGGGGGTCCGCCGCCTGGGCGAGTTCGCCGGAGACTGGCCGCAGCTAAAGAGGATATACTGCTATATTTTGGGGGAGGATGCACTGTGAGACGGGACGAATTTATGAACGCCCTGCGCCAGAAGATCGCGCCGCTGTCAGAGGGCGAGCGGGACATGGCCATGGACTACTACAATGAGATGATCGCCGACAAGCTGGAGGCGGGGATGGACGAGGAGGAGGTCATCGCCCAGTTTGGCCCGGTGGAGGAGATCGCCGACAAACTGATTGCCGAGAGCGAGGGCGGCGCCAAGAAGGAGCCCGCCGCGCCCCCGCCGCAGACGCATCCGACCGGCGACCCGCGGCCGCAGATGGGGGGACAAGCGCCTTTCACCGCCCCCCGTCCGCCCTACGGCGCCCCCCCGGTGGGAAACTACGGCGCACCGCCCTACGGCCAGCCCTACGCGCCCCCGCCGCCCCGCCAGAGAGAGGACAGCCAGGTGCTGAAAATCGTGCTGCTGGCGGTGACCAGCCCCATCTGGGCGAGTTTGGCGCTGGCGGTCGGCATGGTCGCCCTGGCCCTGCTCCTCGTCGGGTGGATGCTGGTGCTCTCCCTGTTTGTCATGTCCTTTGCCTTTTTGGCGTCGGGATTCATCTACTTAGTGCCCTCTTTTGCGCTGCTGGCGCAAAACACCGTGATCGGGGCCTTTCAAATCGGGATCTGCCTGCTGTTTGCGGGGTTTGCCATCCTCTCCTTCCTGGGGGGATGGGGGCTGGCAAAGGCCATGATGAAGGGCTGCAGCGCCCTCTTTGGCTGGCTGGGCAGCATTGGGAAAAAGAGAAAGGGGGCTGCTGTCAATGAAGCACATTAGGGGTTGGCTGATCGCCGCCGCGGCGCTCTGTGTCGCCGGGGCCCTGCTGGCGGGCGGCGCCTTTGCCATGGTCGGCTTCGACGTCTGGCAGTTGGACGCCACCAGCGGCGAAGTCGAGGAGAAGAGTTACAGTGCCCCGGCCGCGGGGGTGGAGGAGATCCGCCTGGAACTGGGCAACCGGCGGGTGGAAATCCTCCCTGCCGAGGGGACGGAGATCGCCCTCGAGTACACCGAGACCAAGTACTGCAAGTTTGAAATAACCAACGAGAACGGGGTGCTGCGGGTGCGCAGCGTCAACACCGAGCGGCACTACAACTGGTTGCGTCGGGTCTGGTCGGGGATGTTCAGCGGCCTGAACGAGGTCCGCACCCGCTGTGTCCTGCGGGTGCCGCAGGACTACCAGAAACTGCTCTCGGTGCGCACCACCAACGGCAAGATCAGCTGTAACGGGATGGAGCGGTTGGAGGGCCTGTCGCTGGACACCTCCAATGCCGCCATCGAGGTGGAGAGCTGCACCCTGCCCCAGTTGAAGGCCAGCACCACCAACGCCCGCATCGAGTTGGAGGACCTGTCGGTGGCGGGGACGACCACCCTCTCGACCACCAACGGCTCGCTGCACCTCACCCAGGTCAAGGCAAACCGGCTGGAGATGAAGACCACCAACTCCTCCATCGACCTGGACAGTGTCTCCGCTAGCGGCGAACTGGAGGCAGAGACCAAAAACGGCACCATCAAAGGGCGGGCCCTGGACGTGGGGAACACCCTCTGGCTCAAGACCACCAACGGCGCCCTCACCCTGGAGGATTCCCAGGCGGGGGTGGCCACGGTGGAGACCACCAACGCCGCTGTGCGGCTCGAGCGCATCTCCTGCGGTAAGACCTTTACCGCCACCTCCAAAAACGGCCGGGTCGAGTTTGAGCGGCTAGAGGCCACCACCGCCAACTTCAAGACCACCAACGCCTCCATCAAGGGCAGCTTTGTGGGCAGCCAGGGCGATTACAACTACCGCTGCACCACCACCAACGGCAAGTCCAACCTGGGCGAGAGCGGCGGGACGGGCGCGCAGAAGCAGTTTTACTGCGCCACCACCAACGGCAACATCGACATCTCCTTCACCCAGTCTTAAACAGATTTCCACTGACTTTGAGAAAAGCAGCGCCACCCAATTTGGGTGGCGCCGCTTTTTACCGGTGGGGGTCAGCGGATGTCCAGCTGTTTTTTCTTGAGGACCTCGTTTGTCTTTTTGGAGGTGAGGGTGTAGAGGACCGAGCAGGCGGGGACGCCGATGATGACCCCGGGGATGCCGGCGATGCCGCCGCCGACGATGAGGGCCGCCATCACCCAAAAGCCGGTGAGACCGATGGAGGAGCCCACGATGCGGGGGTAGATGAGACTGCCCTCCAACTGCTGCAGGCAGACGATGAAGATGACGAACCACAGGGCCTTGATGGGGCTCTCGATGAGGATGAGGAAGGCGCTGGGGATGGCCCCCAGATAGGCGCCCAGGATGGGGATGAGGGCGGTGACCCCCACGATGACGCTGATGAGGGGGGCGTAGGGGAAGCGGAAGATGCTCATCCCCAAAAAGCAGAGGCCGCCGAGGACAAAGGCCTCGGTGAGCTGGCCGGTGAAGTAGCCGTTGAAGGTGTTGTTGGTGAGGGCGGCCACGTCGTGCACCTTGCGGAAGATGTTCTCGGGGAGGAGGGCGGCGGCGAGCTTTTTCACCCCGCGCACCATCTTCTCCTTGTTAAAGAGCATGTAGAGGGCGAAGACGAAGCCCATGAACACATTGATGAGGCTGGAGGCAAACCCCACCACCCCGCCGATGAGTTTGGGCACAAAGTCGGTGAGGAAGTTGAGTAGCCACTGCAGGGCGTCGTTAAAATAGGTGGTGAGTTTGGTGGCCACCTCGGCGGGCAGCTCGACGTTTTGCGAGATGTCGGTCACCCACTTTTGCACCTCGTTCATGTAGCCTGGCATTTGCCGGCCCAGCAGCATCACGCTGTCGGTGAGCTGGGGGCCCACGTAGCGGATGATGACGGTGAAGAGGAGGATCACCACCAGCAGCGTCAGCAGGATGGAGACGGTGCGGCGCAGGGAGGGCAGCTCCTTGCGGATGAGGAAGCGGTCGACCAGCCCCTGCTCGATGGCCCGCATGGGGATGTTGAGGATAAAGGCGATGAAAAAGCCGATGACAATGGGGGAGAGGAGCCCCATCATCCCGTCCGCCAGGTTGAAGAGGCGGCCGATGTTTTGCAGCAAAAAGAAGAGCAGAATGCCGTAGGTGATGGGCCAGACCCACCGCTTGAAGTTGAAGTCTTGTGTCGGTTTCAAAAAATCACATCCTTATAAATACCGATTATAGTATACCCGGAAAAAAGATGGAAGGTTTTCTGCGAATTTTCACAATCTTCACAACCGGAACTTGAAGCAAAGGGACAAAAATGGTATGATGAAACGCGAATGGACAAATTAGGAGGAACACCTTTGAAGAGCCAAACAAACCCGCCTTCCCCCCGCTTTTCCAGCGCGGGGATCGAGGCCGCCAGGCAGCAGTGCCTCGCCCTCTACGGGGCCCGGCGGCCCCTAGCCCACATCCACTCCTACGGCTGCCAGCAAAACGTCAGCGACGGGGAGAAGATCAAGGGGATGCTCGCCGAGATCGGCTACGGCTTCACCGAGCGCCGGGAGGAGGCCGACCTGGTCATCTACAACACCTGCGCCGTGCGGGAGCACGCCGAGCAAAAGCTCTACGGCAACGTGGGGGCCCTCAAGGGCTACAAGGCCAAAAACCCCGGCATGGTCATCGGCCTGTGCGGCTGCATGATGCAGCAAAAGCCGGTGCAGGAGCGCATCCGCCGCAGCTACCCCTTTGTGGACCTGGTCTTTGGCACCCACGCCCTGCAAAATTTCCCCCAAAACCTCTGCGAGGTGCTGCGGGGGCGGCAGGGCAGCCCTGCCCGGGTCTTTGATGCCGAGGAGGGGGAGAACGTGATCGTCGAGGGGATGCCGGTGCGCCGGGACGGCTCTGTCAAGGCCTGGGTCCCCATCATGTACGGCTGCGACAACTTCTGCTCTTACTGCGTGGTGCCCTTGGTGCGCGGCCGCGAGGTCAGCCGCCGCCCCGAGGACGTGGTGGCCGAGGTGCGCGGCCTGGTGGAGGCCGGGTACAAAGAGATCACCCTGCTGGGGCAAAATGTCAACAGCTACGGCAAGGGGCTGGACAAGCCCTGCGACTTTGCCGACCTGCTCGAGCGCATCTGCCGCATCCCCGGCGACTTCTGGGTGCGGTTCATGACCTCCCACCCCAAGGACATCACCCACAAGCTCCTGGACCTCATCGCCAGGGAGGAGAAGCTCTGCAGCCACATCCACCTGCCGGTGCAGTCGGGCAGCGACCGGGTGCTGCGGGAGATGAACCGCCACTACGACCGGGCCGGCTATCTGGAAAAGATCGCCTATGCCAAGGCGGTCATCCCTGGCGTCACCTTTACCAGCGACATCATTGTCGGCTTCCCCGGCGAGAGCGAAGAGGAGTTTTTGCAGACGGTGGACCTGGTGCGGGAGGTGGGCTACGCCAGCCTCTTCATCTTCATCTTCTCCCCCCGGCCGGGCACCCGCGCCGCGGGGATGGAAGACCCCGTCCCCGCGGCCGAGAAGAGCCGCTGGTTTGCCCAACTGCAGGAGGTGCAGCGCGCCATCGGCAGCGCCCGCTTTGCGGGGCTGGTGGGCCAGACCCTGCGGGTGCTGGTGGATGGCCCCGGCAAACAGCCCGGGCAGATGACCGGGCGGGACGAGCACGGGACCGTGGTCGCCTTTGCCGGGGAGGAGGGCCTTGGCGGGCAGTTTGTCCAGGTCAAGATCACCGAGGCGCAAAACTGGGCGGTGGCGGGCGAGCTGGTTTAAATTCTTGCCCTTTGCCCTTGCCCCCCAAAAAGAGAAATCAATAAATTTGTCCCCCCAAAGCCCGCCAAAGGGCGCGGGGGAGAATGGGGAGGATTTGAAAATGGATATTATCGCACAGGCCAGAGAACTGGCCAAGGAAATTCAGAAGGACGAGCGCTACCTGGCCCTGCAGCTGGCCCAGCAGCAAAACGACGAGGACAAGGAGCTGGGGGCTGCCATCGGCAAGTTCAACCTGGTGCGGATGAACCTCAACGCCGAGATGAGCAAGAGCGAGAAGGACAAAGCCCGCATCGACCAGCTCAACGCCGAGATGCGCACCCTCTACGCAGAAATCATGAAAAACCCCCATATGCTGGCCTTTAGCGCCGCCAAGGACGAGGTGGACAAGCTGGCCAACCAGATCAACACCATCTTGATGATGGCCATCAACGGCGAGGACCCCGACGAGATCGACGTGAGCGCCGCCGGCTGTGGCGGCAACTGCTCCTCCTGCTCCGGCTGCGGGCAGTAAGTGGGGCGCGGGGGGGGGGGGGCGCGGCGGGGGGGGGGGGGGGGCGG
>NZ_JBQHTP010000011.1:0-93016 GCF_052065655.1 Bittarella sp. HCP28S3_D9 | reverse complement strand
CCGGGAAAGGGGTTTGACCCTTTCCCCGGGCCGCCCTGTTTTGGTCCTACCCGCGGATGAACTTCTGCACCTTTTTGGGGGGCGCCTCGGGGTTGAGGCGGTAGACCTGGCGGGCGATGGCCTCCTCCGCCCCCTGGGGGGAGAGGGCGGCTGCCTCGCGAAACAGGCCGCAGCCCCAGAAGCGCTCGGCCGTGCAGAAGGCGGCCGAGGGCCAGCCGTACGCCTCCCCGGTTTGGGAGCGCTTTTGCTGCCGGCCGCAGACGGTGATGTAAAGCCCCATCTGCAATTCCGTCAGGGCCCGCTCAAAGGGGGCCTTCTCCTGGGAAGAGAAGCCGGCCCGGCGCTTGAGCTCGTGGGCGGGGAGGCTGTCGGCCTCCAGCAGCGCCTCGTAGACCCGCTTGGCCTCCCGGCTGACCTGTCCCTCCTCGTAGGCCTCGAAAAGGGTCCGCCCCTGTCGGCGGGCGGCGAGGAAATAGGGGTACCAGGCCCGGGTGATGTAGCCGCTCTTTTTGAAAAACACCTTGCCGTAGGCGATGTCGTCGCGCTCTGTCAGCACCCGCATCCGCCACTCCCAGGGATCGGTCTCGGGGTCGCCGGTGTGCCAGCGCACCGGGGTGTCGTAGGGCGGCTGTTCCCGCCAGTCCCAGGGCACCAGGGTGTAGATGCCCTCGGCGTTGCTGCCGCCCAGGGCAAACCCCGCCGCCAAAAGCCCCTCGACAAAGTCGCTGTAGCTGTAAATCTCCACCGCTTTTCTCTCCTCCTTCTCTTCGGCCCAGGCCCGGCCCCGCTCGATGCGGGCGCCGGGCGGGGTGTCGCCGTGTGCGGGGTCGCTGAAATGGCGCGCCGACAGCGCGCAGGGGAAGGCGAGGCACCCGCCGCAGTGGGGATGGCCCCTGCCCTGGCGGCACCGGGCCAGGGGGCAGGCCCCGTGAAAGGGGGGGACCGCCAATCTCGATACAGCCGCCGCAGCGCTCCCCCCAGGTGCAGCCGGTACAGGGGAGGCCGCAGCGGGGTTCCACCATCAAAGGCGCCTCCTCTGCGGGCCGCCGTCATTTCCCCCCTATCGTAGCAGGGCAAACAGGACAACAGCCTGTCCTATTCAGCGGTGGTGGGCGGCGATTTTTTCGGCCTCCTCGCGCACCCGTTCCCTCATCTGGGGCGGGTCGATGACCTCCGCCCCGTCGCCGAAGCTGAGGAACCAGGCGAGGGCCTCCTCCGGCCCGGCAAACCCCCAGCGGGCCAGCAGGCGGCCGTCCTCTGCGACGGAAAAGGAGTCGGGGCCCCGCTCCTCCACCAGCCGGTATTTGGCCGCCGGGCAGTAGAGGGCGGTGACCAGGTAGTCATCGCGCATCTGGCTGCCGAAGCGGCGCTTTTCCGCCGGCACCGGGCGGGGGACAAACCCCTCTCCGGCGGGGGTCAGGGCCCAGAGCCGCCCCAGCTTGTAGAGGCGGAAGACCTGCCGCTGGGTGCAAAAGCCGAAGAGGTACCAGTCCGACCACTTGAAGACCAGGGAGTAGGGCTCCACTCGCTTGTCGGCCTCGCCCTTGCCGTAGTAATAGTGAAAGCACACCAGCTCCCGCTGGGCGATGGCCCGGCGCAGCAGCTCGATCTTTTCGGACAGGCTGTCCTTGTAAAAGGATGCCAAATCGATGACCAGGTCGCCGTCGGGGGAGAGGGGGGCCTCCCCCCGGGCGGAGACCTTCTGCAAAAACTGCTCGGCCGAGGAGGTCTTGCTGACGCTGTCGAGCCCCCGCAGCCCGGCGAGGATGCCCTGCAATTCACCGGGGCTGAGCAGCCGCCGGTCGAGTTTGTAGCCGTCCATGATGGCGACCCCTCCGCCGCTGCCCCGGGTGCTCACCAGGGGGATGCCCGCGCGGCAGAGGGCGTCCACGTCCCGCTGGATGGTGCGCCGGGACACCTCAAAGCGGGCCGCCAGCTCTGGCATGGTGGCCCGGTCGGTCTGCAAGAGGTAGGTCAAAATGCCCACCAGACGATCTGTTTTCACGCGCTCACCCCGCCGGTCGAATCGAATTGGGGCCGCGGCTGTGCGCCCCCCTGAAGAGAGTGTACGGCATTCCCGGCAAATTGACAAGCGGCGGCCCTTGTCCCCCCTGCCGCCGCTGTGCTATCATGCAGGAAAGAGAAGGAATGTGCGGCCCCCGCCGGACCGCCTGTTTGCAGAAAGGGTGGTATGCCGTGTACCCAGTTGATTTGATCCTCGAGAACGCCCGGATATACAACAGCTATTTTCAGCGCTTTTTCCATGGCTATCTGGCTGTTTTGGAGGGGCGGATCTTCCACGTGGGCCTGGGGGAGGAGGGGCTGGAGAAGTTTTCGGCCCCGGCGCGCTATGACTGCGGCGGGCGCTGCCTGATCCCCGGGCTGGTGGACGTGCACATGCACATCGAGAGCAGCATGGCTGCCCCGCTGCCCTTCACCGACTACCTGGCCCGCTGCGGGGTCACCACCATCGTCAGCGAACCCCACGAGATCGCCAACGTCTTTGGGCTTGAGGGGATCCGCGCCATCCTCGACGCCGCCCCTGACAGCGCGGTGGAGGTGCTCTGCGGCATCCCCAGCTCGGTGCCCTCCACCAGCGCCGCGCTGGAGACCACCGGCGGCGAGATCGGGCTGGAGGAGCTGAAGGAGCTGCTCCAAGATCCCCGCATCGCCTGTCTGGGCGAGGTGATGGATACCCGCGGGGTGCTAAGCGAGCCCGACTGCAAGCCCAACGTTTTCACCCGCTACCTGCGCGATCGGGCCCCGGCGCTCCCCCTGGAGGGGCACTGCCCCCGTCTCAAGGGGATCGACCTCTCCCGCTACCTCTTCACCGGCATCGACAGTGACCACACCGAGCACGACTTGGAGGAGGTGAAGCACCGCTATTTTAAGGGGATGTTCTTCGAGCTGCAGCGGAAGATGCTGCTGCCCGAGGTGGTGGAGTTCATCGTGCAAAACCGCCTCTACGAGCAGACCGCCTTTGTCACCGACGACACCATGGCCGACGCCCTCGTCGACCGGGGCCACCTCAACGCCCTGGCGAGGGAGGCGGTAGAGCTGGGGATGCCCCTGGAACAGGCCATCTACTGCGCCAGCTACACCGGCGCCCGGCGGATGCGGCTGTACGACCGGGGGGCCCTTGCCCCCGGCCGGCTGGCGGACATGGTGCTGCTCTCCGAGCGGGCCGAGGACTTTTTGCCCCAGCGCACCTACAAGGCCGGGCGGCTGGTGTGGGACGCGGCGGCCCCGGCCCCCACCCGCAGCCGCGCGGGGATGTTCCCGCCCCACTTCTACCGCTCGGTGCAGCTGTCCCCCATCGGGGAGGAGGCCTTTCGGGTGCCCGCCCCCCAGGGGGCCCAGCGGGTGACGGTGCGGGCCATGGGGGTCAGCCGCCTAAGGACCCAGACCGCCGAGGAGCACCTCTCCCTGCCGGTGCGAGGGGGGCTGGTGGACTGGCAGGGCAGCGGCGCGGCCCTGGTCTGCGTCTTTGAGCGCCACGGCAGGGGCGGCGGCGTGGGCCGCGGATTTACCTGCGGCGACCTGCTGCAGCGGGGGGCGGTGGCCACTACCTACGCCCACGACCACCACAACCTGATGGCGGTGGGCCACAGCGCCGCCGACATGGCCCTGGCGGCCGAGCGGGTGCGCCAGCTGGGCGGGGGGATGGCGGTGGCCGAGGGCGGCAATATCCTGGCCGAGATCCCCCTGCCGGTGGCGGGATTGATGAGCGAGGAGCCGATGGAGGTCATCGGCGCCCAGCTGCGGGGGGTGCAGAGCGCCCTGCGCCGACTGGGGTACCGCCACTACGAGCCGGTGATGTCCCTGTGCACCCTCTCGCTGCCGGTGAGCCCAGCTCTGAAAATCACCGACAAGGGGTTGGTGGACGTGGCCAAAGGGGCGGTCGTCCCCCTGTTTTGCGAGGAATGAGCGGGGGAAAAGAGAGATTGGTAGAGGGGGGCGCGCTCCGGGTGTCGCCTTGGGGCGATGGAAAGTTGTCCGCCTCTCTCCGCGGCGGCGGGCAGGAGGAGTGGGCACGCCCCCGCGGCCGGTGGGGAAGGGACGGCCTGTCCTGGCGGCCACGCGCTCCTCTTTTTTGATTGGGAGCAAAATTTCCGCGGAGACATCCTGCTGCCGGGCAACGAGATATCCGGCGGGAACGACCTCGAGACTGCCCGGCGCATCTGGGAGGCGAGCCGGCAATCATCTCTGTCAGCGGGCGCGGCGGTTGCCCGGGCGGAGGGGACGGCGTGCAGGTTCTGCGCTGTCCCCTCAAACCGACAGATGAAAGGAAGTTCTTTGCCGCCCTCGACCGGGTGCGGCCGGGCACCCGGCACACATCGCCCCGGCCCTGCTGCTGCCGGAGGAGGGGCGATGCGGGTGCCCGCCAATCGGGGTCGCCTGGGCTGAGGCAAAGGGATGCGGCTGCCACTGGCGCGCCGCAGAGGGCTGACGGCCTGTTCGCAGGGATCGTCCGGCTGCAAGGGGGGCGGAACGGGCCGTGCAGGGGCGCTCTTCGCCTGTCGCCGCAGCTGTTTGGTGCGGCGGACCCGGGCGGCGCTCCCGGGCTGCCAGGAGGTGGACACCCGCGGCCGGTGAGTCGCCGGGCCGCACCGCAGCCGGCTTGTGTCCTCCCCGGTGAGAGCGGGTGAGGGGAGAGAGAAAAATGCGACGAGGGCCGCTGGGGCGGCCGGATGCACCCTGGCGGCAGGCCTTTTGGCGGTGGGGTCGGCCCGGCTCTGGTGTCGGCGGCTCGAGCGGCGGTCGGCCCTCTCCCCCAAACAGGCGAGGCGCCGCTGCTCGGGCGAAGCCCAGGGGAGCAGCCGGGGCCCTTTACAGAGACGCCCCATTTGTCATTTTGGACAGGCCGACGGCAGCCCCGGCCCGGCGGTGGAATTTGAAATTTCATCCATTTTTTGGTGGACGGGGAGAGACGACTGTCCACCTTCCTCGCCGGCTCACCCGCTGCTTTTGCCGGGATATCGCCGGCTTTGGCGGGGGCGGCTGAACCGGTGGGAGCAGGTGCACCCCGTCGCGGTGGGCCCAGACCCGGTCCTGCGCCGAGGACCAGGCCGCCGGGTTGGATGTGGGGGAATAACCCGCCCGCCGGGGGAGAAAATGAGAGAGAAGGGCAAAAAAAGCCTGGAGCGGCCGCTCCAGGCTTTTGATGAATGGTTTGTCAGAGGGGGCGCTCCACCCGGTCGTCGTCGGTGATGGGGCGGATCACCCGGCAGGGGACGCCGGCGGCCACCGACATGGGGGGGATGCTCTTCAAGACCACACTCCCCGCGCCGACCACCGAGCCGTGGCCGATGCGCACCCCGGGGCCGATAAAGCAGTTGGCGCCCACCCAGACGTCGTCCTCGATCACCACCGGCTCCAGGGTGATGGTGGTGCTGCCGTCGGGGCCGTAGCGCTCGTCGGGGTGGATGGGGTGGCGGAAGGTGCAGACGGTGACGTTGGGGCCAAAGAGGACCCGGTCGCCGATGTCGATGCGCTCCCCGTCCAGGAGGATGCAGTTGTAGTTGGAATAAAACTGCCGGCCGATGTGGACGTTTTCGCCCTGGTCGCAGTAAAAGGGCGGGGTGATCAGCTCCCGCTCGCCGATGTCGCCCAGCATCTCCTCGAGGATCTGCCGCCGGCGCTCCAGCTCGTCGATCCGGGTCTGGTTGTAGTCGTAGAGCAGCTGGCCGGGCTTGTAGGCCTTTTCCCACCAGGGCTTGGTGTAGCCGCCGTAATTGTCTCGCAGGGGAGGGGTGTCGTACATCTCTCTGCCGCCTTTCCTTTTTTGTCCTGTCCGCCCTGCCCCGCGCTGTGGGGGAGGGCGGCGGTCGCCCCCTGGCCGGCGCTCTGCCGCCAGGGTCAGAAGCCGCCTTTGCCGCCCACCGCCGGGCGGGGACAGACGCCGCCTGCCCACCTGTTCGGCCGCCTCGGCGCACCGGCCGCGCTGCGGCCATTGTCCCGCCAGCGCCGAGCGCGCAGGGGGATTTGGCCGTGGGGCAGGGGCAAACGGCGTCTGCGCATCTGCCCGGCCAATCCCCGGTATCATAGCTGCTTCGTGGCTATTATACCATATTTCTCCGCCGGGGGAACCCGGTTTCACCGCTTTTCAAGGAGGTTTTAAAAGAGATGAGACACCGCTTGTTTTCCGCCCGGGAGCCCGCGCGCCCGGCCCCCCTTTCAGCCGAGGGGGACGCCATCTGCCTGGCCGGCGGCTGCTTTTGGGGGCTGCAGAAGTACCTCTCCCTCATTCGGGGGGTCACGGCCACCCAGGTGGGCTACGCCAACGGCTTTAGCGAAAACCCCAGCTACGAGGCGGTCTGTTACGGCAACACCGGCCACGCCGAGGCGGTGATGGTCCGCTACGATTCGGCCGTCCTCCCCCTGGAAGGGCTGCTGGAGTGCTATTTTGGGGCGGTGGACCCCACCATTCGCAACCGCCAGGGGGGCGATATGGGCAGCCAGTACCGCACCGGCATCTTCTACTTGCGGGAGGGGGACCTCCCCGCCATCCGCCGGGCGGTTGCGCGGGTGCAGGCCCAATACAGCGCCCCGGTGGTCACCCAGGTGGAGCCGCTGAAAAATTACGCCCCGGCGGAGGAGTACCACCAGGACTACCTGCAAAAAAATCCCCAGGGCTACTGCCACATCGGCCCCGCGCAGTTTCGCTGGGCCGAGGCAGCCAATCCCCCGCCCAGAGAGACGGGGGAGCGGGGGTGGAAAAACCCGCCGGAGGAGGTGCTGCGGGAGGAGCTGCCCCCCGAGCAGTACCGGGTGCTGCGCGAAAACGGCACCGAACCCGCCTTTGAAAACCCCTACTGGGACTTTTTTGACGACGGTCTTTACGTGGACGCCGCCACCGGCCAGCCCCTCTTCCTCTCCTGCGACAAGTTCGCCTCCGACTGCGGCTGGCCCGCTTTCTCCCGCCCGGTGGAGGGGGCGGCCCTCACCGAGCACCGGGACGAGAGCTTTGGCATGGAGCGGGTGGAGGTCCGCTCCCAGGGGGGCGACAACCACCTGGGGCACCTCTTTGACGACGGCCCGGCGCAGACGGGGGGCCTGCGCTACTGCATCAACAGCGCCGCCCTCCGCTTCATTCCCCGGGAAAGGATGGCGGAGGAGGGCTATGGCGCCTACCTCGCCCGGCTGGAAGAGCGGGGGAGTGAGGACCCGCCCCCTCAAACCGCCTGTTGGCGGCCCGGGCGAGGGGGATAGAGCTCTGGCACCCGCTGGGCAAAGCCTCTAAAGGGGGCGCGGCCCGCCCCCGTGTTTTGGCGAAGGCTGTGCTAGTTCGTAAAAAGTTATTTTGCCACCGGGCAAAGGGTGCGAAAAGCATTCGCCTGCACATCGCTAGGTCTTTGAAGATGTGCGAGCGGATGCTTTTTTTGGAAGTGCTTGCAGTGAACGGAAAGGCGCTGTCCAACTACTTCACAAGGGCAGAGAGGCTGCTGTGTTGCTCGTCGGTGCTGCTGATCGCCCTCTCCGCAGAGGTGAGGGTGGACCGGTTGAAGCGGGGAGAGGGCGCCGTCATGCTGGCCCTGGCGGCGGCTGTCACCGCGGCGTTTTTCTCTATTTTGAGGGCCTTTCACACGGCCGACCTGGGGGTGAACACCCTCTCTGTTGCCACCAGTTTCCCCGCCGTCTATCTCGCCTTTCGGCGAAATCCCCACTGCGCGCTGGCCTATGCGGCCAACGGCCTGGTGCCGATCGCCCTGTGGGGGCTGGCCCCTTTGACAGATCCCTCCTACCTCTCGGCGGCCATCTGTTTTGCCGTGTTTTTGGCTGGCGACCTCTACGTGTCTGTCAACTGGCGAAGGGTGCAGGTCCGGCAGAGCGAGGCCCGAGGAAGCGAAAAAAGGGCTCCCCCAAAGGGGAGCCCTTTTTTGTGGGAGGGGGCGCAACCCCTCTCTCTTTGGCGGCGGCGTGGGAAATCAGAGCATCGCTTTGAGCAGCTCTTCCAGCTCGGCCTGGCTTGTCTCCCGCGGGTTGTCGGCGGTGCAGACGTCGCTCATGGCCTGCTGGGCCAGGAAGGGGACGTCCTCCGCCTTGACGCCCAGGGCGCCCAGGTTGGCGGGGACCCCCAGGTCGGCCCCCAGTTGGCGCACCGCGTCGACCGCGGCCTTGCGGTACTCCTCCGGCGACATGTTGGCGGTGCCGTGCACCCCCATGGCCTTGGCGATGTCGCGGTACTTTTCGCCGGTGCACTCGGCGTTGAACTCCATCGCCCAGGGGAGGATGACCCCGTTGGTCAGCCCGTGGGAGGTGCCGTAGACCCCGCCCACCGCGTGGGCCAGGGAGTGGACGACGCCCCGCCCGGCGTTGGAGTAGCCCATCCCCGCCAGGTGCTGGCCCAGGGCCATGCTGCTGCGGGCCTCCGGGTCGTTTTCAAGGGCGGCTTTGCGCAGCGACCGGCCGATGAGTTCCACCGCTTTGAGGGTGAAGATGTCGCTCATGGGCCAGGCACCCTTGCTGATATACCCCTCGATGGCGTGGGTCAGGGCGTCCATGCCGGTGGCCACGGTCAGGTCCTTGGGCATGCCGGCCATCATATCGGGGTCGACAATGGCCACCACGGGGATGTTGTGGGGGTCGTTGCAGACGATCTTGCGGCGGTTTTTCACGTCGGTGATGGTGTAGGAGGTGGTCACCTCGGCGGCGGTGCCAGCGGTGGTGGGGACCGCCACGATGGGCACGGCCTGATTGAGGGTGAGGGGCCGCCCCTCCAGCGAGAGAACGTCGTCGTAGTCGGGGTTGTTGGCGATGATGCCGATGGCCTTGGCGGTGTCCATGACGCTGCCGCCGCCGATGGCGATCATGCAGTCGGCCTTGACAAAGTGGTAGGTCTGCACCCCGTGCTGCACGTTTTCGATGCTGGGGTTCTGGTGGATGTCGTCAAAGAGGCTGTATTTGATTTTGTTCTCGTCCAGGATGTGGGTCACCCGCGCCGCCACCCCCAGGCGGATCAGGTCCCGGTCGGTGACGATGAGGGCCTTTTCCCAACAGTGCTCCCGCACCTCGTCGGGGATTTTTTCAATGGCCCCAGGCCCGAAGTAGGACGTTTCGTTGAGCAGCATTCTCTGAATCATTTGTCAAACCCTCCCGCTGTTATTTGTGTTGGGATTTGGATCCTCTCAACACCTTTAGTGTAGTATATATATGATAACAAACTATTAACAAAAATAGAAAATATAGATAGAATATACATATTTCTGCCAAAAAGACGCTGAACTTTTGCGCTTTCTTTTGTGCAGTTTGGGGGCGGATCCGCTGTTTGGGACCGCGCTCTTTTGATTTTTGGAAAAGTCTGCTATAATAGAGCCAACTGCCGGGCGGCCCGCGCCCCCGGACGACAAAGCCCACCAGAAAAAGGAGCGAGCGACCATGTACGATACCCAGACCGGCGAATGGATCGAACCCGGCAAGGAGCCGATTTCCGCCCCCCTGCAGAGAGAACCCGTCTACAAGCACCTGGCAGCCACCTTCGGCTGGATGTTTTTGGCCCTGGCCATCACCTTTGTCACCTCTTATGCGGTATATGCCACCGGCGCCCTCTACTATGTCTTTGCCAGCCCCTACCTGCTCATCGCCATGGTGGTGGCCAAGCTGGTGATGGTGGCGGTCCTCAGCCGCAACCTCTACAAGTTCAGCGTCGGGGCGGCCCGGGCCATCTTCCTGGCCTACGCGGCCACCACCGGGGTGGTGCTCTCCTCCCTCTTTTTGCTCTACGACGTGCCCAGCGCCATCCTCCTCTTTTTGGCGGCCTGCGTCTACTTCGGGGCGATGGCGGCGGCGGGGATCATCACCAAAAAGGACGTCTCCGGCCTGGGTGGCCTGGTGACCTGCGGCCTGATCGGGCTGCTGGTGATGACCGTGTTGTCGATGGTCTTTCGCCTCTCGGGGCTGGACATCGCCGTCAGCTTCATCGGCCTGGCCCTCTTCATGGGAATCACCACCTACGACGCCAAGCGGGCCAAGGACTACTATTACAGCTTTGAGGGCGATGGGGAGATGCTCAAGAAAATCTCCATCTACTCGGCGCTGAACCTCTACCTCGACTTCATCAACATCTTCCTCTATCTGCTGCGGCTGCTGGGCAAGCGCCGGAAGTAGGGCGGTGGACATTGTGTTGCGCCCCACCCGGCGGGGAGAATACCGCGCCACCGAGGAGCTGGTGCGGGAGGCCTTTTGGAACCTCCTCGCCCCCGGGTGCGTGGAGCACTACCTGCTGCACCGGCTGCGAGGGGATCCCGCCTACCTGCCGGGCCTGGACTGGGTGGCCCTGGCGGCCGGTCGCCCGGTGGGAGTGATCGCCTACTCCCAGGCCCTGGTGACAGGGGCGGATGGGGTGCGCCGCCCGGTGGCCACCTTTGGCCCCATCGGGGTGTTGCCCGACTGGCAGGGGCAAAGGGTGGGTTCCGCCCTCATCGAGGCCACCCTCCCGCTGGCCGCCGAGCTGGGGTACGGCGGGGTGGTCATCACCGGCGACCCCGACTACTACCGCCGCTTTGGCTTTCGCACCGGCAAGGCCTTCGGCATCCGCCTGCGCGACGGGCGCTATCACGCGGCCCTGCTGGCAAGAGAGCTGCGCCCCGGCGGGCTGTCGGGGGTCGCCGGCCGCTACTGCGAGGCGGAGGCCTTCTCCCTCTCTCCCGGCGATGCGGGCCTGCTGGCCTTCGAGAGGGGCTTTCCCCCAAAGGAGCGGGTGGAGGGCACCCCCTCCCAGCGGCGATTTGCCCGCTCCGCCGCCCGCTATCTCCCCGACGACTGACTGGCAAAGCGCCCCGTTCCCACATGGGAACGGGGCGCTTTTTTGACGGATGGGAGAATTTTGTGGGCTGTTCTAAAAATGCTGTACAAATCTTGTCTAATAAACCGTTGAAAAGGGAGATTTAAGGGAATAAGCTGAAAGTGGAAGTCATTACACCGCTGGACCAGACAGAGGAGGACTACAGAATGGACGTTCAAAATTTGACCAATGAAGTGGGTGCGCCGGTGGCGGAAAACGAGAACTCGCTGACCGCGGGCCCCCGCGGCCCGGTGATGCTGCAGGATGTTTGGCTGCTGGAGAAGCTGGCCCACTTTGACAGGGAGGTCATCCCCGAGCGGCGGATGCACGCCAAGGGCTGGGGGGCGTACGGCAAGCTGACGGTCACCGGCGACATCTCCCGCTACACCCGGGCCAAGGTGCTGCAGCCCGGCGCGGTGACCGACCTCTTCCTCCGCTTCTCCACCGTGGCGGGGGAGCGGGGGGCCGCCGACGCAGAGCGGGACATCCGCGGGGTGGCGGTGAAATTCTACACCGAGGAGGGCAACTGGGACCTGGTGGGCAACAACACCCCCACCTTCTTCCTGCGCGACGTCCACAACTTCCCCGACCTCAACCGGGCGGTGAAGCGCGATCCCCGCACCGGCATGCGCTCGGCGCAGAACAACTGGGATTTCTGGACGCTGCTGCCCGAGACCTTCCACCAGACCACCATCGTCATGTCCGACAGGGGGATCCCCGCCTCCTTCCGCCACATGCACTTTTACGGGGAGCACACCTTCTCCCTCTACAACGAGAAAAATCAGCGGGTCTGGTGCAAGTTCCACTTCAAGACCCAGCAGGGCATCAAAAATCTCACCGACGCCGAGGCGGAGGCGGTGGTGGCCAAGGACCGGGAGAGCCACGGCCGGGACCTCTACGAGTCCATCGAGCGGGGCGACTACCCCCGCTGGACCATGTACGTGCAGATCATGACCGAGGAGCAGGCCCAAACCCACTATGAAAACCCCTTTGACATCACCAAGATCTGGAGGCATGGGGAGTTCCCCCTGATCGAGGTGGGGGTGCTGGAACTCAACCGCAACCCCGAGAACTACTTTGCAGAGGTGGAGCAGTCCGCCTTCACCCCGGCCCACGTGGTGCCGGGCATCGGCTTTTCGCCGGACAAGTTTTTGCAGGGGCGGCTCTTTGTCTACGGCGACGCCCAGCGCTACCGGCTGGGGGTCAACTACAACCAGATCCCGGTCAACCGGGCCCGCTGCCCGGTGAGCGACTACCACCGGGACGGCGCCATGCGCACCGACGGCAACTACGGCGGCGCGCCGGCCTACTCCCCCAACAGCCAGGGGGCCTGGGCGGCCCAGCCGGGGGTGATGGAGCCGCCGCTGGACCTGTCGGGGGCCATGTACGCCTACGACCCCAAGGACGACCCCACCGACGACTGCTTCCGCGCGGGGGGCGACCTCTGGCGGGTGATGACCCCGCAGCAGCGGGACCTGCTCATTGAAAACACCGCCAGAAACATTGAGCCGGTGAGCAAAAACGTCAAGTACCGCCACGCCGTCCACTGCTACCTGGCGGATTTGGAGTACGGCCGCCGCATCACCGAGGCCATGGGGCTGGACCTTGAAATGGTCAAAGCCCTCTCCCGCCTGACCCACCAGAAGTTGGTGGAGGCCACTTTGGGGGAGATGGAGTAGAAAAAGGGACCCGGCGCTTTGGGCGCTGGGTCCCTTTTTTGGGTCGGCAATCGTCTGGCGGCGCGATGTCCGGAGCCCATGGAAAAGACCAATTTTTCCGCCTCCCCATCCCCCTTTGGCTTTGACCGGGGAGGGGAGGAAGCGGGTGGTTTTGAACTGCCGAGGACGGGAGGGAGAATTCTCTGGCAGGGGAGCCGCCAGGGGCGTTTTCCCGGGCCGAAGAGCGGCGGCCGGACGCCTGCGAGAACTGCCGATGGGGAAGAGGACAGCCGGGAGTATTGAGATTGCGAAAACAGCTCCAATCGAGGGCGGTGCCGAGCAGCCGCCGGGCCCCAGTGACCCGGCGGCGCTCCCCCCTTGCCCTTCCGCGCGGGGGCTGCCGACTGCCTTTTCGATGGCCGGGCCGTTGGCACGGATCGACTGGTTTCTGCGCCCGCTTCCGCTTTGCATTTATGTCCCCGCAGGGAAGGGGAGCGGCCTCCCCTTGGAAGGCAGGGCCCCCTAGCGGCGGTATCCGCCGGGCAGGGGGCGGTGGGGGTACTGCACGGCGATACGATTTTCCGGCAGGGGATCAAAGAGGTAGAGCACAGTGAGGAAGAGCCATTCGGCCGGTTTCATCAGCAGGTAGACGGCGTCCGCCAGGTAGGGGGAGCGGATGTGCCGGGCCACCGGGTAGCCCAGCCGGTCGTAGAGCCCCCGCACCAATCGGTGAAAGCGGGGGGCGCGCTCCTCCAGCAGCTGCTCAAAGGCGTTGGCCACGCAGAGCTGCCGGTTGACTGTCACCCGGTGGCCGTGGCGGCAGCCCGGGCGCAGGGGTTTGACCAGCCGCCGGTGCCCGCCCGCCGCCACCGTGCAGAGGTAGTGCTCGTCGTAAATGACGTTGGGGGGAGAGACCTGCCGGGAGAGGTTCCAGTCGCTGGTCTCGCTCCAGGCCCGCAGCACCGCGTCGGGTGCCTGGCCAAAGAGGGCCAGCAGCCCGACGAGGACCCCCAACAGGGGCCACATCAGCAGCCCGGCGAGCCAGGGCCAGTTGGCGGTGTTTTCGAGCAGGGCGGCCATCCGCCCCAGCAGGGGGCGGGTCTGGTAGCGCGCCGCCGCCTCCCGCCGGGGACACTGTTCCCGCCACTGGGCCACCAGATCCCGCACCGCCTTGGCGGCGATGAGAAGGCAGTTGGCGGGGAAGAGGGCCAGCAACCAGTACCGGGCGGTGAACACCTGCGCCATCCAGAGCAGGCAGACGCCGCAGCCCAGGTAGAGGGCGGCCATGGCCAGCACCGCCGCCAGGGGCGGCAGCTTGGGCAGGGGGACCAGCCGCAGCAGCAAGTACCCCAACAGCCCTACGGCCGCCAACACCGCCACGGTGGGCGCCCCCCAGCTGGCGACGGGGGTGTGCCGCTGGGCATTTTGCAGGGGGACCGGCCAGTCGGCAAAGCGGACCTCCGAGATCGAGAGGAGAAGGGCGGTAAAGAGAGACCCAGCCGCCAGCGTCGCCCCCTCCACCGCCTGCCCGGCCAGGCGGGCGGCTGCCCCCTTGGCGCGGCGGATCAAAAAGGCCAGGTTGAGGAGGGTCAGGAGGAGGGGCCAGACCAGAAAGAGCCCGACGCCCGCCGACACCGCGAACAGCCCCGCGAGGGAGGAGGCGCGGCCCAGCGCCGCGATCAGGCAGCCCAGAAAGCCCAGGACCTGCCCGGCCGCCAGCGACCAGAGGAGCGGGTGGCGCAGGAAGGCCTCTTTGGCCCTGGCGGGGCTCATCCCCTTTTCCCCCGGGGCGCGAGCCCCAGCCAGCGGCCGTAGAGGAGGGCCAGCAGCAGCTGAATGGCCCCCGCCGCCAGGGCGATGAGCAGGCAGGGGAGAAGGGCGCTACCCCCCTGGCCCCAGCCGCGGTAGTACCAGAGGGCGAGGGCATCGCCCCCCAGACAGAGCAGGGCGGTCAGCCCCCCCGAAACGAGAGAAAAGAGGGGGGCGCTGCGGTATTCCCGGGCGAAGAAGTAGTGGATGAGGGAGAGAAAGAAGCTCACCCCCGGCACCACCAGCCAGAGGGCGGCCCGCCCCTGGGGCAGGGTGTGCCAGCCCCCCTCCACCATCACCCCGGCGGCGGTGAAGAGCAGGGCGGTGAGGAGGATGGCCGCCAACAGGGAGTTGGCCCAGCGGCGGCGGATGTTGGCGAGGACGGTCCCCTCCGGCGGGGGGGCGGAGAGGGGGAGGTCGAGCCCCGCCTCCATCTCCGCCAGGGCGCGGCGGCAGTCGGCGCAGCCGGCCAGGTGCGCCTTTACCGCCCGGCGCGAGGCATCGCTGCAGACCCCGTCCAGGTAGAGGGGGAGCAGGTCGCGTATCAAATCACAGTCAAAGTCCATCCAAACCATCCTCCTTCATGGCGGCGATGATCCGCCGTTTGGCCCGGTAGTAGAGCACCCGCGCCCAGCTTTCAGAGCGGCGGTAGCGGCGGCTGATCTCGGCCAGTGAGAGCCCCTGCAGGGCGTGCATGGCAAAGACGGTGCGCCCCGGCTCGGCCAGCCGCTCCACCTGGCGGAAGATGGCCTCCGCCTCCTCTCGTTCCTCCTGGCGCAGGAGGGCCGGATCCTCCGCTGCCGCACCGTCCACAGCCCCCTCCAGGGGGAGCTGTCGGCTCTGCCTGCGCCGGGCGTCCAGGTAGAGGTTTTTGCCGATTTGGCAGAGCCAGGAGGAGAGGCGGCAGTCCCCCCGAAAGCCGTCCAGCCGGATCAGGGCGCGGACAAAGGTCTCCTGCAACAGCTCCTCCGCCTCGCCGGGATCGCCGGTCAGCCGCAGCAGATAGCCGTAGACCAGGGGGGCATTCTCCCGGTACAGCTGTTCAAATTCGTCCACGGCGGCTCCCCTCCTCTCTTCTAGTAAGACGCCTGTATCCCCCGGCCGTTACAGCGACCCCGCCCCTTTTCTGCGCATTCGGCCGCTGCGGCAGGCGCGGGGAGAGGGGCAAAAAAGCGGGCCGCCCGCCCTCTGGCGAACGGCCCGCTGCGGCTGGGCAGGCGGTCAGTCCCGGCTGCGGCGCAACTTGCTCTCGGCGGCTGCCAGCCGGTCGTAGCCCTCGATCTTGCAATCGAGCCTTGCCAGCACCGCCTGCATCTCCTCGATGCGCTCTGCCAGCCGCTGCCGCTGTTCCGCCAGCAGCAGTTTGCGGGCTGGGGCGGTCTCCTCCCCCTGCTGGAAGAGGGCGACGTACTCCACCAGCGACTCGATGGGGAGTCCCGCCCCCCGCATACACTTGATGAATTCGACCCAGCGGCAGTCCTCCTCGTCGTACTCGCGGATGCCGCCGGCGCTGCGGTGCACCGGGGGGATCAGCCCGATGCGCTCGTAGTAGCGCAGGGTGTCGGCGGACAGGTCGTAGGTGCGGCTCACCTCGGCAATGGTCATGGCGCAGTCTCCTTTCGCTTGTTTGCTTTGCCCGGGGCGGGTGTTCCCCCGCCGGCTTGCGCCCGGCGGGCGAGCTCCGCTGGGCATTTGATCTGGTAGCCCTGTTTGCTCTTTTGCAGCACCCCTTCGCGGCAGAGGTCGGCCAGCAGGCGAAAGACATGGCGGTAGCTGGCGCCGACAGAGCAGGCCACGTCGGTGATGGGGTCGCGGAACAGCCCGCCGGGCGCATTTTTGCAGATGTAGGCGCAGAGGCGTTCCTGTGCCGAGCAGAGGGAGGAGAGGGCGTAGTTTTCAGAACTCCTCTGCAACTTGTCGGCCAACACCGCCCCCAGCCGCTGCCAGAAGGGGATGTTTTCCCGCAGCTGCTCGGCGATGCTGGCGCGGTCGATCAAGACGCACTCGAAGGCGGAGACGGCCGTCACCGTGGTGGTGGCCAGCCGCTGGCAGGTCAGCAGTTCGATCTCCCCGATCATCCCGTCCGAGAGGTAGTAGCAGAGGATGAGGTTTTTGCCGTCCGGCGTGGAGCGGGAGACCTTGGCCAACCCCTTGACCGCCAGGGCCAGCCCCTCGAGCTCGTCCCCCTCCCGCACAATGGCCTCTCCCGGGCAGTAGCGCAGGGCGGTGCAGCGCTCCCGCGGCACCCCCTGCAGGTTGTACTCGGCGAGTTTGGCCAGGTGCCGTGCTGTCAGTGCGCACCGCTCCATCGGCTCTTCCCCCTCTCTAAAAGACAGTATCGCGCCTCTCCCCCAAAAGCACCATGACAAATGTCCTATGCCGTCCCGGAAAAATCTGGTATCCTCATGACAGGGAGGGATCAAACCATGTATCAGCTGCTCGCTCTTTTGACCGGCGTCACCCTCGCGGTCATGGTGTCCGTCAACGGCAACCTCACCGCCGCATACAGCGTCTTTGTGGCGGCGGCGATCGTCCACCTGGTCGGCTCGCTCTTTGCCCTGGTCCTCTGCGCGGCGCAGCGGGAGAAGCGGCCGCTGTGGGGCCACCGCCCCCGCTGGATTTACCTGGGCGGGGCCATCGGGGTCTTTACCACCGTCTTCAACAACCTCGCCTACGGGAAAATCAGCATGACGAGCATCGTCGCCCTGGGGCTATTGGGGCAGACGGCGGCGGCCCTCGCCATCGACCACTTCGGCCTGTTGGGAATGGAGAAGCGCCCCTTTCAAAAGAGCTCCCTCATCGGGCTGGCCTTTTCCCTGGCGGGCATCAGGATGATGCTCGACCGCACGGTCGCCGCGGCGGCGGTGGCGGTGGCGGTCTCCCTCGGCGCGGGGGTATCGGTGGTCCTCTCCCGCACCGTCAACGCCCGGCTGGCCGAGCAGACGGGGCTCCTGCGGGGCTCCCTCATCAACCATCTGGTGGGGCTGCCCATCACGGTGGCGCTGGCCCTGGGCTCCATCTGCCTGGCGGGCGGGGCGCACATCGGCAGCGGCGCAGGACGGCCCTGGATCTACCTTGGGGGCGTTTTGGGGGTGGCGGTGGTGCTGCTGAGCAACCTGACTGTCCCCCGCGTGCCGGCCTTTCGCCTGACCCTCCTGCTCTTCATCGGGCAGATCTTCACCGGCGTCCTGCTGGATCTTCTCCTGGGCAACAGCTTTTCCGACGCCACCTTCCGCGGCGGCCTGGTCATCGCCGCGGGGGTCATTGTCAACCTTGTGGTGGAGAGGTGGGTCGGCCGCAAGGGGGAGAAGGGGGAGGACTAGCGCCTATCGCAAGAGGGCGGCCGGTACAGTCCGGCCGCCCTCTTTTTGGGCTAGAGGCAGGCGCGGAAGATGGCCTCCACGTCGGCCGGGCGCAGGGGGCGATAGCCCCGCAGCACCCCGTTACCGCAGGCCTTTTTGGCCATCTCCGCGAAGTGGGTGTCGTCGATGCCCAGGGCGGTGAAGGTGCTCTTCAGCCCCAGGGTGTCAAAGAGGAAGGCGGACAGCCGGGCAATGCCCTCTCTGGCGGCCACCCTGTCGGGCAGGGCGGCATCGACCCCGAAGACGCTCTTGGCAAAGCGGGCGAGGCGGGGGGCGCTCTCCTCGTCGAGGACGTGCTCCATCCAGCGGGGGGTGAGGATGGCCAGCCCCAGGCCGTGGGTGATGTCGTAAAAGGCAGAGAGCTCGTGCTCCATGGGGTGGCAGCTCCACTCGCAGGTCTGGCAGGTGCGGGTGAAGCCGTTGATGGCCCAGGAGGAGGCCCACATCAAATTGGCCCGGGCCTCGTAGTTCTCGGGTTCTGCCAGCGCCACCGGGGCCGCGTGGACCACCGTCTCCATCAGCCCCTCCATCATCCGGTCGAGCATGTAGAGGCTGCCCTCGGCGTTGAAGTAGGTCTCCATGAGGTGGGAGAGGATGTCCGCCGCCCCGCAGGCGGTCTGGTAGGGCCCCACGGTGTAGGTGGCGGTGGGGTCGAGGAAGGAGACCTTCGGCCGCATGGAGGGGTGGCCCCGGCCGATCTTGTCCCGGGTCTCCAGGTTGCTGATGACGCCGCCCGCGTCCATCTCCGAGCCGGTGGCGGACAGGGTCAACACGGTGACGATGGGCAGGCAGTTGGTGATGGGGGCTTTGTCGGACAGCAGGTCCCAGGCGTCGCCGTCGTGGTAGTACCCCGCGCCGATGAACTTGGTGGCGTCGATGGTGGAGCCGCCGCCCACCGCCAGCAGCACGTCGATTTCGTGCTCCCGGCAGAGGGCGACCCCCTTGTTGACCGAGGTGATGCGGGGGTTGGGCTCGATGCCCGGGAGCTCAAAGAGGGTGAGCCCCGCCCGCTCGACCTCCGCGACGACGCGGTCGTAGAGACCGGTCTTTTTGATGGAGCCGCCGCCGTAGGTCAGCAGTACCCGGGTGCCGAATTTCTTCAGCTCCTCCCCCAGGTGGGAGAGCTGGTCGGGCCCGAAATAGACCTTGGTCGGGATATCGTAAACAAAATTTTGCATTGAAAAACTCCTTTCATCTGGCCGAAGGGGGGGCAGATATGGCGCCCCGCCGGCGCAAGTTCCTATCAACTCCATTTTAAAGCGCCGCTCGGCCGGGGTCAATAGCCCTCTTGGGCGGATTTTTTGGTGCAGGTGGCAACCGGTCTACCCGTCCACCGACTCCAGCCACTTGGTCGCGCCGCCGTCGGCGGGCACCTCGACCGCCAGGAGGGGAAACCAGCTGTCCGGCGCCGCGCCGTGCCAGTGCTTGACATCCGGCGGGATGTTGACCACATCCCCCGGGCGGAGTTCCCGGGCGGGCTCGCCCCAGGCCTGGTAACACCCCTGCCCCCCGGTGACCAATAAAATCTGGCCGCCCCGGCGGTGGATGTGCCAGTCGTTGCGGCAGGCAGGGGCAAAGGTGACGTTGGCGATGCTCACCCCCTGTCGGCGAGCATTGCCAGATAGGATTTTTCGCTGAAGTGGGCGGCGAAGGCGGTGTTTTCCGCCCCTATGGGGAAGGCGGTGCCACCGCCCAGGTCGTGCAGTCTCTTTCCTTCATCCATCTCTCATCCCCCCTCAAACGGCGGCGCGTAAGGGCCGCTGTTTTGTTGGTCTGGTTCTAGGATAAACCCTGGAGTCCGCTCCAAGTCAAGGGCCAGTTTTGCGCCGCCTTTCAGTGAGGGTCAAGCGGCAAAAATGCCCCCGGGAGCACTGCTCCAGGGGGCATTTTGGGGAGGTCACAAGAGAGAGGGAAGACGGGCGAAAAGGGAAGATGTCCAATGTGCGAAGGAGACACAGGGTCCACTGGTTTTTTTACATCCTGTCCGAAAGCGTCATTCAATAGGCTTTTCTTCCTGTTTGGCCATGGTGATGAGTGTTTTTGCATCGTCCCCCAGGAAGCGGATGGTGCCGCGATCGCCGTCCTGAACAAAAAGGTGGTCCGGGAGATCGTCGTTTTGTGGCCTGGGATTCTTCAGATGGATTAGGGGGGTATGGGCTTCACTTATGTACTGCATCAGAAAAATGAGAAACTCTTTTTGGAGTTCTAGCATATCCCTGTCAAAGCCTCCAGCCGGATTGCGATGCCCGTCGATGTCGAGGTATAAAACGCGCTTTTTCCCGGGATGAGCCCTCTGCGCCTCAGCTGCCAGGTCCATTAGAATGCACGCCGACGTATCGAAGTCCTCACCTTCGTATACGACGTGGTAGATAGCCACTTTTTCACTCTCCAGTGCTGTGTAAGCGCTATCGCTGAGCCCTCTGTCAAGAATGCCGCTGTCTGTCATTGATTCGACTTGCTGGTAATAGTGGTCCCTCATCTCCCTGATCTGCTTTCTCTTGGCGGGATTTTCACCAAATAGGTCGTGACATCTTGCGCACAGCGGAACGGCGTTGTCCAGCGTGTCATCGCCGCCTTCGTGTTGTGGCTTAATGTGGTGAACCTCCACAAACGGCTCCCCACAAATCACACATCTAAAATTGCTTTTCCTTTTGGCAGTCAACTTGACTTGCTCACTAAAGGGCATGGGTTACCTCCCTTTTCTCACGGGCATCTCTCTGGGAGACAAAACTACCCGTTTGCAAAAATGACAGACGAGCCTAGGCGCGCCTGTCATCAAACACTTACTTGAGATAGCTATTCCCACTCGGCAAATTCAGATATAGTAGGGTGTATTTGAGGTGATTTCGCAGGAAAAACTTTCGCAAATATGTTAATATTCCACCTGCTATTTTCGGCTGTAAAGTTTATTAGTATCAAAATAGTATCACAAAAGGCTGGGAAATACAACAGAATTATGTGGAGCTCTACATAATTCCGGCACGGACGGACGCTGTCAGGCACAGCGGATAACAGCCTTGCAAGAGGCGTTGTACCTGCGCTGGATATATTCTTGATAGGCTTTCTGGTCTGTCATGGAAATTCCCCCTCTCTGAATAATAGTGCGGGGCGGCAGCACTCCTTGCTGTCGCTCCTTGACTGCCTAACTGCGAAACCGGGCGGGGCTGTCAACGGTGGGCGAAGCCCGTTCATCTTGACCGCCCGCTGGCTCGGCTGGCTTTGCTATTTACCCGACAAACTTGAATTTATTGTAAGGTATCACGTTTTACCTTCTTAAGCCTTACTATCATTACCATAGGAATTTCTTTGTTGGTTTTGAAACATTCTTCATAAAATCCATCAATGACAAATCCAGCTCTAAAACAAAGGTTAAAAATATCTTGTATGGAACGATGATAATAAATCTGCTCTTTCGGTTGCCCTTCAATCGCTATATCATAGTAACTGTGCGGTGTCATATATTTTTCAGTCAACGTGACAAAACAAGGGTGTTGCGTTGCAAAGACAAAAATTCCGCTTTCCTGCAACAGTTCATAAACAGCCATAAGAAGTGGTTCAATATCCGTAATATCCATAATTGCCATATTAGAAACTGCTTTCGTAAAGGCTCGATTTCTTTTTAATTCTAATATACTTTTTCTATTGGTCGCATCCGCCACACAAAATTCAATTTGTTTTGCATATTGTGATTGCCGTCTTTTAGCCAATTCTATCATTTTTTTGCTGTAATCAAAAGCGACAACCGAAGCGCCTCTTTGTGCAAGATACGAAGAATAATTTCCATTGCCACACGCAATATCCAAAATATAATCCGCAGGATTAGGAGATAGAAGTTCCGTTACTTTGGGACGCACTACCTCTCTGTGAAATTCATTAGATTCGTCACCCATTGCATTATCCCAAAATTGTGCGTTCTCCTCCCAGATTTTTTTACTTTCCTCTGTTCCCATGTTCTCTCCCACTCCCAAAATTTGCTTTTTTGCTTCCATTAAATCTTCCTTACGATATTCCATTGTTACCCTCCATAACTTCTGATTGTTGCCGTCTTGACGATTATGTATCTTTACATTACCTTCTGAAACATATGGCGCACCTTGTCCAGGCGGTTGTTTGGACGGCGGGGCTGGATGACCGGCTGGCCGACAGCGGCCTGATACCCTTTTAGCTCTGTAAGGCATACGCTCTGCCCGTTGGTGTAAAAGGCCAGATCAGTACGGTATGCCTGTATACAGCGGGCGGGAATCTCGCCAGTAAAGACAACTTCATCCTTTTTTACCTGGGCCGTTTCGATGGTGGCACAGTATTTCGGTGCATCATGATAAGCCCTGGAAAGGTATTCCTGGGGCGCATAGAGGGTGAAGGAGAGATAAGGTTCCAGCAGCTGCGTCCCCGATTCCTTCAATGCCTGTTCCAATACAATCGGGGCCAATGAGCGGAAGTCCGCCGGCGTGCTGACTGGACTGTAATAAAGCCCGTATTCAAAGCAAATCTTACAGTCCGTTACGTTCCAGCCGAACAAGCCCTGCTCCAGCCCGTAACGGATACCATCCCTGACAGCGTTTTGAAAACTCTGGTTCAAGTATCCCAGCGAAACCCGGCTCTCGTATTGTACGCCGGAGCCAAGCGGGAGTGGTGTAACAGACAGTCCGATAGATGCCCAAAACGGGTTGGGCGGCACCTCGATATGGATGGTGTGGCTGGCTGCTTTGAGCGGCCGCTCCATATAAATGACGGTGGGTTCCTTTACCACTGTTTCAATCTTGTATTTTTCCGACAGCAAAGCGGAAACGACCTCCAACTGCACCCGGCCCAAAAAAGAAAGAATGATCTCATGGGTGATGGAATCCACTTCGCAGCGCAAAAGCGGGTCAGTATCCGCAAGTTGCGTAAGAGCGTCCAGCAGCCGTTCTCTTTGCGCTGCCGTTTTCGGCGCAATCGTCGTCCGCAGCATGGGGAGGGGGGCCTCGCGCCACCTTTTACGAGGGAGCCGGGTTTGATCCCCTAATACATCGTTTAACCTCACGCTGTCGCTGGGAAGGATAACAATTTCGCCCGGATAAGCGGTGTCTGTCCGAACAATTTCCCCTTTGGATGGAATACGCATCTCTGTGATTTTCAGCTTTTCTCTCCCGGCCAGGGCCACCGTATCCCGCAGGCGCAGCGTTCCGCTGTATAGCCGCAGATAGACACGCCGCTGGCCGCAATCGGTGTACTCAACCTTGAAAACGCTGCCGCATAGGGTGGCGCTCCCCTGTTCCCCAATCGGTTGGAACAGTCCTGTCACCGCATCCATCAACGGTTGAATGCCAAGGCCCTTTTTGGCGCTGCCATGATAGACCGGAAACAGGGAGGCTTCTTGAACCCGCCGCTGTTCCTCCCGCGCAAGTTTTTCCTGGCTGATTGGTTCTCCTGCGATATACTTTTCCAATAATGCATCGTTATTTTCGATGACCGCATCCCATGCTTCTATGTCGGTATTTTCCTCCAGGACTATTTCCGGGGACAGCGACACCGTCTGCTTGATGATAATATCGGCGGAGAGCTTATCCCGAACAGACTGAACCACGCTCTGCAAATCAACGCCAGCCTGGTCGATCTTGTTGATAAAGATAACGGTGGGAATGTTCATTTTCCGCAGGGCATGGAACAGAATACGGGTCTGGGCCTGCACGCCATCTTTCGCGGAGATCACCAAGATGGCCCCATCTAAAACAGCCAAAGAGCGGTACACCTCCGCCAAAAAATCCATGTGGCCGGGCGTATCCACAATGTTAACTTTACATCTGTGCCACTGGAAGGAAGTGACTGCCGCTTGAATGGTAATCCCACGCTGCCGCTCCAAAAACAAGGTGTCCGTCCTCGTTGTCCCTTTTTCGACGCTCCCTGGTTCTGAAATGGCTCCACTGGCATATAGCAGACTCTCCGTCAAGGTCGTCTTTCCAGCGTCTACATGGGCAAGAATCCCGATATTGATAATGTTCATGTCTATCCTCCATACAAGGCCCGAATGGGCGCAAAAATCCCCAGCGGCTAATACTTTTACCGCTGGGGATCATGACTTCGGACACACAGAAACATACACGACTTACATAAGCCGCGGTCCGTCACGATATTTACTAAAAAGGCAAAAGTATTCTTAAAATTGGGTACAAAAACCAAGCCCCTGCAAGGGGCAATCATTTTTGCGCCCATTATCAAATTTTATTTAAGAATACCTTGCCGCATATTTGATAGACTCCTCAAATCAGGATAATAGCAGTATATCATAGTACGCTCTAAAAAACAAGAAATCATTTTACCGATTCCACAAATAAAATCGGAGGGTATTCACTGGAATACCCTCCGGTTTTGGTGATTATCGTGCGTCTATCCGAATTTTTGACTTTGCGGCCCGTTTCCGTTCCTTTTCGGCATGTTCCTGCTGGTAAGCTGCCTCTAATATTCTGTCCACTTGTTCTGGGCCAAAGGCCCTTTTGACCCGCTCATAGTCAGCGGAGACTTGCCGCATGGCCTTGTTTTCCAACTTGACCTCCTGCAATCGATCAGACAGGCGGATGTTGCTCTCCCTCACCCGGCCATAGTCCCCTTGCAGACGCTCAAATTTCCCCCGCAGCTCCACATAGGCCAGATACAGGGAGCGCAGCACCTTGACGATTTGGGCCAGCAGGGGCTTTGCCTTTTTCTCTCGGTAGGCCCGGCCTGTTTCCAGCGTTCCCGGCTCCGGCAAAATCTCCTCCGGATTGGCGGAGAAATCCGCTGCCAACCGCTCCATATTTTTCACCGCCGGGGCAAGTTCTTTGAGCCGCCGTTCCTGGCTCTCCACCTGGTTTTCTTTCTCCGCCTTGACCGTCTCCAGAACGGCGATCTCCTTTGCCCGCTGCTCTTTCTTGTAGTCCAGCACAGACAAGTGCTTGTCGTGGGTGCCTTTGTCCTCCCACTCAATCCCGTGGCGCTCCATGACCAGGGAAAGCTGCTCCTTTTCCGAGCGCACCCACTGGCTCCACTCTGTGTCCCCTCTGGTGCCGCCCTGGAAACCCTGGGCCGCTAACGCCTGTTTCAAAGATACCCTCGTGTCCAGCCCTCGCTTGCTCCCGGTGGTGAATGGTACAAAGTCAATGTGCAGATGGGGCGTAGCCTCGTCCATGTGGAGGTGGGCAGAGAACACCCGGAGTTGGGGGTTGCGCTCTTGAAAGCCCTTCATGTACTCGTCCAAAACCGCTGCCGCAAGCTGTCCCTCCTCGCTGTCGGCGCTCATATCATCTCGATTGCCCACTTGCAGGATGATTTCATGGAACGGCTTTTCCTGCTTGCCGGAGCGGATCTTCTCATAGTAATCCTCTATCCTTCTGTCGGCCCTGGTTTGTTTAGCGTTGTACCGTTCCAGAGCCTCGTCAAAGAGTTCATGGTACACCGCCTTGATATTCTCCTGGCAGTAGGTTATATTCAAGTGGGAGCGTTCCGGGTCAGTGTTCTTGGCGTGGAATTTTCTACTGTTATGGTTCACCGATCCTTGGCCCACCATGGCGCTGATTGTCCTTTTCAAATCAATCCCTCCTCCCTTTTCCGCCGCGCAAGCGGCGAGCCTTTGTTACTTTCTGCGAAAGTAACGCAAAAGCACTTTTGACAGCCTGACGGCCATCAAAAGCGCATTTGCGCCCTACGGGGTGGTGTGGGGGCTTTGCCCCCGGCAACTGCGGTTGCCTCCCCCAGCAGGGCCGCCCTTTGAAAAGGGCACCCTGCACCCCGCCTAAACTTTGTCACTCGCCGTTGGGCAGGGTGGAAAGGCCAGGGGCCTTTCCCCCGCCCGGCAAGTGTTTTCCGTGGGCCGAAAGTCAAGGGGTACGGGTTGTATTGACTTGCGGCAATCTCCACCCGCAGGTATGCCCCCCTTGACTTTCGCCCCCGCTCCCCGTGACAGCCGTGACGACCGTGACGATGTTTTACACACCGCCTCCGCACTCCGAAAAGCTGTCACAGCTGTCACGGTCGTCACGCCTGGGGTTCCTCCAACGTGAGCTTGATACTCCGCCCGGCATGGGTTCGGGCGCTTTCATAGTGGATGTGGTACTCATAGGACAGCCGCCACGCCCGGACATTCAGCCGCATAGCCAGGGCATTGGGTTTCATATCCAGCCCCAGGGCGGCGACAAGTTCCGTGGCCGTCCCTCTCCACTCTGGCCGTTCCGCCGTTACCAGGGCGGCAACAGCCTCCAACACCGGGTCAGGCGGCTCCTGCCGCAGCTCCGTTTCCCGCCGCTCCAGCTCCCACACAAGCCGTTCCTCGTCCCGCTTGAGGTAGAGGCGCTGGTCTTGCTGATCCCGCCCAGAAATGTCCAGGGTGGCGGCGTTGTCTGCCCGCCGCTCCTTTTGGAGCAGAAAGGCCCCGTCTGCCGCACCCAATAAGCCGTTGGTGCCGGAGATCATATCAAACTTATCATCGGCCTGCTGCTTGCGGGTGTGATGTACAACCAGGAGGCAAACCCCGCTTATATCGGCAAACCGTTTCAGTTTGGTGATTACCTCATAGTCGTTGGCATAGCTGTACTTCTCTGCCCCGGCCTCCCGGATTTTTTGCAGGGTGTCGATGATAATAAGCCGGGTGTCCGTGTGTTCCCGGACAAAGCCCTTTAGCTGCTCCTCCAGGCCACCGCCGAGCTGCTTAGCTCCGATGGCAAAGAACAGGTTTCCGGTACTCTCTACTCCAAACATCCGGTACAACCGCTCCTGTAAGCGACGGTGGTTGTCCTCCAGGGCCAGATAGAGGACTGTCCCCTGGCGCACCTCATACCCCCACAGGGAAAGGCCCATACTCACATGATAGGCAAGCTGGGCCATGAGAAAGGACTTGCCCACCTTGGGAGCGCCCACAAAGAGATATGTCCCCGCATAGAGCAGACCGTCTACCACAGGAGGTCTGCCGGGGTACACCTGTTCGTAGAGGTCATTCATAGACACGGTAGGCAGATAGGCCGGGTCATTGACCCGGCTTATCTGCCGCAGGATTTCCTCCAAATCTCTTTCCGGGGGCTTGTGTTCTGTCACGCCCTCTGCTATACTTTGGTTAGGTTTTTGTGAGAGCGACTGTCCCCCGTCTGCGCCAACAGGCGGATATGGGGCAGTCGTTTTCTCTTGCAATCTATCCATCTATCAATCCTCCCTCATGCCGTCCATGATGGCGGCGATCAGCCGGATGGTGTCCAGCAACTCCCCATCCACGCCATTCCCGGCCTCGATACGCTCCAGTTCTTCCAGAACGGCGGCCAGCTCGTTCCGCAGGGCCTTATACACCCTGGGGTTGCCCTGTACCACCACATCCCGGCACAGCAGCCGTCGGGTGATGTAGTCCTGTTTGGTAAGGCCGGAGAGCCGCACAGCGGTTTCAATTTCCCTGTCCTCATCCGGGGACACCCGGAAAGCCACAGTTTTGTTTCTCCAGCGGTTGTGTCGGTCAAGATTTTTCACTGACATGATTTAGGCCCCCTTTCGCTCCATGTCCAGTTTGTCCGCCATCTCCGCCTGCCGGGTGGGGAACAGGTGGGCGTAGCGGTAGGTAATATCAATGCTTTCATGTCCCACCCGGTCAGCGATTGCCAGGGCCGTAAAGCCCATGTCAATGAGCAGCGAAATGTGGGAGTGCCTCAGGTCGTGTATTCTGATCCGCTTTACCCCGGCCTCTTTCGCACCCCTGTCCATCTCCCGGTGGAGGTAGGATTTTGTCACCGTGAAAATGCGGTCGGTGGGCTTCACCCCATACAGGCTCTTGATATAGTCTCGCATTTCTTCACAGAGGAAAGCGGGCATTTGAATGACCCGGTTGCTCTTAGGGGTCTTGGGGTCGGTAATCACATCCTTGCCCTTAATCCGCTGGTAGGACTTGGAGATGGTGACGGTCTGTTTCTCAAAGTCGAAGTCGCCAGGAGTGAGGGCCAGCAGCTCCCCCTCCCGGACGCCGCACCAGTAGAGCATTTCAAAGGCGTAATAGGAAAGGGGCTTGTCCATCATGGCCTCGGCGAATTTCAGATACTCCGCCTTTGTCCAGAACAGCATTTCCCGTCCCTTTGGCTTTCCCATATTGCCCGCCTGGGCAGCGGGATTGACCTTTAGATTGTAGTGCCGTACCGCATGGTTGAACACGGCGCTCAACTGATTGTGCAGCGTTTTTAAGTACACCGGAGAGTAGGGCTTGCCGTTCTTGTCCCGGTAACCCAGCATTTCATTCTGCCAGGCGATGACCTCCTTGGAGTGAATGTCGCACATCTTCCGCTTGCCGAAGTACGGCACCAACTTCTTGTAGAGGATATGCTCTTTCGTCCCCCAGGTGTTTTCCTTGATACGGCCTTTCATGTCCGCCACATAGACAGCCACGAAGTTTTCAAAGGTCATTTCCAGGTCGGCGGTCTGTTGTTGCAGGAATGTCCGCTCCCACTCCAGAGCCTCCCGCTTGGTGGGAAAGCCCCGTTTCATTTTCTTTACTTTCTTGCCCGTCCAGTCCTCGTAGTAAAAGGACGCATACCATGTGCCCTTTGCCTTGTCTTTGTATGCCGGCATTGTGGTTCCCTCCTTATTGTCTGTCCCGCAGCCCATAGAATTTTTCCTCGAAGTAGCGCCTGCTTACCCGTCCGGGAATGGTGAGAAAGCCTTTTTTCTTCAGCTCCTCGTTCATCTCCCGCACCAGCTTGTAGGCGTAGGGCTTGGAAATGCCCAGCTCCCTGGCGACCTCCTCTGCTCTCACAAACAGCTCCTTTTCCATGGTCAGCACCTCCTTATTTTAGTTTCGCAAATATGTTAATGTCACCATCTTCATTATACATTAACATAAGTGTTAATGTCAAGGATTTATTTCGCATTTTTGTTAAAGATTATCTTGCATCTTTCGCTTTTTTGCGCTATACTATTGGCAAAGGCGGTGGGATATTATGACAGTCGGAGACAAGATAAAGAAAATCCGCACCTTTCGAGGCATGACACAAAAGGAATTGGGGCTTGCTATCGGCTTTGAGGAAAAGGGAGCGGACAACCGGATCGCCCAGTATGAGACGAATTACCGTGTTCCGAAACGGGAACTGCTGGACAAGATGGCCGAGGCGCTGCGGGTAGACCGCCAGAACTTCTACACCATCGCCCCCGGCTCTGCCGAGGACTTCATGCGGACATTCTTCTGGCTGGACGAGGACAGCCCTGGCGCTATCCGCCTGTTCCAACTTGTCCGCAATCCGGGCAGAGCAGGGGCCGCTGATGATACCGCTGTACGGTACAATGATAGCGATGACTGGCCCGCACACCCTCCCGTGGGTATGTACTTCCAGTATGGCCTTGTGGACGAGTTCATGCGGGAATGGCTTTTTCGTCAGCAGGAGTTACACGCCGGGGAGATCACCAGGGAAGAGTATTTTGAATGGAAACTCAACTGGCCCCATACCTGCGACGATGGCCTGGAAAGCGAATATTATATCCCTTGGCGGAAAAATAAATAAGACAAGCAAAAAAACCGCCCTGCTGAATTTGTCGTTCAGCAGGGCGGTTTTGCTTGTCCTTTTGGGATTTTTCTCTTGAGAATACCGGGCGGACACAAATAGTATCAATCCAGTATCAAGAGCAGTATGGACGGGCAAAAAAGCCTGTATTCATGCGGGTTTTCGCCGTTTCGAGCGTCATTCCCACTCAATGGTGGCCGGGGGCTTGGTGGTCACGTCGTAGACGATGCGGCCGATGCCCGGCAGCTCGCCGATGATGCGGGTGGATATCTTCTCCAGCACGTCATAGGGGATGCGGGCAAAGTCGGCGGTCATGAAGTCGTCGGTGGTGACCGCCCGCAGCGCCAGGGTGTAGCCGTAGGTGCGGAAGTCGCCCACGACCCCCACCGTCCGCTGCTCGGTCAGCACGGCGAAATACTGGCTCAAACTGCCGGACTCGCCGGCCTTGTCCAGCTCCTCGCGGAAGATGAAGTCGGCCTTTTGCAGCAAGTCGACCTTTTCGGGGGTCACCTCGCCCATGACGCGGATGCCCAGGCCGGGGCCGGGGAAGGGCTGGCGCCAGACCATCTCCTTAGGCAGACCCAGCAGGATGCCCAGGCGGCGGACCTCGTCTTTAAAGAGCATGTTCAGCGGCTCGACGATGTCCTCGAAGTCCACGTGCTCGGGCAGGCCGCCCACGTTGTGGTGGCTCTTGATGACGGCGCTCTCGCCGCCCAGGCCGGACTCCACCACGTCGGGGTAGATGGTGCCCTGGGCCAGGAAGTCCACCTTGCCGATCGCCTTGGCCTCTTCCTCGAAGACGCGGATGAACTCCTCGCCAATGGCCTTGCGCTTGGCCTCGGGCTCGGTCACCCCGGCCAGTTTGCCGAAAAAGCGCGCCTGGGCGTTGACCCGCTTGAAGTTGACGTCCATCTTGCCGAAGGTCTCCTCGATGGCGTCGCCCTCTTTGTAGCGCATCAGGCCGTGGTCCACAAAGATACAGGTGAGCTGTTTGCCGATGGCGCGGGAGAGCAGGGCCGCACAGACCGAGGAGTCCACCCCGCCGGAGAGGGCCAGCAGCACCTTTTTGCCGCCGATGCGCTCTTTCAGCCGGGCGATCTCGCTGTCCAGGTAGTTTTCCATGTTCCAGTCGCCCACACAGCCGCAGATGTCAAAGAGGAAGTTGTGCAGCATCTCGCTCCCCTGCTGGGTGTGGTTGACCTCCAGGTGAAACTGCACCGCGTAGAGCTTTTTCTCGGGGCACTCCATAGCGGCCACCGGGCAGTTGTCGGTGACGGCGGTGACGGAGAAGCCGGCGGGCGGCTGGGAGATGTAGTCCACATGGCTCATCCAGACCACGCTCTCCTGCTGGATGCCCGCAAAAAACGGGGTCTCTCCCACCACCTTGCAGACGGTCTTGCCGAACTCGCCCACCGGGGCCGCCTCGACCTTGCCGCCGAACATGTGGGCCATCATCTGGGCGCCGTAGCAGATGCCGAGGATCGGCACCCCCAGCTGGTAGAGGGCTGGGTCGCACTGGGGCGAGTCGGGCAGGTAGGCGCTGTTGGGCCCGCCGGTGAAGATGATGCCGGACGGGTTCCCGGCCCGGATCTGCTCCACCGGCGCGGTGTGGGGCAGCACTTCGCAGTAGACCCCCAGGTCCCGCACCCGGCGGGCAATCAGCTGGTTGTACTGGCCGCCAAAGTCAATGACATAGATGAGCTGATGTTTCAAATTGATACCCCCGCTGTCTGTTTTGATGTCAAGGCGTACAAAAGGCGGCCCAACCGGCGCCGCCGGCGCGTCGGACCGTCCGCCTGACTGGCGCGCTGCCGGACAGGCTGTCTCTTACCCCATCTATTGTGCCATGGGGCTGTCGAAAAAGCAATCGCTTCTCATATCTTTGTAAACTTTTGCCGATAGCTTTCCCCCTGCGGCAACGGTTTCTCAAAGCAGTTTGCATAGACGGCGTCGGCGCGGGCCTCCACCCGGCCGAAGGAGGTGCCCCCCGCCCGGGCCAGGCTGTGGCAGACCGGCAGCCGCTGGGGCCCCCGCAGCAGGGCGAGGCCGGTCTCGGTGGCCCCCAGGATGCGCAGGCAGTCGGGCGGGGCGAGGACCTCTTCCCGGCGGATGTCCAGCAGCAGGCACCAGACGGCCCGGCGCACCCGGGCGCGGGTGTGCTGGCGGCTGACGCAGCGAGCGGCCAGCTCCTCCAGGTCGGCGGCGCCGTCGGCGCAGGCCTGCAGCCGGCGGGCCAGCCCCTCGTCGCAGAAGGGGAGGGCTGCCAACCGCTCGAGGGGGGCCAACTGCACCGCCAGCACCGCCGCCCGCCCCAGCCAGCGGCTGTCCGCCAGGGGGTGCGGCCCCGGCAGCCCCTTCGGCAGATAGGGGGCCGCCTCCTCGCCCTTTCCGGCACGCAGCAGGGCGCGCAGGGCGCTGGCGCTGGCGGTCTGTCCCCCCAAACGGCTGTCGTGGTGGCCCGCGCCGATGCGCCGGATGGGGAGGATGTTCATCCCCGCCCCGGCGCGGCGGATGGCCAGCAGGTATTCCAGCGCCAGGGTGTCGTTGGGGGAGGAGAGGAGCGCCGCCTCTCCCCCCAGGCGGCAGCAGGCTTCGGCCCGGGCGGCGGGGTACCCCAGGTTCCCCCGCTGCAGCGCTTTGGCCAATTGGACAAAGGCCTCGCTCTCCACCAAGTCGGCAGTCGCCTCTAGCCCGGCCCGGTCGCCGCTCTCGCTGCCGAAAAAGAGGGTGTCCACCCCCAGCGCAGCCAGCAGGGAGACCCCGCCCTGGGCGTAAAATTGGGCCGAGGAGAGGCAGTGGGCGGTGGGGATCTGCACCACCAAGTCGGCCCCGTTTTCCAGCAAAGCTCTCGCCCGCACCCACCAGGGGAGGAGGGCCGGCTCCCCCCGCTGGACAAAGTTGCCGCTCATGGCGCAGACCACTGCCTCCGCCCCGCGGGCCCTGGCCTGCGACAGCAGCCAGATGTGCCCGGTGTGGAGGGGGTTGCACTCGCAGACGACCCCGAAAATCCGCACAAATACGCCCTCCTTCCGGCTTTTCCCCTTGCACTTTTTCCCATTTTATACTACTATATAGTACGCAAGTGTGTTCGTCAACAAACGAGGACAGGCGAAAAATCAATTGAGGGGGAACTTTTTTCATGAAAATATTGGTCATCAACGCCGGCAGTTCGTCGCTGAAGTACCAGCTCATCGACATGCAGGACGAGAGCGTTCTGGCAAAGGGCAACTGCGAGCGCATCGGCGTAGACGGTCTCATCACCCACAGCGCTGGGGATAAAAAGATCGAGAAGAACATGCCCTTCCCGACCCACAAAGAGGCCTTCATGGCCGTGGTCGAGATGCTGACTTCCGGCGAGGGCAAGGTCATCGACAACGTGCAGGAGATCTCCGCCGTCGGCCACCGGGTGCTGCACGGCAGCGAGAAGTACAAGGTCTCCACCGTGGTGACCGACCAGGTCATCGACGACATCCTCTCCTTCAAAGAGCTGGGCCCCCTGCACAACCCCCCTCAGGCCATCGCCATGCGCGCCTGCCAGGAGGTCTTTGGCAAGGAGATGCCGATGGTGGCGGTGTTTGACACCTCCTTCCACCAGAGCATGCCCCGCAAGGCCTACATGTTCGGCATCCCCTACGAGTACTACGAGAAGTACTCCATCCGCCGCTACGGCTTCCACGGCACCAGCCACCGCTACGTGACCGCCCGCTACGGCAAGATCAAGGGCGGCCTCGAGGGCACCAAGATCATCACCTGCCACCTGGGCAACGGCAGCTCCATCGCCGCGGTCAAAGACGGCAAGGTGGTGGACACCACCATGGGCTTCACCCCGCTGGACGGCTTTATCATGGGCACCCGCTCGGGCGGCATCGACCCCTCGGTGGTCACCTACCTGATGAACAAGGAGGGCTTCACCCCCGACGAGATGAGCGACCTGCTCAACAAGAAGTCGGGCTTCCTGGGCCTCTCCGGCGTCTCCAGCGACTGCCGCGACCTGCGCCAGGCCGCCGACAGCGGCAACGACCGGGCCAAGATGACGTTGGAGATCGTGGTCTACCAGATCAAAAAGTTCATCGGCAGCTACATCGCCGCCATGAACGGGGTGGACGCGGTGATCTTCACCGGCGGCATCGGCGAGAACGACGACGTCTTCCGCGCCGAGGTCTGCCGCGAGATGGAGGCCCTGGGCCTCTCCTTCGACGAGGAGAAGAACAAGGCCGCCTCCCGCCAGGACGCCAAGTTCAGCGCCGAGGGCTCCAAGGTGGAGGCCTGGGTCATCCCCACCAACGAAGAGCTGATGATCGCCCGGGACACCCTGGAACTGATCGAGAAATAGATCCATTTGACGGCAAGAGCCCGCACCCCCTGTGGCGCGGGCTCTTTTTCTGCCCTTTGACCAAACAAAAAAGGGGGCCGCCCCTCTCTGCCAGAGAGGGACGGCCCCTGTTTTCAGTGGGGCACAGAAGCGGCCTTTACTTGTGGGCCTTCAGCCAATCCAGGGCGCACTGGGCGTAGAGGGCGGCCCCGGTGGGGAAGACCGACTCCTCCGGCACCATGCCGGGGTTGTGCATCGAGCACTGGTGCCCCTCGCCGATGCTGCCGGCCCCCAGGTTGAGGTAGCAGGAGGGGACGTACTGGGCCACGTATGTAAAGTCCTCGGTCCCGCTGGAGGGGGGGACCGCCTGCACGTCCTTCTCGGGGACGACCTTGGCGCAGTAGGCGGCCAGTTCGTCGCAGGTGTCGGCGTCGTTGACCAGGGGGGGCATGCCGTAGACAAACTCCACCTCGGCCTCGGCCCGGTAGACCCGGGCGGTGCCCTCGGCCACCTCTTTGATCCGCTTTTTCAAAAACTCGCGGCGCTCGTGGGTGGTGGCGCGGATGGACGCCTCCATCACGCAGTGGCCGGAGACGGTGTTGCAGGTGTCGCCGCCCTCGATCTTGCCGACGATCATCACCGAGCCCTCGGTGGTGGAGACCTCGCGGGCGATGACCTCTTCCAAAGCCACCACAATGTGGGCCGCCACGCTGATGGCGTCCACCCCCAGCTGGGGGGTGGAGCCGTGGGTGCCAAAGCCCTTGACGGTGATGCGCACCATGTCGCCGGAATTGGCGGCGGTCCCCCGCACGTACTGAACGGCCCCGGTGTAGGAGTCGGGCAACCCCACCGAGAGGTGGATGGCCATGGCCGCGTCGACCTTGGGTCCTTCCAGCACCCCGGCCTCCACCATGGCCTTGGCCCCGGCCAGCTGCTCCTCGCCGGGCTGGAACATCAGCTTGACGGTGCCCTCCAGCTCGCCCTCCCGCTCCTTGAGCAGCTTGGCCGCGCCCAGCAGCATGGCGGTGTGGCAGTCGTGCCCGCAGGAGTGGCAGTTGCCGTTGTCTGCGGCAAAGGGGAGGCCGGTCACTTCCCGCATGGGAAGGGCGTCCATGTCGGCGCGCAGCAGAAAGGTCTTGCCGGTGCCGGCCGGTTTGCCCACCAGGGCCACGATGCCGGGGCCGCAGGGCTGGGGGTCAAGGCCGAAGGAGCGCAGCTTCTCGGCGACCAGAGCCGTGGTCTGGGGCAGGTCCAGCCCCACCTCTGCATAGCTGTGCACCGCCCTGCGGTACCAGCAGATCTCCTCCTCCAGTTGCTTGGCGCGGTCCAAAAACAGATTCTCCAATGCGAACACCTCTTTCTCGCTTTTGCGATTTTTCAGCTGTCAACAGGCGCGTGCGGCGCGAGGTCTCGGCCCCGCGGCGACCGCCCGACAGCTGCTCTTCGGCTATCATACCACAAAAAGAGGCTGCAAAAAAGGGGCGCGGCCACTGCATTTGCGCAGTTGCCAAGCCCCTTTTTTGTGGATTTTGCGCCCGTGTCTACTCGGTGACATCCAGCGCACGGCTGTCTTTGAACAGCAGGGCGATGCACCAGATCCCGGCGATCCCCACCACAGTGTAGATGATCCGGCTCACCAGAGAGGCCATTCCGCCGAACAGGTAGGCCACCAGGTCGAAGGAAAAGATGCCCACCAGCCCCCAGTTGAGGGCCCCGATGATGACCAGTACCAGGGCGATTTTGGATACGACTCCCATACAAATGGTACCTCCATCCGCAGAAATATTGAAAATGACAGCGCCTTGCAAACGCTTCACCTCTAGTATGGGTGGAAGGGTGGGATTTATGCAGCGGCAAACGAATTTGAAAAAACGGCCTTTTTTATTTTTTGTTCTTTTTTCCTGCTCATCCCCAAAAGAGGATGTACAGGCCGTAGAGCTCGACGGCGCAGCCCAGCACCCGCCCCAGGATAGAGGCGCGGCGCAGGCCCAACTTGGCATAGGTCTGCGGGGTGCAGAAGGGGAAGAGGACGAGGGTCGCCCCCAGCAGGGCCATGCCGCCCCCGACGGTACAGTTGGTGGGGAAGACCGCTTTAAAAAAGGAGCCGCCCACCATCAGAGCGCAGGCGGCGATCACACCCGCCCAAAACCATTTCAGGTGTTTTTGAATGCCCGCCATCTCCCGGCCGTAGGCGGCCCGGCATTCCTCGCTGCAAAAGGCGCTCTCCCGTCCGGGGTCGCCGTAGAAGACGGCGCGTCGGCCGCACCGATCGCAGATGCGCTTGCTCCCCTCCTCCACCTGCGGGGAGGAGGCGTACCGGCCGGTGAGCTGTTCCACCGACCGATGAAACAGGGTTGCCAGAGCGACGAGGTTGGCGGTGCTGGGCCGGCTGGCGCCCCGCTCCCAGCGGGAGACGGCCTGCCGGCTTACCCCGAGGGCCTCCGCCACCTGTTCTTGCGAGAGACCGACCTGCAGCCGGGCCTCGCGGATGTTTTCTGGAAGGGACATCTCTTCTCACCTCGCCCCAAGGATACCACACCCCGGGGCAAAGGGCCAGCAACCGGGGGGCAAGTATCGGTTGCGGCGGGGTGTTTTGTGAAAAAACCTCCCGCAGAGGCGATGGCGGCGGAAAAAGACAGAGAGAGGGCGGGGCGGGCGCAAACCTGCTTCGCCCCCTCTCTCGGGAGGGTGGGGAGTGGCTATCGGCAGCCGTAGCGGGCGGTGCGGTAGAGGGTCTCGGCGGTGTCGAGGACCAGGGAGAAGAGGATACAGGCCAGGACGATGTCGTTGAGGTGGAGAAAGAGGGGAAGGAAGTTGGCGGAGGTGTTTTGCTCCACCAGGGCAATCAGCTCGCCGCTGAAAAAGGGCTGGATGCGGAGCGAAAAGTAGGCGATCCCGCCGGTGAAGAGGTGAAGGGCGGTGGAGACCGCCGCATAGCGGACGGAGTAGCGCCCCTCGATGAGGGCAAAGAGGTGGACGATGCCCGCCAGCAGGAAGAGGAGGATCGCCCCGGCGACGAACCGACCCTCTGCCTGGGGGGACAGCAGCTGTATCGGCCCCTGCCCGGCAAACGCGGCCGCGGAGAGGGCGGAAAAGTTGAGCATGACGGTCACCATGACGGCGGCCCCCACCACCCCGACGATGGATTCCCCCCGGCTGATGCGCGCCTTCTCGGCGGGGATGGGCGGGAGGGCGGAGATCCAGTCGGCGGGCTGTTCCCGCCTGCCCGGCACCCCCAGGCGGTCGAGAAGGGCGACCACCAGGGTGACGACGGCGAAGAGGGGAAAGGCCCAGGTGAAGAAGGAGCGCAGCAGGAAGAGGGGTGAGGGGGCAACCGAGATGCCGCTGCCCTTTAATAGGCTGATCAGTGCGCCGATCCCCCAGACGGCAAAGTGGATGGCGGCACACCCGCCCAGGGAGACGGCGAGGGCGGCCTTGTAGGGGCCGTACCAGAGGGGGCTGATGAGGCCGCGCCCCTCGCGGGCGCCGTAGCGGCGGGCGAGGGCATTCGGGGGGCCGAACCCCTCTAAAACGGCGCGGATGTCACTCTCCTCCACCGCTCGGCCCTGGCAGCGGGCCTCCAGCATGTCGGCAATGTCGACCCGCAGCTCCCGCTCGATGTCGGCACGGCTTTTCCTGGGCAGATCTTTGGTTGCGGCATAGAGGTAGCGCTCGACGGCTTCAAAGGTCATTTTTCTGCCTCCTTTTCAATCTCTTCCACGCTGTGGGAGAGCTGTTTCCACTGTTCTTGCAGCTGCCGGTAGACGACAGCCCCCTCCGGGGTGAGGGAGTAGTACTTGCGGGGTTTGGCCCCGTCGGTCTCCCACACGCTGCGCAGGAGCCCCTGTCCCTCCAACCGGCGCAGCAGCGGGTAGAGGGTGCCCGCTTCCACCGGGATGCCCTTTTGCGCCAGGGTGCTGACCAGGTGGTAGCCATACATGGGGCGGCGCAGCAGCCCCAGAGTGCAGAGAACGAGGGTCCCCCGCCGCAGCTCTTGCTCCAAGCTGCCCAACAGGTCGTCTTTGCCCATTGAAATCCCCCCTTTTGATGCCTGACAGACAGGCGGTGATAAGTAATACACTGTATTTGCGATTTCATTATAGTGTGTATCACACACTATTGCAAGCGAAAAATAAAAAAAGAGCGATTTTATTTGATTTCCCATCCTCTTGTGGGAAGTGTGCGTTGAAATGGGGGCTGCTGCGTCTTTGGGGCAGGCCGCGTCCCTGTCGCCCCGCCGCGGGTGGCGCCAAGGCAACGACGCCTTCACACCGAGGCAATGGGGCTTATTTGGCCCCTGTGGTATGATAGACAGCAGAGTGAAAGGAGAGGATTTCCCGTGGGTGATTCCAGAGTAGAGGTGTTGGTTCAAGCAGTGGCCTATCTAAACGGCGGAGAGGTCGATTCGGCAAAACGGATAATCGACGAAGAATATCCCTTTGTCCCTGTTGAGAGAAGAGGGAGAAGATATACCGTCCGGCAGATGGTGGAGCAGTTCTTTAGGGACGGCTTTATCGACCGGTACTCTGGAGAGCGCCTGGTGAATCCGGGGGTGTTGCGCGCCATTTCGGAGATGATCCCGGACGCCTTCCCCTATCAAGCACATTGGAAAACGGGCGAGTGCCACCTGGCCTACTGGAACAACCACCCCACAATCGACCACATCTGCCCCCTTTCACTGGGAGGGGAAGATGGACCGGAGAACTGGGCCACTACCTCGATGATGCGCAACTCTCTCAAAGGCAACTTCACCCTTGAACAGATGGGGTGGGTGCTGCAAGAGCGGGGGGATATCAGGGAGTGGGACGGCCTGTCAAAGGTGTTTGTGGATTTGGTTGAACGGGAAAAGGCGTTGCTGCAAGTGGGCAGAATCAGGAATTACTACACAGCTACAAAGGAGATGGTGAAACGGTACGATTTGTAGGGAGCAGCTGTTCGCCCACCTTTTAGAAGGGGCTGTCCCGACCCCTGTGCCGGGCGGAAAGGGGGCGGTTCTGGTCGGGGGGCCAAAGGGGGTTTCGATAAAAAGAGGGGGAACGGGCGGATGCCCGTTCCCCCTTGTGCAGAGAGGTCGGATGGGTGAACTTCGCGTTTGGCGGGAGATGCGGCGGGGCGCCGCCTTGGCGGGAACGCAGCCTCCCCGAGAAAAGGCGCGCCGGCCTATTCCCTCTCCGCCCGCAGGAGGGCGGTGCCCTCGTTTTGATAGAGCAGCTCGACGCGGGCAAAGCCCGCCTCGGTCAGCAGTTCGGTCTGGTGCGCGAGGGTGAGGGGGATGTCGATGTGGACAAACGCCCCTTCGGGCAGGTCGCTTGCCTTCCGGCGGCGGTGGTATTCGGCCAGGCAGAGGTCCTCCTCTTCCTGGCAGCAGGCCAGGTAGTCGCACTCCAGATAGCAGCCGCCGCTGCGGACGGCCCGGTAGAGTTTGCGGTAGATCTCCCTCTTTTTTTGGTAGGGGAAGTGGTGGAGGGTCTCAAAGGAGAGGACGGCGTCGTACTGCCGCCCTTCAAAGGGGTAGCTGAAATAGTCGGCACAGATGGTCTCCACCCGGGGAGAGGGGTAGTTCTGCCGCAGCTTTTCGAGCATGGGGGCGGAGAGGTCGATGCCGGTGACGCGCAGGTCGGGGAAGCGGCGCAGAATGGAGGCCAGCTCCAACCCGGTGCCGCAGCCGATGTCCAGCAGGGTGGAGAGGCCGTCGGGCAGGTAGTCGGCCAGCGCCTCGTACTCGGCCGCCCAGTGGGCCAGGTGAACGCCCTCGTACTGGTCCAGCCGGTGGGCGAAGAAGGAGGACATCTCCTCGACGGGGGTGTCCCGCTCCCCCGCCAGCCAGTCCCGCAGTTCGGCGAGGTAGGCGGCCTGTTCTTCGGAGGTGCGGATTTTGCTGACGAGCACTGAAATCACCTTCCTTTTGTCAGCGGGGGCTGACAGCAGGGGCAGTAGACGCTGCTGCGCCCGCCGATGACGGTTCGGCAGAGGGGCGCGCCGCAGGCGGGACAGGGCTCCCCTCCGTGGCCGTAGACCTGAAAGAAGGAACTGCCCCGGTAGTTGCGCCCCCCGCTGGCCAGGTACTCCTCGGGCGAGGTCTCCTTGCCCTGGATGGCGGCCTGGAGGATGGCGGGGATCTGCCGGGCCAGGCGGGCGACCTCCTCCGGGGTGAGGGTGTTTGCCGGGCGGGTGGGGCAGATGCCCGTGGCAAAAAGGGATTCGTCGGCGTAGATGTTGCCGATGCCGGCGACGATGGACTGGTCGAGAAGGCACTCTTTGACCGCCTTTTTGCGCCGCGCCAGCTGTTCGGCCAGGTAGGCGGCATCAAAGGCGGGGTCAAAGGGCTCGGGCCCCAGGCGGTCGATGCCGGTAAAGCGGTCCTCCTCCCCTGCCCGCAGGAGCCAGAAGCGGCCGAACCGGCGCAGGTCGATGTAGCGCAGCTCGCTGCTGTCGTCCAGGGTGAAGACCAGGTGGGTGTGCTTTTCCTGGGGGTGGCCGCCGGGGGTGGGCAGGAGGTTGCCGGTCATCCGCAGGTGGAAGACGAGTCGATCGCCGCTCTCCAGGTGCAGGGTGAGGAATTTGCCCCGCCGGTCGATGGCGGAGAAGGTCTGCCCCTGCACCAGGCGGCAAAACTCCTCCGCCCCCGGGCGGGCGATGACCTTGGGGTTGTGGGCGGTGACCCGCTGGATGCGGCGGCCCCGGATCTGGGGTTCGACGACCCGCTTGACGGCTTCGACTTCTGGCAATTCTGGCATGGCGCTCTCCTCTTTTCTGGCGGCCGCAGCGGGCCGGTTTGACCTGTTCAGTGTAACATCTTTGTCCCCATTTGTCGATTGGGGGTGGGAGAAAGGGGTTGCGGCGACCGGCCCCGGGGCGGTATACTGGTGGCCAGAGAGGGGCGCGCCCAGGCGGGCCGCCCTCACACGTCAGAGGGGAGGAACAGGCGATGGCGGGGAGGATCTATCTCATCACCGGGGTGATGGCGGCGGGCAAGTCCACCGTGGCCCAGCTGCTGGCCGAGCGGATGGCGCGGGGCGTGCACCTGCGGGGGGATGTCTTTCGGCGGATGATCGTCACCGGCAGGGAGGAGATGAGCGAGACCCCCACCCAGGGGGCCCTCGACCAGTTGGCCCTGCGCTACGTCCTGGCCGCCCAGGCGGCCAGGACGTACTGCGAGGCCGGCTTTGCGGTGGTGTTGCAGGACAACTACTACGGCCGGGCGCTGCCCGAGATGCTCGAGCTGCTGCGGGGATACCCCGTCTTCACAGTGGTGCTCTGCCCGCGGGCAGAGGTGGTGCGGCGGCGGGAGGCCGGGCGGGGCAAGACCGGCTACACCGGCTTTGCGGTGGAGCGGCTCTGCGCCGACTTCCTGCGGGAGACCCCCCGTCTCGGTCTCTGGATCGACAGCTCGGAGCAGACCCCGGAGGAGACGGTGGAGGCCATTTTGCAGCACAGCGGGGGCGCGGAGCTCTGAGAAAATAGGGCGCAAAAAAACAGGCGGGCAAGCTGCTCGCCTGTTTTTTTGTGGGGCCGTGGGGGCGGTCAGGCGGATCGGTCATCGGCCGCCTGGGCGGCTTTTTCCTTCTGCGCCTTGATCACCTTCAGGCGGGAGAACTCCTCCCGGTCCTTCTCCTCCAGGGCCTCGGTGATGGCCTTTTCGGTGGCCTTTAGGTCGGGGATGATGATGTGCTCCAGGGCGTTGGCCCGCTTCTGGGTCTTGCGGATGGCCCCGGCCAGCCGGTAGACGCTGTTCTCCACCTCCGCCAGGCGGACCGACAGCTCCTTGACCTTTTGAAACTTGCGGTAGGCGTCGTCGAATTTGGAGTTGGACAGCTCGAAGCCGTAGACCGGCCGGGGGTCGGCGTCCTCGTAAGTGAGGTGGGGGATCTCCACCCCCATCACGCTGCGGGAGGTCATCTGCAAGCTGTCGTCCACCGGGACGCTGCCCACCAGGTGGTCGATCTTGCCCAGGGACATGTTGGCCTGTTGCAGGGCAAAGTAGGCCTGGCGGAAGGTGGCGCTCACCTCGTCCTTGATGGCCTTGGCCTCGTCCACCCGCTGCATCAGCTCGCGGATGAGGACGTTGCGCTTGCGGTCCAGCAGGTCAAAGCCCAGGCTGGACAGGTCCAGGGATTTGCGGGTGGCCATCAGGTTGGCCTTGGTGGCGAATACCTGCCCGGCCATCAGCCGTTCTCCTTGTTGAAGGCCTCAAAGACCTCTGGGCGGTAGTACTGGTCCACCAGCTTGTTGTCGATGCGGTCCAGGGCCTGCCGGGGCAGGATGCTCAGCAGCTCCCAGGCCAGGTCCAGGGTCTCGTCGATGGTGCGGCCGCCGTCCTCCCCCTGGTTGAGGAAGCGCTTTTCAAACTCCCGCCCAAAGACCAAAATCTTCTTGTCGGTGTCCGAGAGCTCCTCCTCGCCGATGACCGAGGCCAGGCTGCGAGCGTCCTGCACCTGGGCATAGCAGGCAAACAGCTGGTTGGAGACGGCGGAGTGGTCCTCTCTGGTGTACTCGGCGCCGATGCCGTCCTTCATCAGACGGGAGAGGGAGGGCAGCACCGAGACCGGCGGGAAGATGCCCTGGTTGTCCAGCCCCCGGTCCAGAACGATCTGCCCCTCGGTGATGTAGCCGGTCAGGTCGGGCACCGGGTGGGTGATGTCGTCGTTGGGCATGGTGAGGATGGGGATCTGGGTGACCGAGGCGTTTTTCCCCTTGATGATGCCGGCGCGCTCGTAGAGGCTGGCCAGGTCGGAGTAGAGGTAGCCGGGGAAGCCCTTTCGGGCCGGGATCTCGCCCTTGGAGGAGGAGAATTCCCGCACCGCCTCGCAGTAGGAGGTCATGTCGGTCATGATGACCAGCACGTGCTTGCCCAACTCGTAGGCCAAAAACTCGGCCGCGGTCAGGGCGCAGCGGGGGGTCATGATCCGCTCGACGATGGGGTCGGAGGCCAGGTTGAGGTACATGACCACGTTGCTCATGACGCCGGCCTCTTCAAAGCTGCGCTTGAAGTAGTCGGCCACGTCGTTTTGCACCCCCATGGCGGCAAAGACGATGCAGAAGTCCTCCCCGTCGCCGATCTTGGCCTGCTTGACGATCTGCACCGCCAGCTTGTTGTGGCTCATTCCCGAACCGGAGAAGATGGGCAGCTTCTGCCCGCGGATCAGGGTGGCCAGGGCGTCGATAGAGGAGATGCCGGTCTGGATGTAGTTTCGGGGGTAGACTCGGGAGACCGGGTTGATGGGCTTGCCGTTGACGTCGGCAAACTCGGTGGCGTGGATCTCGCCCAGGTTGTCGATGGGGCGGCCCGCGCCGGAGAAGATCCGCCCCAGGATCTGGGGGGAGAGGGGGATCTGCATGGTGTGCCCGGTGAGGCGGGTCTTGGTGTTTTTCAGCGAGAGGCCTTCGGTCCCCTCGAACACCTGGATGACCGCCCGCTCGCCCTCGATCTCGACGATGCGGCCGGTGCGGGTCTCGCCGCTGTCCAGTCGAATTTCCACGATCTCGTCAAAGCTGACGTCCTGCACCTTGTCCAGCACCACCAGGGGGCCGTTGATCTCTTTTAGTCCTACATACTGTAAACTCAAACTCGCCGCCCCCTCTCTAATTCATGGCCGCCAGGGTGGTGTCGATCTCCTGGCGGAGGCTGTCAAATTTGTCCAGCCGGTCGTTCTCAATGTCGTATTTCATCTTGTTGATCTTGTCAAACAGCCCGCTGCCGGCGATGGTGGTGACCGGGATCTGGCGCTCGTTCACCACGATCAGGGCCTTTTTGTAGAGGTACCAGATGGTGCGCATCATCTCCAGCTGCTTCTCCAGGGGGACATAGGTGTCCTCTTTGTGGAAGGCGTTTTGCTGCAAGAAGCCGGTGCGGACCAGTTTGGCCACCTCGATGATGAGCTTCTGGTCGTCGGGCAGCACGTCGGCGCCGATGAGCTTGACGATCTCCAGCAGCTGGCTCTCCTCCTGCAAAATCTGGGCCATCCGGCTGCGGTAGCGCAGGAAGCGCTCGCCCAGGTGGGCGTTGTACCAGCCGGCCAGGTCGTCCAGGTACTCGCTGTAACTGGTGGTCCAGTTGATGGCCGGGTAGTGCCGGGCGTAGGCCAGGGATTTGTCCAGCGCCCAGAAGCAGCGGACGAACCGCTTGGTGTTCTGGGTCACCGGCTCGGAGAGGTCGCCGCCCTGGGGGGAGACGGCCCCGATGATGGAGATGGAGCCCTCGCTGTCGTTTAGGTTGACCATGTAGCCGGCGCGCTCGTAAAAGGTGGCGATGCGGGAGGGCAGGTAGGCGGGGAAGCCCTCCTCGGCGGGCATCTCCTCCAAGCGGCCGGAAATCTCGCGCAGGGCCTCGGCCCAGCGGGAGGTGGAGTCGGCCATGATGGCCACGTGGTAGCCCATGTCCCGGTAGTACTCGGCCAGGGTGATGCCGGTATAGATGGACGCCTCGCGGGCGGCCACCGGCATGTTGGAGGTGTTGGCGATGAGGACGGTGCGGTCGGTCAGGGGACGGCCGGTCTTGGGGTCGATGAGGGAGCCGAACTCCTCCAGCACCTGGGTCATCTCGTTGCCGCGCTCGCCGCAGCCGATGTAGATGATGATGTCCGCGTCGCACCACTTGGCGATCTGGTGCTGGGTCATGGTCTTGCCGGTGCCAAAGCCCCCGGGCACGGCGGCGGTGCCGCCCTTGGCGATGGGGAACATGGTGTCGATGACCCGCTGGCCGGTGATGAGCGGCTGGGAAATGGGGAGGCGGGTCTTGGTGGGGCGGGGGGTGCGGATGGGCCACTTCTGGCACATCTTCACCTCGTGGGTGGCACCCCGCTCGTCCTTGACGGTGATGAGCACGTCCTCCACCCGGTGGGGACCGCTCTCGGCGGCGGTGAGGACGGTGCCGCTCAGGTGGGGCGGCACCATCACCCGGTGCTCGATGCGGGAGGTCTCAGGGCAGGTGGCGATGATCTGGCCGGGCGAGACCTGCTCCCCCGGCTTGGCGAGGACGGTGACGTCCCACTCCCGCTCGGGGTCGAGGGAGGGGATCTCCACGCCGGAGCCGATGAAGGCGCCCTCCTGCTCTTCGATCTTTCCCAGGGGGCGCTGCACCCCGTCGTAGATGTTGGAGATGATGCCCGGCCCCAGGGTGACGCTGATGGGGCTGCCGGTGCCCAGCACCGGCTCTCCGGGCCGCAGGCCGGAGGTCTCTTCGTAGACCTGGATGGTGGTGGCCGCATCATTGACGATGATGACCTCGCCCATGAGGCGCTTCTGGCCGACATAGACCATCTCGCCCATGGAGAAGTCCTTGGTGTCGCGCACCTTCACCACCGGGCCGTTGATGGAATAAATGGTGTTCAAAAATATCGTACCCCCTTAGAAGTTGGTTGGGCAGGCAGAGGAGGGCCCATTGCCCCGCAAAGGGCCTAGATGGCCTTTAAGACCAGGCCCGAGTTGGCGTAGAACCACGCCCGCTGCTCCTCCAGGGCGTTGTCCAGGGTCTCGTCGCAGGCGTAGCCCTCGTCCAGGTTCTCGGCGACAAAGCCGCCCACGGCGATGGCGTCGTCGTATTCCACCCGGCAGGGGACGGAGAACGCCTCGCCGCAGAGCCCTTCCAGCGCCTTGTCGGCGGGGGAGAGGCGAACGGTGACAGAGGCAAAGGAGTGATCGGAGGCCACGGCCGTCAGCCGGGCCTTTAAGTAAGCGACGTATTCGGGGGACTGGTGAAAGGCCACCAGCCGGGCCCGGGCGGCCTCAAAAATCTCTTTGGCATAGCCCTCGCTGCGCTGCAGCAGCTCGGTGCGGTATTGCAGGGTGGCCTTGGAGATGGCGGTGGTCTCCCGGGTGTGGATGTCCTTTTTGGCCTTTTCCACGTAGCGGGCGGCGTCCTCGTTGGCCTTGGCCTCCGCGTTGGAGAGGGCGGAGATCCGCTTTTGAGAGGCGGACTTCAAAATGGCGCTTGCCTGCTCCTCCACCGTCTGTTCGATCTCCTTGCGGATGAGTTCCAGTTTTTCTTCGTTTGAAAGCATCTAAGCCACCTCAAATCTTCACGCCGATGGCGTCTTTGATGTACCGGGCCAGGTTCTCCTCCAGGTGGGAGGAGCCGTGCCGGTCGGGGATCTCCACGATCAGGGTCGTCTTGCTCTGCTGTTTGTACTGGTAGACCAGGTCCTGACAGAGGGAGACCAGCTTCTGGGTCATCAGCACCACGGCGATGTCGGGGTCCTCCATGGCGGTTTTGAGGGCGGCCACCGTCTCGTCGTACTGGTGGACGACGGTCCCCTCCATCCCGGCCAGACGCATGCCCATATAGGTGTCGCTGTTGTCGCTGATCACAAAAAATTTCATTGCAGATGCCTTCTTTGGCTTAGACTTTGTTGAGGATCATGATGGAGATGAGCAGGCCGTAGATGGCGACGCCCTCGCCCATGGCCACGAAGATCAGGGATTTGCCGAAGGTCTTGTCGTTCTCGCTGACAGCGCCGATGGCGGCGGGGGCGGCGGCGGCGACGGCGATGCCGCAGCCGATGCAGGCCAGGCCGGTCACCAGGGCGGCGGCCAGGTAGGCCATGCCGGCGGCGGAGGAGGAAGCGGCGGCAGCGGGGGCCTCAGCGGCGTAGCTGACCACCGGCAGAAGGACCGAGCCCAGGCAGGTGGCGCCGAAGGCGATGAGCTGTTTCTTCATCATCGAGGGGGCTTTCTTCCCGGCTTTGCGGGCCTTGAACAGGTAGACGAACAGGGCGGCGATGGCGGCGGTGGCCGCGGTCAGAAGCAGAATATCCATAGTGATAAAACCTCCAATTAGAAATTGTCAAACGTATTTATGTTTCTCCGGGCGGCCCTAGAACAGGGCCGCCCGCCTTTCCCGGTGGGGAGTGGGCGCGCAGAGCGGCTCAGTTGGCGTGCTCGTGCACGATCTGGCTGATGGGGGTGAAGGGCACCCCTTCGCCCGAGTAGTAGCGGCCGAACATCTCGTAGAACTCCAGGCGCAGCACCTGGATGCCGACCACCAGGCCCTCCAGCCCGATGACGAAGAGGTTGCCCAGGGCCACGGTGATGGCATAGCCCACCGGCCCGAACATCCCCGCCAGGGTGAAGACCACGCTCATCATCCCCGCGTGGCTCAAAATAAAGCCGCCGACGCGGAGGAAGGACATGGTGTTGGCCACAAAGGAGATGGCGATCTCCAGCATCTCAAAGATGTTTTCCAGGGCATAGGCGCCAAAGCCCCCCTCGGGGAAGGCGTCCTTTTTCAGCAGGAGGTTGCCCAGGGGCACCCGCATGAAGATGCAGATGATGGGGATGACGATGCAGATGAGGATGATGGGCAGGTTCAGGGAGAAGCTGACCCCCAGCATCGGCAGGCCGATGGCGCTGATGACCGTGGCGTAGAGGACAAAGCCGGCCACCCCGTTTTGGGAGAAGAGGGCCTTGCTGTAATCGCGGTTTTTCAGCCCGATATAGATGTTCAGGGCCATCGAGGTGAGGATGAGCACCACCCCCAGGGCCACGGCGCCGATGAGCAGCACGTTGATGGTCTGGGCGTTCATCACCTCCACCGGCTTCTCGGCAAAGCCGATGGCCCGGTACAGCGGGTCGAGGGCGTGTTCAAAGCCGAAGACCGAGCCGTAGAGGAAGCCGAAGAGGGTGGAGCTGATGCCCATGCGCATGATGATCTCGCCCAGGCGGGACTTCTTCCACTTGGCAAAGAGGAAGCCGCCCAGCACGATCAGCAGCCCCTGGCCCACGTCGCCGAACATGATGCCGAAGAGGAGGGTGTAGGTGAAGGCCACCAGGGGGGTCGGGTCGATCTCGCGGTGGCTGGGCACGCCGTACATTTCCACGTACATCTCGAAGGGGCGGGCAAACCAGTTGTTTTTCAGCTTGGTGGGCTTCTCGGGGCGGGTGCCCTTTTCGTGGGCCTCCTTCATCGAGTGGGTCACCAGGCCGGGCAGCATGAGGACCGCCCCGTCGTCGGACTTCTCGGCGGTGACCACCACGGTGGGCAGGTCGCCGAAGAGGGCCTCGAAGTCGCCCTCCCTCCCCGCGGGGACGTAGCCGGCGAACTCGAAGTAGTCGCCGCCGGCGAACTTGTCAAAACTGGTGCCCACGAACCGGCGCACGCCGTAGGTCTCCTGCATGAACTGGACGGTGGCGTAGTAGGAGAGGAGGGTCTCCCGCCCCTCTTCCACCAGCCGGTCGCGCTCGCCCTTGCAGCCCTCTAGGGCCGCCTGCTCCTCGGCGAGCTTTCCCTCCAGATAGGAGGCGGCGTCCTCCGGCTCGCCGTGGAGGTAGTCGGGGATGCGCACCCGCTCGAAGTAGAGGGCCTCCATGATGGAGTCCACCTCGGCGGCGTGCTGCTCCCCGGTCAAATAGAGGCACCACTGGTAGTTTTTGTCGCTGGAAAAGGTGAAGAGGAAGAAGGGTTTGTCCTGGTAGTGCTCCAGCTTTTTGTAGTTTTCCAGCGGCAGCCGCCCAAAGCGCACCTTCAGGTACTTGGCCTTGAACAGCTCGTCAAAACTGGTGTGAAAGCTGCGGATCATGTCCAGGTGGGAGAGGTTGAGGCGGTGTTCCTCCACCAGCTTCGCGATCTCCTTTTCCTTTTGGTCGGCCGCGTCGAACCCCTGCCGGAACGACTCCACGAACTGGCGGACATCCGCCAGGTTCAGGTCGTGGCTGCTGCGCTCCAGCTGGTCGCCGGGCACCGCCACCGGGGTCAGCCCGGCGTCGGTACAGGCCGAGCGCAGGGCGTCGGCCAGCTCGGTGTAGGGGTTTTCGGCGGAAGCGGCCTTGGAGACCGCCCCGCTCTTGGAGGTGATCTCCTCCGGGTGGAAGTAGTCCAGCCGGCTCAGCCGCAAGACCACCTCGTCCAAATTTTCCAGGCGACCGATCAGGCTGACCAGGGTCGTCTTCTGTATTGCCATAGTGCGTGATTCTCCTTTCGCGTCAGGCGTTTCTCCAGGCGGTGGCGCCGCCTAGATGATGAGCAGCTTTTGAATGTCCTCCGGCTGCACCCCGTAGCGGATGCCCTCCACAATGTGGGTGATGTTGTCGCACTCCACTGTGCCCAGGGTCACATAGGCCAGAAAGGCGGTGGCCGCCTTGGTGGCAAAGCTGATGTGGCGGCGGCTCAAGTGGTACTTGATGTAGCTGGTGTGGTACTCGATATAGAGAAAATCGTCTTTGTCGAAGTAGTTTTTGTAGCTGCTCTGCGCAATCTCCCGGATGAAAGCGTCCCCGTTGGGGGCCGCGGCGAGGGATTGCAAAAACCTGTCGGAGAGGCGGGAGTACTCGTTGTGGACGATGAACCGGTCCAGCTCCTCGGGTTTGTAGTGAAAATACACCTTGAGGCGGTAGAGGTTGGTGATGTTTTGCAGCTCCAGGCTGGTGGAGACGATGTCCATCATCTCCTGCCGGGTCTTGCCCTTGTAGTTTTCCTCGATGAGGGAGAACAGCCGGTTGTAGTACTGCTGGCGCAGGGCGATGACACAGCTGCTGACATCGAATTCGCCGGGGGCCAGGGCAAAGGGCTCCACCGTCTTGTAGTAAGGGGTCTTCTCCAGCAGTTCCAGCAGCTCCCGCCCGGTCTCCGCCTGGCCCAGGGCCACCGCGTCAAAGGAGAGGTAGTCCAGCAGGAAGGTGGGCACTTCGGGGACAAACTGGGTTTCGCCCTCGGCGTCCAGCCGGTTGATGCAGCCGATGAGCTGGTCCATCTCGATTTGGCCGATGAAGAAGCTGACATACTGCTCGCGCTCCTTGCGGCCGGGCAGGTAGCGCACCAGCCGCAGCAGGGAGTAAAACAGATCTTTTCTCACAGTGGCTTCCAGCTGGCCGCGGTGCAGGGCCGCCGGGTTGACTGTGTCCATGGCGTCTTGGTAGTGGGTGCTGTTTTTGAGGTAGGCCGCCAGCTCGCTCAAAGAGGTCTTGTGCAGCATCTCCCCGTACTGGGAGGGGGTGATCCGCTTGCCGTACATGGCCTTGATCTTGGCGAGGATGGCGTTTTGAGAAAAGGTCGTGAACATGCCCTACTCACCGCCCACGCAGCGCTGCACGATAGCATCCACCAGACTGTCTTTTCTCTGTTGGTAACTCTCGTCCAGCGCCTGCACCGCGTCGGCGTACCGCTTTTTCAGCTCCTCTGACCGGGCCTGCACCCGCGCGTCGCTGTCCCTTTGCAGTTGGGCCACCTCGGCCTTGGCCGTGGCCAGGATCTCGTCGCTGAGGGCCTGCTGCTGCTCTTCCAGCGAGTCGAGGATCTGGTTTCGCTGGGTCTCGGCGTCGGTCAGCTTTTTTTGGGCGCCCCGGTCGATCTCCAATAGGTTATGGATCAAATCTTCCATAGAACCTGCCTCCTTTCCCGTGTGAAGTGAACGTTCCACGGATAATCCTACTCCTTTTTTGATGGCTCCGCAATGTTGCAACTCATAAAAACCGAAAGCTGGAAAAAAGCTTTTTTGAGCAGACGGCACAAAAGGGGGGAAGAATACTGAGCATCCTGCCCAAAAAAATTAGCCGAGATTGGTTTTGTCGAAATGGGGAGGGCGGCCGGGATGTCTGTTTGCTCGGAAAGCGGAGCAAAGCAGGGCGAGAAAGCCGGCTTTTGACAGACGGGTCTCCGGCCGGCCCCGATGCAATAGGATCGGGAAAAAGAGAGGCGTTTATTCCGCCGAGACGGGGGGACAGCGGGGAAAAGGGGGTGTCTCTTCTTATATATAGCCGCCGCTGTCCGCCGGGATGCGGCTGGGCGCGGCCGGGGCAGCGGGGAAACTTGCGCCGGGCGGCGGTAGGTGATAAAATAAACTGATATTGATTTTCTGCATCCCGCCGGGTTTTCCGGCGGCCCGAATGGAAGTGGATGGCAACTTTGAGTATGAACCAGTGGATTTTACCCAACACCCCGGCGGAGAAATGGTCTGCCGTGGCGGCGCAGACGGGGCTCACCCCCCTGTGCTGCAAGGTGCTCTGCGCCCGGGGGATCGACACCCCCGAGAAGGTGGAGCACTACCAAAATGACCCCTGTGAGATCGAGGATCCCCTGCGCCTGGCCGACATGGAGCGGGGGGCGGCCCGGATCCGCCGTGCCGTCGAGGAGGGGGAGCGCATCTGTGTCTTTGGCGACTACGACGCCGACGGCATCACCTCCACCGTGCTTCTCTACTCCTACCTGGACATCTGCGGGGCGGATGTGCGCTGGTACATCCCCTCCCGGGAGTCCGACGGCTACGGCCTCAGCCTCTCGGCGGTGGAGGCGCTGCACCGCGACGGGGTGCAGCTCATCGTGACGGTGGACAACGGCATCGCCTGCTGCCGGGAGGCCGAGCGGGCCGCCGAGCTGGGGATGGATCTGGTCATCACCGACCACCACCAGCCCGGGGCCGAGCTGCCCCGGGCCTGCGCGGTCATCGACCCCTACCGCAGAGACTGCCCCAGCCAGTTCAAGTGCCTGGCGGGGGTGGGGGTGGCCTTCAAGTTGGTCTGCGCGCTGGAGGAGCAGGACCCCCGGGTGATGCTCGACGAGTTCGCGCCCCTGGTGGCCATCGGCACCGTGGCCGACGTGATGCCCCTGAAGGGGGAGAACCGCCTCTATGTAAAGGAGGGGTTGGCCGCCCTGCCCTACTACGACAACCCGGGGCTGGCCGCCCTCATCGCCCGCTGCACCAAGGGCGGGGAGATCACCGCCCAGACCCTGGCCTTTACGGTGGTGCCACGCATCAACGCCGCCGGGCGGATGGAGAGCGCCGAGAGCGCCGTCAAGCTGCTGACCTGCCTGGACGAGGGCGAGGCCGAGCGGTGGGTGGACGACCTCTGCGAGAAAAACGCCCAGCGCCAGCAGGTGGAGGGCGAGATCATCGAGGAGATCCGCCAGATGCAGTCCCAGCACCCCGAGTACTTTGGCCAGCGGGTCATCGTGCTGGCGGGGGAGGGCTGGCACAAGGGCATTGTGGGGATCGTCTCCTCCCGGGTGGTGGACCGCTTCGCCAAGCCCTGCATCCTCCTGGTCCCCGACGGGGAGGAGGCCAAGGGCTCGGGCCGCAGTTTCGGCGACTTCTCCCTCTACGAGGCGTTGGAGAGCTGCGCCGACTGCCTGAGCCGCTACGGCGGGCACAAGCTGGCCGCCGGCCTCTCCCTGCCGGTGGGGCGCATCGACGAGTTCCGGGAGCGGATCAACGACTACGCCCGCAAAACCCACCCCACCATGCCCCTGCCCGCCCTGCGCATCGACGCGGCGGCCGACTTCGGCGAGCTGACGCTGGAAAATGTGCTGGCGCTGGAGGAGCTGGGCCCCTACGGCCACGAAAACCCCAAGCCCAACTTCCTGCTGCAGGGGGTGCAGGTGGAGGGCGTCTACCCCATCTCCGACGACCGGCACGTCCGGCTCAAGCTGAAAAAGGGCGGGTCCACCCTCTTTGCCGTCTACTTCCGGGTCTCCTCGCAGGAGTTCAAGTACGCCCCGGGGGACCGGGTGGACGTGGTGGTCACTTTGGACCTGTACCAGTATTTGGGGGAGCAAAACATCTCCATTAAAGTCAAGGACATCCACCCGGCCGGGCTCTCCCCCGCCATCTACGACGAGATGGCCCTCTACCAGAAAATCGAGCTGGGCGAGCCGCTGGACGACGGGGAGTTCGCCCGGGCCATGCTCACCCGGGAGCAGGTGGCCCTGTGCTACAAGGCCGCCCTCTACTTCGGCCCCGCCGTCGGCGACTTCGTCCTCTTTTACAACAAGATGGCCGGCAAGCCCATCACCTACTGCCAGATGATGTTGGCCCTCAACGTCCTGGCGGAACTGGGCATCCTGACGGTCAAGCGGGAGAAGGGGAAGGTCTTGCTCCTGGTCAACAGGGGGCAGAAGGCCGACCTGAACGCCTCCCGCATCCTGCGAGAATTGACTGCGAAAAGGACTGCTGCACTATGTATTTAAGCTACGAACAGCTGCGCGAGAAGCTGGCCGCCGGCGACAAGTACGACCTGGCGGTCATCGACCGCGCCTATCAGTTGGCCTACGATGCCCACGGCGAGCAAAAGCGCCGCTCGGGCGAGCCCTATATCACCCACCCGGTACAGGTGGCCGCCCTCCTCTGGGAGCTGGGGATGGACACCGACTGCGTGGTGGCGGCGCTGCTACACGATGTGGTGGAGGACACCCCCACCTCCCTGGAGGAGGTCTCCAAGCAGTTTGGCCCCGACGTGGCGCTGCTGGTGGACGGGGTGACCAAGCTGGGCAAGATCCAGTTCACCACCAAGGAGGACGAGCAGGCCGAAAACATCCGCAAGATGCTTTTGGCCATGTCCAAGGACATCCGGGTCATCCTCATCAAGCTCTGCGACCGGCTGCACAACATGCGCACCCTGGAAGTGATGCCCGAGCAGCACCGCCGGGACAAGGCCCTGGAGGTGATGGAGGTCTACGCCCCCATCGCCCACCGGCTGGGCATCAGTTCGGTGAAGGAGGAGCTGGAGGACCTGGCCCTCAAGTACCTGGACCCCTTCGGCTACTACCAGATCCAGGAGTACCTCAACAGCCGCAAGGTGGACACCGAGGACTTTTTGGAGATCGTCACCGGCCGGATCCGGGAGCGGCTCAAGGACTACGAAGACGTCATCGAGATCTCTGGCCGGGTCAAGTCGATCTACGGCATCTACCGCAAGGTGTTCATGAGCGGGCGCAGCTTCGACGAGATCTACGACATCGTGGCGGTGCGGATCCTCTGCAACACCGTCAACGAGTGCTACAACATCCTGGGGCTGATGCACGACCTGTTCCGCCCCATCCCCAACCGGTTCAAAGACTACATCTCCACCCCCAAGCCCAACATGTACCAGTCGCTGCACACCACCGTCATCTCCAAGGAAAAGATGCCCTTTGAGATCCAGATCCGCACCTACGAGATGCACCACACCGCCGAGTACGGCATCGCCGCCCACTGGAAGTACAAGGCCGGGGTGCGGGGGAGCGACAAGCTCGACGAGAAGTTGGCCTGGGTGCGCCAGCTGCTGGAGGCCCAGAAGGACTCGGAGGACGCCCGGGACATCATCACCAACATCAAGAGCGATCTGACCTTTGAGGAGGTCTACGCCTTCACCCCCAAGGGGGATGTGAAGAGCCTGCCCAAGGGCTCGACGGTGATCGACTTCGCCTATGCCATCCACTCGGGGGTGGGCAACTCGATGGTGGGGGCCAAGGTGGACGGGCGGATCGTCTCGCTGGACTACCAGATCCAAAACGGCGAGATCATCGAGATCATCACCACCAAGTCGCCCAACCGCGGCCCCAGCCGCGACTGGCTGAAAATCGTCCACACCAGCGAGGCCCGCAACAAGATCCGCAACTGGTTCAAAAAGACCCAGCGGGAGGAGAACATCCTCGAGGGCAAGATCGAGGTGGACCGGGAGTTCAAGCGCAACCAGATCGCCGTCAACGACGAGCAGCTCGAACAACTGCTGATGGGGGTGGGGAAGAAGTACCAGGTGGGCAGCCTGGACGACTTCTACGCCGCCTTGGGCTATGGCGGCATCAACCTGACCCGGCTGATGCCCCGCATCAAAGAGGCCTACTCCAAGATGGTCAACCCCGCGCCCCCGCCGGCCCCCCTCACCAAGGAGGAGGTGCCCCTGACCAAGTCCAAACACACCTCCTCGGGCGGGGTGGAGGTCGAGGGGATCGACAACTGCCTGGTGAAGTTTGCCAAGTGCTGCAACCCCCTGCCGGGGGACAGCATCGTCGGCTTCATCACCCGCGGGTTCGGGGTCTCGGTCCACAAGGCCGACTGCCCCAATGTGCTGGCGGCCAAGAATTTGGAGGAGAACAGCGAGCGCTGGGTAAAGGTCAAGTGGAGCGCCTCTAGCCGGGACTCCTTCAAGTCCACCCTGCAGCTGGTGGGGCTGGACCGGCAGGGGCTGTTTGCCGACATCTCCATCGCCCTCTCGGCCATGCGGGTGCCCATCTTCGCCATCAACGCCCGCAGCCTGCAAAACGGCTTTGCCGACGTGATGATCACCATCGGCATCTCCAATGTGGAACACCTGACGAGCATCATCGCCCGGCTGCAGAAGATCCAGGGCGTGGAGAGCGTGCAGAGAAGCAGCCAATAGATCCCCGGTGGACGATGGCCCGGCGGGGTGGTATACTTGTGAAAAATCGGCGGGCGGGCCATCCGCCGCCGGGAAGAAGAGAGAGGAGCGAGCGCGGTGAAAGCGGTATTGCAGCGGGTCACCTCGGCCGGGGTGGCCATCGACGGCGGGCCCCGGCAGGGCATCGGCCCCGGCCTGGTGATCCTGTTCGGGGTGGAGGAGGGCGACCGGGAAGAGTACGTGGACGCCTTTGTACAGAAGATCGTCCACCTGCGCATCTTCTCCGACGAGGCGGGGAAGCTCAACCTCTCCCTGCTGGACCAGGGGTATTCGGTGCTGGCGGTGCCCAACTTCACCCTCTGCGCCAACTGTAAAAAGGGGCGGCGCCCCTCCTTTGAGCGCTCGGCCCGCCCCGACTTCGCCTCCGCCTGCTTCGACGCGCTGGCGGCGGGTCTGCGGGCGGCCGGGGCGGCGGAGGTGGTCTGCGGCCAGTTCGGCGCCGACATGGCGGTGGATCTGGTCAACGACGGGCCGGTGACCCTGATTTTGGACTCGGCGGAGATCGTCAAACAGTGAGAGGGCGGGGCTGCCCCGCGAAAGGAAGGAACACATGGAAATTGGGATGATGACCCTGGGTGCCCTGGGCACCAACTGCTACCTGGTGTACGGCGAGAAGAAGACCGGCATCCTCATCGACCCGGCGGACAGCGGCGACACCATCATTCAGTGCATCAAAGCCGAGGGGGTGGACGTGAAGTACATCGTCCTCACCCACGGGCACTTCGACCACATTGGGGCCCTGCGGCAGGTGAAGGAGTTCACCGGCGCGCAGATCGCCATCCACGAGAAGGACGCCTACCGCCTGCCCCGGGCCGACCGGGAGGCCGCCCTCTTCGGCATGCCCTGCGAGGCACAGCCCCGGGCCGACGTGCTGCTGCACGACGGGGACGGGCTCAAGGTGGACGACCTGCTCTTCCGGGTGCTCTTCACCCCGGGCCACACCGAGGGGAGCATCTGCCTGCTGGGGGGGAAGGCCCTCTTCACCGGGGACACCCTCTTCTGCGGCAACGTGGGGCGGACCGACCTGCCCGGCGGCAGCCTGCCCTGGCTGGAGACCTCCCTGGCCCGGCTGGCCGCGCTGGAGGGCAACTACGCCGTCTACCCCGGCCACGGGGACGTGACCAACCTGGACGCAGAGCGGCGGCACAACCCCGCCTTTATGGCGTAGGGGCGGAGCGATGAAGGTATTGGTATTGGGCCACCGCCTGCAGTACGAGGTGCAGAACCTGGTGGGTCTGTTCTTCCCCGGCGAGCGGGTGGAGACGGCCTTTGAAAAACAGCCCGACTGGCAGGTGCTGACCTACCTGCGGGAGGGGAGGGGCGCCACCCGGCTGCTGGCCCTCTGCCGGCTGGGGGATGGCGGCGAGACCCTGCGGGCCCACTGTGCGGTGGCGCCGGGGGAGCCGGGCCACAAACAGCGCTGTGAGATGGCCTTTGGCGAGCTGCTCTACCGCCTCTTCTCCCAGGTGACCGGCTACCGCCCCAAGTGGGGGGTGCTCACCGGGGTGCGGCCGGTGAAGAACATCCGCCGCCGGCTGGACGGGGGGATGGGCGAGGCGGATCTGCGCCGCCTCTTCTGCGGGGAGTACCGGGTCAGCGAGCAGAAGTTTGACCTGGCCCTGCAGACCGCCCGGGTGCAGGAGCGGGCCCTGGCCCCCCTCCCCCCGGCGGGGCCGCGGGATGTGAGCCTCTACATCTCCATCCCCTTCTGCCCCAGCCGCTGCCTCTACTGCTCCTTTGTCTCCCACTCGGTGGAGAAGACGCATAAACTGGTGGAGCCCTATCTGGAGCTGCTGCTGCAGGAGATCAGCGCCACCTTCGCCCTGGTGGAACGGCTGGGGCTGCGGCTGCGCACCGCCTACATCGGCGGGGGGACCCCCACCATCCTCACCGCCGGGCAGATGGACCGGCTGCTGGGGCACCTCTTCTCCCTGGTGAAAACCCCGCTGGAGGAGTTCACCGTCGAGGCCGGGCGGCCGGACACCATCGACCGGGAGAAGCTGCGGGCGATGCGGCAGTACCCGGTGAGCCGGATCAACATCAACCCCCAGACCCTGAACGACGCGGTGCTGGAGAGGATCGGCCGCCGCCACACCGCCGCCCAGACGGTGGAGAGCTTCTGCCAGGCCCGGGAGGCGGGCTTTGCAAACATCAACATGGATTTGATTGCCGGGCTCCCAGGGGACAGTTACGAGGGCTTTGTCTCCACCCTGGACCGGGTGGTGGCGCTGGACCCCGAAAATGTGACGGTGCACACCCTCTCGGTCAAGCGGGCGGCCGATTTGAAGAGCACCGCAATGGTCCGCTACGCGGCGGCCGACGCCCCGGTGGAGCGGATGGTGGACTACGCCGCCGCCACCCTGGGGGCGGCCGGGTACGACCCCTACTACCTCTACCGGCAGAAAAACACCCTCGCCAACCTGGAAAATGTGGGCTATGCCAAGCCGGGGTCCGAGGGGCTATACAACATCTACATGATGGAGGAGCTGCACACCATCCTCGGCTGCGGCGCCGGTTCGGTGACCAAGCTGGTGGGCCGGGGCACCCGCCCCATCGAGCGCAGTTTCAACTACAAGTACCCGCAGGAGTACATCCGCCAGTTTGCAACTGTGTTGGAGCGCAAGGGGAGTTTGGAGGAATTTTATGGCTGTCTTTCAGAAGCGGAACATCCCGCTGTATGAGATAAACTTCCGGGCCAAGGAGCCAAAGGCGTTTATTGCCGCCTGCGACCACCGCTACGAGAGTGCCCTGGCCGCCATCGTGGGCGACGCGCTGGAGACCCTGGGGCAGAAAAACGTCTTTATGCTGGCGGGGCCCTCGGCCTCGGGCAAGACCACCACCGCCCACAAGCTGGCCGCCGCCTTTGGCCGGCGCTCGGTGGAGGCGCGGGTCATCTCCCTGGACGACTTCTACCGGGGGCGGGGCTTCTGCCCCAAGCGGGAGGACGGCACCGAGGACTACGAGACGGTCCACTCCCTGGACCTGGACTGCTTTACCGCCTGCATGGAGAAGCTGCTGGCCGAGGGGGAGGCGGAGTTCCCCATCTTTGACTTTCAGGTCAAGCAGCGCGCCGAGGAGACCCGGCACATCTCCCTGGGGAGGGACCAGGCCCTGATCATCGAGGGGATCCACGGGCTCAACCCCCTGCTGACCCGGGGGATCGAGGGGCGGGTGAAGCGGGTCTACGCCACCGCCATGGACCGGTTCGTGGGGGACGATGTGGTGCTCAAGACCAACGACCTGCGCTTTTGCCGCCGCATCGTCCGCGACTGCCGGCACCGCAACGTCTCCGGCGCCGAGACGGTGGACATCTGGCCCTACGTCTGCGACGGGGAGTTCATCTACATCAAGCCCTACCGGTCCGAGTGCGACTACTACGTCAACACCGCCTTCGGCTACGAGCCGGGCATCTACGCCGGCTACCTGCGGGCGATTTTGGAGGGGATGGGGGACATCCCCCAGACCGGCAAGGTGGGGCACATCCTGCGCAAGTTGCAGCGGTTTGTCCCCATTGAGCCGGCGCTGGTGTCCAAGGACGCCATGGTGCAGGAGTTTATCGGGTAGTACCCAAGCGTGAGAGGGGCTACCGCCCCCCTCATGGCCCCCCCCTTGCACGGGCTCCGCTCCGCCGCGGAACCCGCGAGAGGTGTCCCTCCGTCGGCACATGTCCGCCTGCGGGACGGATGGGAGGGGACTGCGCCCCCTCCCGCCACCCCCCTGGCCCCCCTCTGTCTCCCCCCGCGGGGGAGAACGGGGACGAGAGATGGAGAAAAAATAGAGTGTTTGAAACCAGGTTGACTGGTTTAAACTGATACGCCTGCACATTTTGAAAGACGCGACAGGAGGTTTGCGACCATGGGATTTTGGGACGATTTTGCCGACACCACCAAACAGGTATTTGACTACACCGGCAACAAGGCAGACGAGTTGGTGCAAAAGGGAAAGCTCAAGTACCGCATCGAGAAGCTCAGCTACCAGCTGCGCCAGCAGCAGCGGAAGCTGGGGGCCCTGGTCTACGGGCTGAAGAAGGCCGGCAAGGAGAACGCCCCCCTGCTGGACGAGTGCATGGGGCAGATCGACGCCCTGGTGGACCAGCTGCGGGAGGCCCGCAGCCAGTACGACAGCGTGGGCGGCAGCAAGAAGATCTACTGCCCCCGCTGCGGCTTTGAAAACGCCGACTACGCCCTCTACTGCATCTCCTGCGGGCAGAAACTGCAGGAGGATGAGGGCGAGAAGGAACCCCAGCCCCCCGTGGAGTAAAGGGGCAGGCAGAAGAGAGAAGAAGAGAGAAGACAGGGAGAGAGGTACTTTTATGAGCATGGAACGGGCAAAAAACTACCCCATCGACTTTTTCGGCGAGAACGTCTTTGACGACGAAGTGATGCAGCGCTACATCCCCCACAAGACCTATCTGGAGCTCAAGAGCGTCATTGAAAAGGGCCAGACACTGAATTCCCAGCTGGCCGACGTGGTGGCCAACGCCATGAAGGAGTGGGCCATCTCTCGGGGGGCCACCCACTACACCCACTGGTTCCAGCCCCTCAACGGCTTTACCGCCGAAAAGCACGAGTCCTTTATCTCCCCCACCGGGGACGGCGGGGTGATCACCGCCTTTTCGGGGAAGATGCTCATCAAGGGCGAGTCCGACGCCTCCAGCTTCCCCTCCGGCGGGCTGCGGGCCACCTTTGAGGCCCGGGGCTACACCATGTGGGACTGCACCTCCCCGGTCTTTTTGAAGGAGGACAAGTCGGGGGTGACCCTCTGCATCCCCACCGCCTTCTGCGCCTACACCGGCGAGGCGCTGGACGAAAAGACCCCCCTGCTGCGCTCCCTGAAGGCGGTGGAGGAGGAGGCGCTGAAGATTTTGAACCTCTTCGGCTTCTACGACGTGAAAAAGGTCACCCCCTCGGTGGGGGCCGAGCAGGAGTACTTCCTCATCGACCGCAAGTACCTGAACTCCCGGCTGGACGTCAAGTTCGCCGGGCGGACCCTCTTCGGCGCCCGACCCCCCAAGTGCCAGGAGCTGGAGGACCACTACTACGGCAACCTCAACGAGAAGATCTCCTACTTCATGAAGGAGCTGGACAACGAGCTGTGGAAGGTGGGGGTTACCGCCAAGACCAAGCACAACGAGGCCGCCCCCTCCCAGCACGAGCTGGCGCCGGTCTACTCCTCGGTGAACATCGCCGCCGACCAGAACCAGATCATCATGGAGACGCTGCACAAGGTGGCCGCCCGCCACGGGCTCTGCTGCCTGCTACACGAAAAGCCCTTTGAGTACATCAACGGCTCGGGCAAGCACAACAACTGGTCCCTGACCACCGACACCGGGCTCAACCTCTTCGAGCCGGGGAAGACCCCCTACGACAACATGATGTTCCTCCTCTTCGTCTCGGCCATGATCAAGGCGGTGGACAAATACAGCGGGCTGCTGCGCCTCTCCACCGCCAGCTACACCAACGACTGCCGGTTGGGCGGGTACGAGGCGCCGCCGGCCATCCTCTCCATGTACCTGGGCAGCGACATCCACGAGATCTTGCAGAAGATCGCCGACGGCAACCGGGACAGGGAGGGCTGCCCCCGCAAGATCATGGACATGGGGGTAGCGACCCTGCCCCGGGTGCACGCCGATTCCAGCGACCGCAACCGCACCTCGCCCTTTGCCTTTACCGGCAACAAGTTCGAGTTTCGGATGCTGGGGGCGTCCATGTCCATCTCCTGGGTGAACACGGTGCTCAACACCATCTGCGCCGACGTCCTCTCGGAGATCGGCGAGCGGCTGCAGGGCTGCCAGGACTTTGACGCCGAGGTGCAGCAGATCATCAGCGAAATCTACCGGGAGCACGGGCGGATCCTCTTCAACGGCAACGGCTACGGGGAGGACTGGGAGAAAGAGGCCCGGGCCCGGGGCCTGCGGTGTGTGCGGGACACGGTGGAGGCCGCCGAGGTCCTCAAGGAGCCGGAGGTGCGGCGGGTCTTTGAGAAGTTCTCGGTCCACAGCGGGGTGGAGTTGGACGCCCGCTACGAGATCGTCCTGGAGACTTACAGCAAGAAGTGCGCCATCGAGGCGAAGACCATGCTCTCGATGTGCAATCGCCAGCTGCTGCCCGCCGTGCGGGCCTACCTGGCCCAGCAGGCCAACGAGTTTGTCGCCCTGGGGAAGGCCGAGCTGGAGAGCGGGTTCCTGCGCGAGCACATCTACGACCTGGACGAAAACTGCCGCCAGCTCAACGACCAGACAGCGGTGCTGCGCAACGCCGTGGCCCAGCTGGGGGCCTATGAGGACCCCGCCACCGCTGCCTACTGCCGGGACGTGCTGATCCCCGCCATGCGGGCGGTGCGGGAGACCGCCGACTACCTGGAGACGGTGGTCGACAAGCGGTTCTGGCCCCTGCCCACCTACGACGAGATCCTCTTTGACGAGCAGGCCTGACAGACGCGCTCTGCGCGGCTGTCTGACATCCAACTTGCCAGGGCATTGCCCTGGCATTTTGCTGCGCAAAACCGTCGTCTGTCCGGCCTGGGGGCGACAGGCGCGCCTTGCGCGGCTGTTTGACAGTCGATTTGCCGCAGAGCGCCGCCCTGGCATTTTGCTGTGCAAAACCGCTGTCTATCCTGCTAGAGGAAGGGGGAAGTGAAACAGACGCGCTTCGCACAGCCGGCCGATAGCCGACTTGGGAAAGAGAACGGATAGATTGTGCAAAGTTGTCGTCTGTCCGGTGCGGGGTGAAGGGGAACAAAAGCCGCGCAGCATTGTGGGTCCGCCCGGCGGAAAAAAGGAAAGGAGGGCGCTACTTGGCCGGAGGTGGAGCGGCAGATGGAGGTGCTGTGCGAGATGGCTGCCTACCTGGGAAAACGGAGGGCAAAGGGGGAAAGCTGTCTTCCCCCCTGCCTCACAGCAGACAAAACGCCTCACCGAAGACGGTTTCCGCCCGTCGGACAGAGGGGGACACATCTTTCCCTTTTAGCGCCGGCGGCGGGCAACAACATGGCAAAATAGGGGAGAGGGCCGGAGGGATCGCGGCCCTCTTTTCGTTTGCCCCTTTCCCGGCGGCGAAAAAAGGGGTAAAATGGGGGAAAAAGACGAGAGAAGGGGCTTTATGTATATCGCCGACCTGCACATCCACTCCAAGTACTCCCGCGCCACCAGCGCCGACTGTGACGCCTCCCACCTGGACCTCTGGGCCCGGCGCAAGGGGATCGGCCTGGTGGGGACTGGGGACTTTACCCACCCAGTCTGGCGGGCGTCCTTAAAGGAGTGCCTGGAGCCGGCCGAGGAGGGGCTTTACACCCTCAAGGCGGAATACCGCCTGCCCGACGACACTGCCGGGGTGCGGGAGCCGCCGCGGTTTGTGCTGTCGGGGGAGATCAGCTCCATCTACAAGCAGGGGGGCAAGACCCGCAAGGTGCACAACTGCATCCTGCTGCCCAGCCTGGAGGCGGCCGAAGAGCTGGCCCAGAGACTGGAGGCCATCGGCAACGTCCACTCCGATGGGCGGCCGATTTTGGGCCTCTCCAGCCACGACCTGCTGGAGATCACCCTTGCGGTCTGCCCGGAGGCGGTCTTTGTCCCCGCCCACATCTGGACACCCCACTTCTCCCTCTTTGGGGCCTTTTCGGGCTTTGACACCCTGGAGGAGTGCTTTGGCGAGCTCACCCCCCACATCCGCGCGGTGGAGACGGGCCTCTCCTCCGACCCGCCCATGAACTGGCGGGTCTCGGCCCTGGACGGGCTGCAGCTGATTTCCAATTCCGACGCCCACTCCCCCCAGAAGCTGGGGCGGGAGGGCACCCTGATCGACGGCCCTCTCTCCTTTGCGGGGATGGCCCGCGCCGTCCAGACCGGCGAGGGGCTGGCGGGAACGCTGGAATTTTTTCCGGAGGAGGGGAAGTACCACCTGGACGGGCACCGAAACTGCGGCCTCTGCCTCTCGCCGGAGGAGACCATCGCCCTGGGCGGGGTCTGCCCGGTCTGCGGCAAGAAGATCACCATCGGGGTGGAGCACCGGGTGGAGGAGCTGGCCGACCGGCCTCGGGGCGCGGCCCGGCAAGGGGCCAAGCCCTTCGAGAGCATCTGCCCCCTGCCCGAGGTGATTGCCGCCAGCGTCGGCGCGTCGGCGGCGGGGAAGCGGGTGCAGGCCCAGTACATGGAGATGTTGGCGGAGCTGGGCCCCGAGTTCGCCATCCTGCGGGAGGTGCCCCTCTCGCAGATCGGGCTGGCCGCCGGCCCCTGTGTGGAGGAGGGGATCCGCCGCCTGCGGGCGGGGGAGGTGGAGCGCATCCCCGGCTTTGACGGCCAGTTCGGAACGATCACCCTCCTCTCCCCCTCGGAGATCGAGGTGCTCAGCGGCCAGGTCTCCCTCTTTGGCGCGTCCCGGCCGGGGAGCCGCAAGAGGGCAGCGACCGGGGGGGCAAAGCGGCCTTCCAGATCCCAGAAGGGGGAAGGGACAGCCGCCGTACCGCTGGTGCAGGGGGGCCCAGTCCTCAACGAACAGCAGCGCCAGGCGGTGGAGGCGGGGGAGAAAACGGTGGCGGTGGTTGCCGGGCCGGGAACCGGCAAGACCGGCACCCTGGTGGCCCGCATCGCCCACCTGATCGAAAAGAAGGGGGTGCGCCCCACCGAGATCACCGCCGTCACCTTTACCAATCAGGCGGCGGCCGAACTGCGGGCCCGGTTGGAGGGGCGTCTGGGGGGCAAACGGGCCCTGCGGGGGCTGACGGTGGGGACCTTCCACGCCATCTGCCGGGAGCTGTTGGGGGGCGCCGCCCTCATCGGCGAGGGGGAGGCGCTGGCCCTGTGCGCCCAAATCGTTGGGGGGATGGGGCTGAAAATCGCCCCCCGCAAGGTGTTGGAGGGGATCTCCCGCATCAAGGGGGGAAGCGACCCTGCCAGCGCGGGGGTGCCCCTCTCCCTCTTCGAGGAGTACGGCCGCCGGCTGCAATCCGCCGGTCTGCGGGACTTTGACGACCTGCTGCTGGACGCCCTGGCGCTGGACACCGCCGGCAAGCGGTGCTTTCACCACCTGCTGGTGGACGAGTTCCAGGACGTGAGCGATTTGGAGTACCGGCTGGTGGCCAAGTGGAGCCGGGGGGGTCAGCTCTTTGTCATCGGCGACCCGGACCAGTCGATCTACGGCTTTCGGGGGGCCGAGGGGCGCTGCTTTGAGCGGCTGCGGGCGGAGCGTCCGGCCCTGCGGGAGATCGCCCTGGTGAAAAACTACCGCTCCACCCCCCAGGTGCTGGGCTGCGCCCTTCCCCTGATCGCCCACAACCCGGGCGGCCCGCGGCGGCTGGAGGCCACCCGCCCCGACGGCCCGGCGGTGCGGCTGCTGCGGGCGGGGAGCGAGTTTTCCCAGGGGATCGCCCTGGCCAAAGAGATTGGGCGGATGACCGGGGGGATGGACATGCTCGCCGCCGGGAACCGGGGAAGGGAGCCGGAACGGCTGCGCGCCTTTTCGGAGATGGCGGTCCTCTGCCGCACCCACCGCCAGCTGGAGACGGTGGAGGAGTGCCTCCGCCACGACGGCATCCCCTGCGTGATTGCGGGGCGGGAGGACTTTTTGCAGGACGAGCGGGTGCGGGGGGCGCTGGGCTTCTTTCGCTCCCTGCTGGAACCGGGGGACGCCCTCTCGGCCGAGACAGGGCTGCAGTTGGGCTTTGGCTGCCCGGCCGACCTGGCGGCGGCCGTCGCCGCCCAGCTGGGGGAGGCGGGGGCCTGGGACCTGCCCGCTTTGAGGGACGCCTTTGGCGGGCAGAGTTGGGTCAACTGCTGGCTGGCGGCCGCCGAGGAGCTGCTGCCCCGGGCGGCCAAGGAGAAGCCCCGCAAGCTGCTGGAGCGGTGGGTCGCCCTCTGCCCGGGCGGAGGGGAGAAGGCGGTGGAGCGGCTGTTGGCCATGGCCGTCTTTTCCCCCACCATGCCCGCCTTTTTGGAGACCCTCCTCCTGGGCAGGGAGGGGGACTTGAGGCGGGCCTCGGGGAGAGAATACGCCTCGGGCGCGGTCTCTCTGATGACCCTGCACGGGGCCAAGGGACTGGAGTTCCCGGTGGTCTTTCTGGCCGGGTTCAAAGACCGCTCCATCCCCCTGGAATCGGGCCGGGGCCCGGTGGATAGGGAGGAGGAGCGGCGGCTGTGCTATGTGGGGATGACCCGCGCAAAGGAGGAGCTGATCCTCGCCGGCTGGGGCGACCCCTCCCCCTTTGAAAAGGAGCTGCCCGCCGGGGCCTGCCAAATCGAGGCGGTGGGGGAGGCCCCCGCCGCCAAGCAGATGACCCTGTTTTGAGGCGCGACGGCGGCAATGGGCTGCTGTGTGAAAAATTCAGGTGTTGCCGCAGCGGACGAGATGCCGTGTGGCGGCCCCGTGGCAAGCTGCCGGTGGCAGGGCGAACGCGCCGTGCCGAAGGGAGAAGCCCACAGATTTCCAAATCGCAGTCAGATCCTTTCTCGACGGGGAGGACCAGTCGATTGCCCTGCCTGTCAAGAGGAGAAAAAGTGCTGCACCCTCTGCTGTCTGTCGGGCAAATTCGAGGGGGAGGTGGTACACTGAAGGAGGTCAACGCCCTGGTGGAGAGGTATTCCACCTTTTGCGACCCGCCACCTTCCGCCGAGAACGGTATGATAGCCAGTTTTTCGACCGGGTGAGCGGCGGGAGCGCCTATTGGGGAAAAGAGGTGTCACCCGACCTCGACCGGTCGGTGCGGGAGCCGAGTTGAGGCCGCGTCTGCCAAAGTGGTAGGCCGTCTCAACTGCCGGGGGGAGAAGGTGCCGTTTGGGGCGGCCAACTGCTTCTCTCCGCGGCGTTGGCAAAGGCCCTGTGCCGCCTGAAAAGGGGAGGCCCTGCGGGGCGGTGCCAGCTTGGTTTGGGAGACGGCGTCCCTGCAGAACAAAAGAGCGAACGCCTTTGGGCGCTCGCTCTTTTTGCGCCTTTGGGCGGGGGAGAGCCGCCGCATATCCCTTTCCCCCAGGGCATATAAAAAGGGGAGAAGGCAGTGCGAAGAGGACGGGGGGAAAAGGCGGATGGGCAGCAAAAGCAAGCGGCAGTCGTTTTTGGAGGGGGCGGTCATCCTGGCCGTCAGCACCATTGTGGTCAAGGCGCTTGGCGCCCTCTTCAAGGTGCCGCTGATGAACCTCTTGGGCGGGACGGGAATGGCCTATTTCATGACCGCCTACGAGATTTTCAACCCCATCTACGCCCTCTCCATCGCCGGGTTCCCGGCGGCGGTCTCCCGCCTGGTGAGCGAGAGCGTGGCCCAGCGCCGCTACCGGGATGCCCGCAAGATCGTCCGGCTGTCGGTCTGGCTCTTTTTGGCGGTGGGGGGCGTGGGGTTTTGCCTCCTCTTCTTCGGCAGCGGGCTGCTGTGCCGGCTGGTGGGCAACCCCGACGCCAGGCTGGCGGTGGCCATGTTGGCCCCCAGCCTTCTCTTCGGCTGCGTCACCTCGGCGGTGCGGGGGTACTACCAGGGAATGCGCAACATGATCCCCACCGCCGTCTCCCAGGTGGTGGAGGCGGTGGCCAAACTGGTGCTGGGCATCGGCCTGTGCTACGGCACCTTTGTCTACGCCCTGCAGGGCTACGCCGACACCGGCGCGGTCTTCGGCCGCCCGGCCGCGGACCTGGCCGCCGCCAAGGAGCTGGCCATGCCCTATGCGGCGGCGGGGGCGATTTTGGGGGTGGCCCTCTCGACCCTGGCCTCGGCGGTCTACCTGGGGTGCAAGTACAAGTTCGGGCGGGAGACCATCTCCCCGGCGGCCATGCGGGCCGCCCCCCGCAGCGAGAGCGCCCGCTCCATCGCCCGCCGGCTGGCCAAGATCGCCCTGCCGGTCTGCCTGGGCACCTTTGCGGTGAGCCTGACCTCGGTCATCGACCTCTTCTCGGTGATGAACAGCCTGGAGGTGGCCGCTGCCTCGGGGGCCGACCTCATCAACCGGATGTACGGCCTTTCCCTCCCCGCCGGCCAGATACCGGCCTTTCTCTACGGGGCCTATTCGGGCATTGGGGTGACCCTCTACAACCTGATCCCGGCCCTGACGGCCACCTTTGCCACCAGCGCCCTGCCGGCGGTCACCGCCGCCTATGTCTCGGGCGGAGGGGAACCGCTGAAGAAGGGGGTGCGCTCGGTCTTTCGGATGACCTCGGTCCTCTGCATCCCCGCCGGGCTGGGGCTGGCGGCCCTCTCCCGCCCCATCTTGGAGCTGCTCTACGCCGGCCGGCCGCAGGAGATCGCGGCGGTGGCCCCCTCGCTGACCATGCTGGGGCTGGCGGGGGCCCTTCTGGGCTACACCGCCCCAGTCTACAGCATGCTGCAGGGGGTGGGCCGGGCCGAGGTGCCGGTCAAACTGATGGGGGTGGGGGCCCTCATCAAGCTGGGGTGCAACCTGACCCTCTGCCGGCTGCCCCAGTACAACCTGAAGGGGGCCGCCCTGGGCACCCTGTTGTGCTACCTCTTCATCGCCGCGGCGGCCCTGGTGATCCTCACCCGGCAGGTGGGCTTTTCCCTGGGCTGGGGCCGCTCCTTCTTCGGGCCGCTGCTGGGCGGGGCGCTCTGCGCGGTGGGGGCCCGGCTGAGCTGCCCCCTCTTCGCCCGCCTGGGGCTGGGGCGGATGGCCGCCCTCCCCGCCATCCTGCTGGGGGCGACCATCTACCTGGTGACCCTCCTCTGCACTGGCTCGCTGGAGGAGGGGGACCTGCTGTCCCTGCCCGGGGGGAAGAAGTTGGCCCCCCGGCTGGCCAGATGGGGGCTGCTCTAGGGCGGCCCGGCAAAGCGGTCCCCGCATCTGTGGGGGCCGCTTTTTGGCGCGGGCAATTGACGGGCCGGCCGCAGGGGGGTACAATGGCAAAAAGAGCGGCGAAAGGGAGTGCGGAAATGGAGTTTTCCACAAAAGAGCGGTACGGGGTGGAGGATCTGCGGGCGCTGGTGGCCTTTCTGCGGGCGCCGGGCGGCTGCTCCTGGGACGCGGCCCAGACCCACCAGTCCATCCGCCGCAACCTCATCGAAGAGACCTACGAGGTCTGCGACGCCATCGACCAGGAAGACGCCCCCCACCTGCAGGAGGAGCTGGGGGACCTGCTCTTGCAGGTGGTGATGCACGCGGCGATGGAGGAGGAGCGGGGCGGCTTCACCTTTGACGACGTGGCCGACGGCATCTGCAAAAAGTTGGTGGAGCGCCACCCCCACCTCTTCGGCGGGGAGAAAAAGGACTGGGAGGAGATCAAGAGGGAAAAGGGGGGCGTGACCTCGGCCGCCGCGCACGCCGCGGCGGTCCCCCGCTGCCTGCCGGCCCTGATGCGCGCAAAAAAGGTGCAAAAGCGTCTGGGGTTGGCAATGTTTTCCTCAAAGTCGCCTGAGAATGCGGTTTGCGCCCTAAAAAGTGCAGTGGAGCGGCTTGACAAAGGCGGGCAAAACTGTGATAATGTGAAAGAAGAATTGGGGGATGTGCTCTTTGCAGCCGTCGCGGTGGGCCGTCAGAGCGGCATTGACTGCGAAGAACTGTTGGCCGAGACCTGCGACCGGTACATCCAGGCCGATTCCGAGCGGGAAGCGGGCCAGTGAGCGTGTGAGCGTTCGAGAGGACCCCTTCTTTTTTGCCGGGCGACTTTCCGCCCTCCCAGCCGTCGGCTGGGAATTCTGTCAAAATAAATGACGAAATTATTGGAGGAACGCAACATGACTAAAACCGATCTGATTGCAAAAGTAGCGGAGCAGGCTGAGCTGTCCAAGAAAGACGCCGAGAAGGCTGTCACCGCCACCATCGAAGCCATCTCCGCCGCTTTGGTCGCCGGCGATAAAGTCCAGCTGGTTGGCTTTGGCACCTTTGAGGTGCGCGAGCGCGCCGAGAGAAAGGGCCGCAACCCCCGCACCAAAGAGGAGATTACCATCCCCGCTTCCAAACTGCCCGCTTTCAAAGCCGGCAAGGCCCTGAAAGACGCGGTGGCCAAGTAAGCTTCCGAGATCGGACTGTAAAGGAACTGGTGCGAACCAGTTCCTTTTTTTGCAGGCGGGCCGCGCGCCCGCCGACGGGCGAGAGGGGGTGTTTTTGTGCGGTTGGACAAGTATCTGAAGGTGGTGCGGCTGATCAAGCGGCGCACCGTGGCCAACGAGGCCTGCGACGCGGGCAAGGTGTCGGTCAACGGCAAGCCGGCCCGGGCCTCCTACGACGTCAAGCCCGGCGACGTCATCGAGATCGACCTGGGCCAAAACCCGCTGAAGGTGCGGGTTTTGGAGGTGGTGGAACACACCCTCAAGGACGACGCGAAAAACTACTACGAGATCCTCTAGTGGCCGCCCCCTTAAAGGGCAGGGCCGGGCGGGGGGGCTGCACCGGCGGTGCGGCCCCCCTTTTATCTGTGGGGAGGGATTGTCCGGTTCTTTTTAAAAACAGGCCCTCATAGACTGTAGTAAAACAAAGGAGGGCAATGCAATGCAAGAGGAGAGAAAGCCCGCGGGACAAAGCCAAGGGCAGGTGCCCCACAACGTCATCATGGAAAACCGCAAGCACATGACGGTGTCCGGGGTTTTGGATATCGACAGCTTCAGCGAGGACGGCATCGTCCTCTACACCGATTTGGGGGAACTCAGCGTCACCGGGCGGGACCTGCACCTGGGCAAGCTCAGCGTGGACACGGGGGAACTGACCCTGGACGGGGAGATCGAGTCGCTGACCTACTACGACTCCCAGCCGCGGGAAAAGGGGTTTTTTGCCCGGATATTCAAGTAGATGGGCGCCCTGCAGCTGACGGTCTCGGCCCCTTTTCAGTTTCGGGTCTTCTGCTACTCCCTGGCGCTGGGGTTTGGGCTGGGGCTGTTTTACGAGGTCTTTCGCATCCTCCGGGCGGTATTCCCCTGGTGGGGGGCGCTGGTCATCGCCCTGCAGGACGTGCTCTACTGGTCGGTCTGCGGGGTGGCGACCTTTCTCTTTTTCATCCAGTTCACAAACGGAGAGGTGCGCGCCTACGCCCTGATCGGCGAGGGGCTGGGCGCCGCCCTCTACCTGCTGACGCTGGGGCGGCTCATCCGCTCCCTGACCCAGGGGATCCTCTCGCTGGCGAGCCGGTTTCTGCACTTTCTCTACAAGATTTTCTGCGCCCCGGTAATCAAATTGGCCCGCCGGTTGGGGGCAAAGGGGAAGCAGTTGGGGAAAAAAGTTGCTTCCGGGGCCAAAAAGGCGGAAAACAAGAGAAAATTCCACTTGAAAGACAGGCGCGTTTTATTGTATAATTTATTAAAACATTCTCCACCCGACCAGAAACCAAAGAGAGAGCAGAGCAATGAAAAAAAGCCGAGGCGCAAAAACCGCAAAAAAGCGGGCCAATAAACCGCGCGTTCTTGTCCACCTGGCCATTGCAGCAGTGATGGTCTATATTGCTGTGTCCCTCATCACCACCCAGATGCAGATCGTCTCCCGCAAAAACGAGCTGGAACAGGTGCAAAACACCATCACCGCCACCCAGCAGGAGAACGAGGAGATGAAGCGGGTCCTCGAGAGCGACCAGGAGAGCGAGTTCATCGAGCGGATCGCCCGGGAGAAACTGGGCTACGCCGCACCGGGTGAGAGAATTTTTTCCGACGCGTCCGGCGCCAATAAATAGCGAGCCGGGGGGCAGGCGGAACAGCCGCCTGCCCCCTTTTGTTTTTCGGCCCCGCGGGGCCGCAGGCAGGATCGGATAGATTTCACAATATTCACAGAAGCAGGAAACTGCGGGGAGGATTCATTTTTTATGCAGCTCGAAGTTGGAAAGATTGTAGAAGGCAAAGTGTCCGGCATCACAAAATTCGGCGCGTTCGTCGATTTGGGTGAGGGAAAGACCGGGATGGTGCACATTTCGGAGGTAGCGGCTGCGTTTGTTCAGGAGATCAAAGACTACGTGAAGGAGGGAGAGACCGTCAAGGTCAAGATCCTCTCCATCGGCGAGGACGGCAAGATCGCCCTCTCCATGAAACAGGCGCTGCCCCAGTCGCAGCAGCGGCCCCCCCGCCGGGACTACGCCCCCCGGGACGGGCAGCCCAGGGGCGGTCGCCCCGGGGGCGCTCCCCGCTCGGGCGGCGCGCCTCGCACCGGCGGTCCCCGCCAGGGCGGGTTTGGCGGCGGCCGCTCCGGCGGCTTCAAGCCCCGCAGCGACAAGCCCCTCACCTTTGAGGACATGATGGCCAAGTTCAAGCAGTCCAGCGACGAGCGGATGTCCGACCTCAAGCGCTCGCAGGACGGCAAGCGGGGCGGCGGGTACTCCCGCGGCGGCCGCTCCCGGTAGAGACCGGCCCCATCAGAAAGAGACCGTAGAGCACGGCGGCGCGGGAAGCGCCGCCGTGTCTTTTGTGAAGAGAGAGGGGAATTGCCCGTGATACTTGTCAATGCCGCCCTGGTGCCGGTGGAGAGCCCGGCCGTCGAGAGGGGCTATCTGAAAATCGAGGGGGGAAAGATCGCCGCCCTCGGCCCGATGGAGGAGCTGGGCCCCACCGCGGGGGAAGAGGTGATGGACTGCTCGGGTCTCACCGTCTACCCGGGCTTTATCGACTGCCACACCCACATGGGGATGTGGGAGGACGGCCTGGGCTTTGAGGGGGCCGACGGCAACGAGGAGACCGACCCCGCCACCCCCCAGCTGCGGGCCATCGACGCGGTCAACCACCGGGACCGCTGCTTTGCCGAGGCCCGGGCCGCCGGGGTGACCACCGTGGTCACCGGGCCGGGCAGCGCCAACTGCATCGGCGGGCAGCTCTGCGCCGTCAAGACCAGGATGAGCCGCATCGACACCGGGGTGCTGCGGCAGACGGCGGCCATGAAGTTCGCCCTGGGGGAAAACCCCAAGACCGTCTACAACGACAAGGAGATGGCCCCCATCACCCGGATGGCCACCGCCGCCATCATCCGCGAGCAGCTCTACAAGGCGCAGCGGTATCTGGAGGACCGGGAGCGGGCGGCAGAGGACGAGGACTTTGACGAGCCCGACTGGGACATGAAGTGCGAGGCCCTCCTCCCCCTGCTGAAGGGGGAGATCGGTGCCCACTTTCACGCCCACCGGGCCGACGACATCTTCACCGCCCTGCGGCTGGCGCGGGAGTTCGGGCTGCGCCCGACCATCGTCCACGGCACCGAGGGGCACCTGATCGCCGAGGCCCTGCGGGAAGAGGGGGCGCCGGTCATCTGCGGCCCCCTGCTCTGCGACCGCTCCAAGCCGGAGCTGCGCAACCTGACCCCCAAGACCCCGGGAGTGCTGGCGGCGGTGGGGGTGGAGGTGGCCCTCTGCACCGACCACCCGGTGATCCCCATCCAGTACCTGCCGCTGGAGGCGGGGCTGGCCGTCCGCGAGGGGATGAGCCGGGAGGACGCCCTGCGGGCCATCACCCTCACTCCTGCGCGCATCTGCGGGCTCGAGGGGCGGGTGGGCTCGCTGGCGGTGGGGAAGGACGCCGATCTGGCCCTCTTTTCCGGCGACCCCTTCTCGGTCTACGAGACCCCGCGCCACGTCTTCATTGATGGCGAAATCGTGAATAATTTATAAAAACAGAAGTCATCCCCTTTTATTTTTAGGCATCCTGTGCTATACTAAAGCCATCAGATAGGCTGGCTTTCCAGCTTATAAACAAAGGGGTTGTTGGAATGAATATCGAAGTAATCGGGCGCAAAGTCAATCTCAAAGACAGCTTCAAAGAGCGGGTCGACAAGAAGTTGGCCAAATTCAGCCGCCTGTTCCACGAAGATGCCAGCGCCACAGTCACTGTAACGGTCGAAAAAGACCGCCAGACCGTCGAGGTCATGATCCGGGCGGACGGGATGCTCTTCCGGGCCGAGCGGACGGCAAAGGCCATGGAAGAGGCCCTGGACTTGGTGGTCGATGTTCTCTTCAACCAGATCGTCCGCAACAAAGACCGGCTGGAAAGGAAGATGAAGGTCTCCTTCCCCGAATTCAACGAGGAGGAACTCCTCCCCGCCGAGGAGATCGACATCGTCCGGCGCAAGTCCTTCTCGGTCAAACCCATGAGTGTGGAGGAGGCCATCCTGCAGATGAACATGCTGGGACACCAGTTCTTCCTCTACCGGGACGCGGTTGACAACGAGATCAATCTCGTATATGTTAGACGTGACGGAAAATACGGTGTCATCGTCCCCGAATAAAGAAATCGTTTTGGGAGAGCCGCGGCACAGAGGGCCGCGGCCCTCTTTTTTGTGTCATCTCCCCCTGCGCGAAGGCGGGGGGACGGAAGTGGAAAGGGAGAAGAGAGATGGAGTACAAGCTGGTCTGCCCCTGCATCTTTGGGCTGGAAAAGATCGTCGGCTTTGAGCTGCGCCGGCTGGGGGGCGAGGAGATCGCGGTGGAAAACGGCAAGGTCAGCTGCCGGGGCGACGCCCTGACGGTGGCCCGGGCCAACATCGGCCTGCGCTGCGCCGAGCGGGTGCTGGTGGAGGTGGCGGCCTTTCCGGCCCGCAGCTTTGAGGAGCTGTTTCAGGGGGTGCTGGCGGTGGACTGGGCGGCCTACATCCCCAAAAACGGGGCCTTCCCGGTCAAGGGGTGGAGCCTTGCCTCCCAGCTGGCCAGCGTGCCCGACTGCCAGGCCATCGTCAAAAAGGCGGTGGTGGAAAAGCTCAAACAGACCCATCAGGTCTTTTGGTTTGAGGAGACGGGGGAGCGCTACCAGATCCAGTTCTCCATCCACAAAGACCAGGTCTCCATCCTGCTGGACACCTCGGGCGAGGGGCTGCACAAGCGGGGCTACCGGGCCCATGCGGGGGAGGCCCCCATCAAAGAGACCCTGGCGGCGGGGATCGTCGACCTGGCCCGTATCCGCGAGGGGGACATCGTCTACGACCCCCTCTGCGGCTCGGGCACCCTGCTCGTCGAGGCGGCCATGCGGGCGCTGAACATCGCCCCCGGGCTGCGGCGGACCTTTGCCGCCGAGCGCTGGCAGACCTTTGACCAGAAGGCCTTCTCCCTGGCCCGCCAACAGGCCCTGGACGAGGCGGATCCCGGCGGCGACTTCGAGGGCTACGGCTTTGACATCGACCCCCAGGCGGTGGAACTGACCCTGCAAAACGCCAAGCTGGCCGGGGTGGGGGAGAAGATCAGCGCCCGGGTGGAGGACATCACCAGACACAAGTTGCAGGACGCGGGGGGCATCCTCCTCTCCAACCCGCCCTACGGCGAGCGGATGCTGGGCCCGGCCCAGGTGAAGGCCATCCACCAGGCGCTGGGGAAGATGCACCGCTACAACAACCTCAAGTCCTACATCATCACCAGCGCCCCCCACTTTGAAGAGCAGTTCGGCAAGACCGCCGACCGCCGCCGCAAGCTCTACAACGGCGAGCTCAAGTGCCAACTGTATATGTACTACAAATAGGGCGAGGCGGGCATAAAAATGGCGTGAAGAAGAGGGCCGAAAAGGGGACAATTTACAGATTGTTCACACCTGCCCTCTCCGCTCCCGTATAGTAGATAACAGAGCGAGAAAAGAGTTTGAAAAGAGAGGTAAATCATGGTCAAAACCAAACACAAGGTGTGGACGTATGCCGGCATCACCCTGCTGGTGATCCTCTACGTCCTCATCAACAACGTCAACCTAAACCCCCTCTACCAGGGCAGCGCCCTGTTTTACGCGGTGGTCATCACCCTCTACGTGGGCGCCTGGGGTGTTTTGAAGCTGGGCGGAATGCACTTTGTGCGGGACGAAAACAGCCCCCGGGTCAACGTGCAGTTCGGCGACAGCCAGAAGTTCCCCAAGTGGGCCAAGTGGCTGCTGATCGCAGTCTGGGCCTTTCTGATCGTGGTCACCATCGCCTCCAGCGTCATCTTCAACGTCAACGCCTACAAAAACCAGATGACCGAGCCGATCGTGGGCGAGTTCACCGACGACATCCAGCCCATGGATCTGGCGAACATCCCCATCGTGGACAAGGAGCTGGCCAAGAAGCTGGCCGAGAAGAAGCTGGGCGAGAACCCCTCCCTCGGCAGCCAGACCCACATCGGCACCCCCACCATCCAGCAGGTGAACGGCAAGCTGATCTGGGCGGTGCCCCTGCAGCACTCGGGGCTGTTCAAATGGCTGTCCAACCTGGACGGCACCCCCGGCTACATCATCGTCTCGGCCACCGACACCCAGGACGTACAGCTGGTGGAGGGGCACAAGATCAAGTACCAGCCCGACAGCTACCTCTTTGACGACCTGGAGCGGCACACCCGCTTCTTTGGCGGCGGCCTCTTCACCGGGATGACCGACTACTCCTTTGAACTGGACGACGACGGCAACCCCTTCTGGGTCATCACCACCTACAAAAACCTGCGGGGCTTCGCCCTGCCCGAGGCCACCGGCGCCATCCTGGTCAACGCCACCACCGGCGAGTCCCACCACTACGATTTGGCCGACGTGCCCGAGTGGGTGGACCGGGTGCAGCCCGAGAGCTTCGTCCTCAACCAGATCAACAACCGGGGCGAATACGTCCGCGGCTTCCTCAACTTCTCCAACAAGGACAAGTTCACGGCCTCCGACGGGCACATCATCGTCTACAACGACGGCAACTGCTACCTCTTCACCGGGTTGACCTCGGTGGGGGCGGACGACAGCACCATCGGCTTTATCATGGTGGACATGGTCACCAAGGAGAGCTACCAGTACAACCTGGGCGGCGGCGCCACCGAGGAGGCGGCCCAGAAGTCGGCTGCCGGCAAGGTGCAGCAGTACGGCTACTACGCCTCCTTCCCGCTGATCATCAACATCAACAACACCCCCACCTATTTCATGACCCTCAAGGACAACGAGGGGCTGATCAAGCAGTACGCCTTCGTCTCGGTGAAAAACTACCAGATCGTCGGCGTGGGCGAGACCATCTCCGCGGCCCAGAAGGACTATGTCAGCGGCCTCACCGCCGCCGGGCCCGAGGACTTGAAGGGGGACGAGACGACCCAGGAGGAGAAGGTCTCTGGCACCGTCACCCGCATCGCCTCTGAGGTGAAGGACGGGCAGACCACCTACAAGTTCCTGCTGGACACCAGCGCGGGGACGATGTACATCAGCTCCGCCAATGTCAGCGAGGAGCTGGCCCTCACCAGCGCAGGCGACGCGGTGGAGGTCACCTTCTCCGGCAAGGTGGACAATGTGGTCACCGTGGTGGGCTTTGACAACAAGGCCATTGGCTAAATAAGCGCAAAAAACAGGGGAAGGCCGGACGGCCTCCCCTGTTTTTTCTGTCTGCAAAGTTCCCCGGACTGTTTTGTTTGAGGGAAAAAAGGAGCGGCAGGAGACGGGACGGTCGCGTGCGGGAGAGTTTGTTGCGGTGTGGCTTGCCCTGACCGCCTCCCGCCATCTGCGGTGCAGAGGGGAAGGCAGCTGCGTGTGAAGGACCTGTTGCGGCAATGCTCGCCGACCGCCCTTCCTTGCCGTCTGTAGCGCAGAGGGGAGGTGGGGTAGAAGGGGGAACGGCTGTGTGCGGAAAGGACCTGTTGCGGCAGGGTTCGCCGCCCATCCCTTCCCGCCGTCTGCGGCATGGGGTGGATGGGCGAGATAGAACGGGGCGGCCGTATGAGAGAGACTTGTTGCGGGGGAACACGCCATCTAGTCCTTCCTGTTGTCTGTGGGGCAGAGTGGGGGCGGGGTAGAAGGGAGGACAGCTGCGCGTGGAAGGGCTTACTGGGTCAGGGTATTTTCTGCCTGTTCCTCCCCGCCGTCTGCGGCGCAGAACGGGGATAAGGGAGAAGGGGGGACGGCCGAATGTGGAAGGTTTGCTGCGGTGGAGCCCCCCTGCTCATCCCCCCTTTTCGCTGTCTGCGGCGCGGAGTGGAGGTGGAGCCGAAGGAAGAACAGCTGTGTGTGGAAGGGCCTGTTGTGCCGGGATTTTTTGTCTATCCCTCCCCGCCGTCGGTGCAAAGTAGGCGGGGCAGAAGGGAGGCGGCCGTGTGCAAAGGGGTTTGCTGTAGCGGGCTCCCCGATCACCCCTTCCCGCCGCCTTTAGCGCAGAGTGGGGGCGGAAGGGGGAACAGCCGCGTGCCGGGGGCTTGTTTCAGCGCAGAGCAGGCCGGACACTTGCGGCCCGGCAGAAAGAATTTGTGATTTTTGAAATCTTCTGCCCCCGTGGGTTTATTGGCGGCCCCTTTTTTGGTATGATAGTACCGTAGTCAACTGCCCGCAAAAGGGCGGCTCTATTTTCCGCCCTCGGGGAGAGGGCGAGACGGCGCAGCAGTGTAAAGGCACCCTGACAAGCTACCGCCCAACGAGGAGGAACGCGTTCATGCCCGCATTTGTCACCCATCACCTCTTTGCCGACCAGGTGTTTCACGCCCTGCCCGAGGGACAGGCCAAGACGGCTGTCCGCCGCAACTACGACGCCTTTTTGTGGGGGGCCCAGGGGCCGGACATCCTCTTTTTCAATAAAATTTCCACCGTGCTCCCCCTCTGGGGCTCGGTGATGCATCACAAAAAGGTGAAGGAGAACTTTGCCGCCATGCAGCGCTACCTCATCCGCACCCGGCAGGGGCTCTTCTTTGAGGCGCAGCTGGCCTACGCCCTGGGCTTTTTGTGCCACTACGCCCTGGACAAGACCTGCCACCCCTACGTCTACTGCGTGCAGGCGGCCTTTCAGGAGGACCCGCGGGTCAGTTCCGGCGCCCACAACCGCATCGAGTCGGACATCGACACCGCCCTCTACCGCCGCCTCACCGGCCGCAGCGTGCGGGAGTACGCCATCCCCCAGTCGATGTTCGCCCCCCATGTGACCAAGGCCATCGCCCTCTATTTGAGCTATCTGCTGCGCGCGGTCTACGGGGCCAAGACCTCGGTGGAGAAGGTGGAGCAGAGCTTTCTCTGCGATGACTTTTTCATCTCCCTCTTTGTGGGGAAGGCGGCTTTCTCCCACAGGGTGGGGCTGGGGCTGGACAGGCTCACCGGCCGCCGGTACGCCTTTTCCGGCTACATGCGCCAGGAGCAGGAGAGTTGGGACTGCCTCAACCTGCGGCACCAGCGCTGGTGCAACCTGCAGCGCCCGGTGGAAAAGAGCCGGGAGAGCGTGCCAGAGCTGATGGAGCGGGCACGGGGCGAGGCGGCGGAGATGATCGACGCCTTCTGCAAAAATGTGGCGCGGATGCGCCCGCGCGCCATCTGCGGGGACGAGACCTTCGACAACGGCCACCCGGAGCGAAAGACCCTGCGGGAGGCCATCGAGGAGCGGGAGCTGACCCGGTGATTATCCCCATTTTTTGCGCGGGGAATCCGGCAGTTTGCTCTCTTGCAATCCCCTGGGGCATCGGGTAAACTAGAATCATCAATGATTGGGTAAAGGAGCCGTACTATGAAAATATTGGATTTTGGTTCGATCAACATCGACGAGGTCTTTCAGGTAGACCACTTTGTCCGCCCGGGCGAGACCATGTCCACCCTGGGGTACGCCAAGAACTGCGGCGGCAAGGGGCTCAACCAGTCCATCGCCCTGGCGCGGGCCGGGGCCGAGGTCTATCACGCCTGCATGGTGGGCGAGGGGGCCGACTTCCTGGTGGAGACCATGCGGGAGAGCGGGGTCGACGTCTCCCTGATGAAGAAGATCGACGCGCCGGCCGGCCGGGCCATCATCCAGGTCAACGAGAGCGGGCAGAACTGCATCCTCCTCTTTGGCGGTTCCAACCACCAGAACACCGAGGAGTACATCCGCTGGGTCATCGACCAGTTTGAGGCGGGGGACATCCTGCTTTTGCAAAACGAGCTGAACCTGACCGACACCATCATCAACTGCGCCGCCGAGAAGGGGATGCGCATCGTCCTCAACCCCTCGCCCATGAACGAGGCCCTGACCAAGGCCCCGCTGGAAAAGGTGGAGTACTTCATCCTCAACGAGGTGGAGGGCGAGGAGATCGCCGGCGGTCAGAAGGACCCCGAGGCCATCTGTGACGCGCTGCTGAAAAAGTACCCCGGCTGCAAGGTGGTGCTGACCCTGGGCAAACACGGCGTCATGTACAAAGACGCCGAGACCAAGGCCACCCACGGCATCTACGACGTGAAGCGGGTGGACTCCACCGCTGCCGGCGACACCTTCACCGGCTACTTTCTGGCCTGTTTGGCCGAGGGGCTCTCCATCGACGTGATTTTGGAAAAGGCGTCCAAGGCCTCCTCCATCGCCGTGGGCCGCCCGGGTGCCGCTCCCTCCATCCCCACCCGGCAGGAGGTGGACACCACCAGCATCGAGCCGCTCAACCTGTAAGGCGTCGCCATCTCTCACTGCCTTTTTGGCGGCCGCGGAGAGGAGGATTTTCCCCTCTCCGCGGCCGCTTTGCGTCCAAACAGGGCCACCCTTGAAAAGAGGGAGCGAAAAAGTATAGATTTTAAAATTTGCGAAGGGTTGTGCAAAGGGGCGCAGTGTAGTAAACTAAAGGAGAACGAGTGTGTGAGAGAAGGGATGAGGAGAATGGATTTGACACTTCGCAGCTACCGGCCGGAGGACCTGCCGGAGATGATAGAGATTTGGAACCAGGTGGTGGAACAGGGGGATTCCTTCCCCCAGGACACCCCGCTGGACGCGGCTTCGGCCGATGCTTTTTTTGCCGCCCAGACCGACACGGTCTGCGCCCTGGACGGGGAAGGCCGGGTGGTGGGGCTCTACATCCTCCACCCCAACAGCGAGGGGCGCTGTGGCCATGTAGCCAACTGCTCCTACGCGGTCAAGGCCGACTGCCGGGGGCAAAAAATCGGCCGCCAGCTGGTGGAGGACTCGCTGAAGCGGGCAAAAGAGGCGGGCTTTTTGCGGCTGCAGTACAATGCGGTGGTGGTGACCAACGAGCGGGCCATCGCCCTTTATGAAAAGCTGGGCTTCACCTGCATCGGGCGGGTGCCCAAGGCCTATCGGGCCAAAACCGGCGAGTACCGGGACACCTATATCTTCAACCGGGCCCTGTAAGGGCGCCCTGACAAAAAGGGGGAAACGACTGTGCAGATGGCGATCATCATTCTCAGCCGCTTTGAAAAGTTGGAGGAACTGCTGTTTTGTCTGGCAGAGGAGGGGGTGCGCGGCGCCACTGTCATCGAGTCCAGCGGAATGGCCAAGGTGCTGGGGCGGGAGGGCGGCCGCTTCTTCCAGAGCCTGCACCTCTACATCCCCGACCGGGAGGAAAACCGCACCATCTTCACAGTGGTGCCGGAGGAGCAGGTGCCCCTGGTGGAGCGGGTGCTCACCGAGGTGGTGGGCGACCTCTCAGCGCCGGACACGGCGGTCCTTTTCTGCGTGCCGGTGGGCTACACCGCCGGTCTGGGGGAGAAAAAGTAGAAAGGCAATATTGACTGGACAGGGGACCGGGCGGCGCAATGCGCGCTCCCGGTCCCTTTTTTGCCCCGCGGGCCAAATACGGACAACTCGCCCCCGCATATAGATGGAAAAGCGGCCCATTTGCCGCCATCTCATCGAACAGGAGGGGGCTTTTTCATGTATACCGCACTGGTTTGTCTGGTTTTGGCAAACCTCTTGTACTTTGCGCTTCACATCTCCTCACAGGGGACTTTTCCCAAGCCCCTGGACAAGGAGGAGGAGACCGAGCTGTTTCACAAATTTGCCGCCACCGGCGACTTGGAGGCGCGCAACACCATCATCGAGCACAACCTGCGGCTGGTGGCCCACATCTGCAAAAAGTACTACGCCGCCGGGCAGGTGGACCAGGACGACCTGGTCTCCATCGGCACCATTGGGCTGATCAAAGCGGTGAGCACCTTCAACTGCGACAAGGGCATCCGCTTCGCCACCTATGCCGCCAAATGCATCGAAAACGAAGTTTTAATGAATTTCCGCTCCCAGAAAAAGACAGCGGGGACCCTCTACATCAACGACACCATCGAGTCCGACGGGGACGGCAGCTCCCTGACATACCTGGACGTGGTGGCCGACTCCACCGACATTGTGGACACCATCGACCTGGGGCTGCGCTCGGCCGCCCTCATCGAGGGGGTCAACACCGCCCTCACCCCCCGGGAGCGCATCATCGTCAAGCTGCGCTACGGGCTGAACAACCAGCGCCCCAAAACCCAGAAGGAGGTCGCCAAGCTGCTGGGCATCTCCCGCTCCTACGTCTCTCGCATCGAGAAAAAGGCATTGGGCAAGTTGGAGCGGGCCCTCAAAAAACGGGGGGAGAAGGAAGAGGGGTAAAGGGAAAAAGGGAGGGCCGGTACGGCCCTCCCTTTCCATTCCCCCGGAAATATGGTATCATCGTCACAGACTGAAAAGAGAGGGGAGGGGCGGCCGATGGCCAAAAGGCAGACGCGCTATGTGGTGTTGGAGGCCCTGCGCCAGCAGGGCGGGGAATTTCTCTCCAGTACCGCCCTCACCGAGAAATTGGGGGTCACCCGGGCCGCCATCTGGAAGGCGGTGGTCGCCCTGAAAGAGGAGGGCTACCCCATCCGCTCGGTGACAGGGGAGGGCTATGCCCTGGAGGGGGAGGCGGACGTGCTGTCCGAGCGGGAGATCGCCCGCAGCCTCGCCACCCACTGGCTGGGGCGCGCCCTCTGCTGCCAGCCCCAGATGGAGTCCACCAGCGCCCACCTCAAGGCGCTGGCTGCCGGGGGCGAACTCCGCCACGGGCTGGTGGCGGTGGCGGGGGAACAGACCGGTGGCCGGGGCCGGGGCGGGCGCAGCTTCTATTCGCCCCCGGGCGGCCTCTACTTCTCGGCGGCCCTGCAACAGCCCCTCCCCCTCTCGGCGCTGCGGCTGTTGACCCTGGCGTCGGCGGTGGCCATCTGCGAGGGGATCGCCGACTGCTGCGGCCTGCAGGTGGACATCAAGTGGCCCAACGACCTCTACTGGGGGGGGAGAAAGCTGGGCGGCATCCTCACCGAGTGCTCCCTGGTGGGGGAGAGCGGCGAACTGGAATACGCCGTCTGCGGCGCGGGGCTCAACTGCGCCGCCACCCCCTGCCCGCCGGAGCTCCGGGGGGAGATCGTCTCCCTGGAAGAGGCGCTGGGCGGCCCCCCACCGGCGCGGGCGGCCCTGCTGGCCGCCCTTCTGCAGCGGCTGGAAGGGGCCTTTGACCGGCTGCTGCAAGGGGAGGGGGGCCGGTCCCTGCTGGAGGGGTACCGCGCCCGGCTCCTCTGGGTCGGGGAGACGGTGGAGGTCTCGCGGGGGAGCGAGCGGTACCGGGCGGTCTTTGAGGGGGTCGACGGCGAAGGCCGCGCCCTCCTGCAAACGGGCGGGGAGGTGCAGGCGCTCTCCAGCGGAGAGATCCGCCTCAGGAAGAGATAGGAGAAAGAGAGAGGAGCGGCAGCTGTGGCTGGATTGGGATTTTATCCGGGGGACATCTATTTCCCCCTTGTGGAGGAGATGGAGAAGTGGAGCGTGGTGGCCTGTGACCAGTACACCGCCCAGCCCGACTACTGGCAGCGGGTGGAAAAGCGGGTGGGGGATGCCCCCTCGGCCCTGCGGATGATCGTCCCCGAGTGCTACCTGGGCACCCCGCAGGAGGGGGAGCGGGTGGCCGCCACGGCCGCAGCCATGCGCCGGTACGTGGAGGAGGGGGTCTTCCGGGCCGCCACCGGCTTTGTCTACCTGCGCCGCACCCTGCGCTCTGGACGGGTGCGCCAGGGGCTGGTGGGGCTTTTGGACCTGGAGCAGTACGACTACCGCCCCGGCGCCCAGTGCCCGGTGCGGGCCACCGAGGGCACGGTGCTCGAGCGCATCCCCCCGCGGGTGGCGGTGCGGCGACAGGCCCTGCTGGAGTGTCCCCACATCATGCTGCTGGTGGACGACCCGGAGGGGACGGTGGTCGAGCCCACGGCCCGGCGGCTGGGGGAGTTGAGCCAGGTCTACGACTTCGATTTGATGGAGGACAGCGGCCACCTGCAGGGGTTCCTCTGCGATGACGACGAGGCGGTGCGGGTGATGGGCGCCCTGCGGGCCCTGTCGCTGAAATCCCCCTTCCTCTTTGCCGTGGGGGACGGCAACCACTCCCTGGCGGCCGCCAAGGCCCATTACGAGGAGATCAAGCAGTCCCTGCCCGCCGGGGAGGCGGCGGTGCACCCGGCCCGCTACGCCCTGGCAGAGGTGGTCAACCTCCACGACCCGGCCCTGGATTTTGAGCCCATCCATCGGGTGGTGTTCGATGTCGACGGCGAAAAACTGCTGGCCGCCCTGCGGGAAGAGCTGGCCGCCGCCCCCGGCGAGGGGGGCCAGGGCGTCACCCTCTGCCTGGCGGGGCGGGAGGAGCGCTTTGCCTTTGGCAGACAGCTGGCCAACCTGTCGGTGGGCACCCTGCAGGCCTTTTTGGACGGGTATCTGGCCCGGGAGGGGGGCCGGGTGGACTACATCCACGGGGCGGAGGTGGTCCGCCGTCTGTCCCGAGACGAGGGGTGTGTCGGCTTTTTGCTGGAGGGGATGGAGAAGGAGTCGCTCTTCCCCGCCGTGGCGGCGGACGGCGCCCTTCCCCGCAAGACCTTTTCCATGGGCGAGGCGTGGGACAAGCGGTTTTACCTGGAGTGCCGCCCCATCGCCGCGGGATAGATCGGAGGGACAAAGCCAGGGGGCGAAACCCGGTGTACCGGGTCTCGCCCCCTGGCTTTGTTTGCGCAGAAGTCTTTTGCCGCGAAGGGGGGGAGGGGGGCTAATCGGGCCGGGAGAGGGACTTACCCGCCGGGCTTGCGAAAGACGACGGTAAAGGCCATCTCCCCCTCCCCCGCCTGGGCGAAGAGCTCGCCGTCCATCTTCGCCATCAGCTGGCGGCAGATGGCCAGCCCCAGTCCGCTGCCGGGCTGGTCTGCGGCGTTGGAGCCCCGCCAGAAACTGTCGAAGAGATAGGGCAGCTCCCCCTCGGGCGGGGGGGAGCCGCTGTTTTTTACGGTGAGGAGGAGACAGTCCTCCTCCCAGCCAAAGGAGAGGGCGACCCAGCCGCCGTCCCCGTACTTGATGGCGTTTTCCAGGAGGTTTTGCGCCACCTCCACCGCCCGGTCCAGGTCCCCTTTCAAGAGGCAGTCGCTCCAGGGGCCCACCCGAAAGTCGGTCTTTTGCAGGGCCAGCTTGTCCGGGTAGTAGGCGGTGAGCGCGCCGACGAGTTGGCGGAGGTAGAACTCGCCTGAACACACCTCCAACTGCAGCAGGTTTTCGCTGGAGGCGGTGACCAGCTGGGAGACAAAGGACTCGATCTCGTCCGCCTTTTGGCCGATGCGCCCGGCGATCTCCCCCCGCCGCTCCGGCCCGTAGAGGTCCTGGCGCAGGGCCTTGGCGTAGAGCTTGATGGCGCTCAAAGGGGTCTTGATATCGTGGGAGAGGGAGAGGAGGAGGGACTTTTTCTCCCGCTGCAGGGAGAGTTCCGCCGCCCGCCGCCGCTCCAGCTCCTCCCGCAGCAGGTCCAGCCCCCAGAGAAAGCGCCCGAAGAGGCGGCCCCGGCTCTCGGGCAGGGGGGATGACAGGTTGCCCTTGGCCAGCTCAAAGGGCAGTTCGCGCAGCTGCTCAAAGGGCTGCAAAACGAGCCGCCAGACGACAAAAAGGAGGGAGAGCACCAGGACCGCCATGGCGATCATCCCCCCGTTGGCGGCCCAAAAGAGGGTGCTGTCACCGCCGGTGGGGAGGCGGTAGTCGAAGCGGTAGCAGGTGCCGCCGATCTGGCGGACGGCCGCGTCCAGGTTTTCGCCGGCAAAGAAGGCGGCCGCGTCCTCTCCGGACAGCAGGGGGGTCACCCGGGTGACGTAGCGGCAGTCTGTGAGGTCGATGGCCCCCTCGCCCCCGGCGGCGATCGCCCGCGCCAGCCGGCTGATCTCCACCTGGTGGGGGCGCGCCCCGCCGCCCCCCTCCCGGGCGGGGAGGAGGAAGACCAGGTTGACGCCCAGAATGAGGGCGGCCAACCCCAGGGCAACGGCGAAAAACAGGCGGCTAAAGCGCTTCATCGGCTTCCCCCTCAAAGCGGTAGCCCACCCCCCAGACCGTCAGGATGCGGGTGGGGTGTCTGGGGTCGCGCTCGATTTTTTGGCGCAGCCACTGGATGTGCACCGTCAAGGTCTGGGGCTCGCTGAAGCTGTCTGTTCCCCAGATGCGGTCAAAGATCCACTCCTTGCGCAGGGATTTGCCGCGGTGCTCCACCAGCAGCCAGAGGAGGTCGAACTCCTTGGCGGTGAGGGCCAGGGGCCTCCCCGCCAGGGTGGCGGCGCGGCGCTGCCAATCCAGGACGAGGTCGCCGTCACGCAGGGCGGTGCGCTCGTACCGCCGCTGAAAGATGCCACGGATCTTGGCCAGGAGGATGTCCACGTCGTAGGGCTTTTCGATGTAGTCGTCCGCCCCCAGGCGCAGCCCGGCCAGTTTGTCCTCCTTTTCCGACCGGGCGCTCACCACCAGGATGGGCAGGTCCCCCTCCTGCCGCAGGGCGCGGCAGACGGCGAGGCCGTCCATCCCCGGGAGCATGACGTCCAGCACCACCAGCCGGGCCCCCTCCCGGCGGGCCAGGGCCAGCCCCTCCTCCCCGGTGGGGGCGAGGGCGGTCTGGTAGCCCTCGGCCTTTAAAAAGTCGCAGAGCAGTTCCCCCAGCTCCCGGTTGTCCTCCACCACCAACACGTCGATCACGGCGCGCCCTCCTCTCTTCTGCGGGGTTTACCAGCCCATCTCGATGAGCCAGTTGCTCAGTGCCCGCTCTCTGGCGCGGGGCTGGCTCTCCTCAAAAGTATACTCCCCTTTGATGTTTCCATCAACGAGGTAGACCACCCGGCCGCAGCGGGAGGCCACCTTTACGTCGTGGGTCACCAGCAGGAGGGTGGTCCCCTCCCGGTTGATCTCCTCCAACTTCTCCATCACCCCGTCCGAGGCGGCGCGGTTGAGGGCGCCGGTGGGCTCGTCGGCAAAGATCATCTTCGGCCGGTTGATGAGGCTGCGGCAGATGCAGGCGCGCTGCAACTGTCCCCCCGAGACCTCGCTGATGTCGCTGTCGGCGGTCTCGACAATGCCCAGTTTGCGCATCAGCCCCTCCCCGCGGGCCACGATCTCCCGCCGGGGGGCCCGCTGCGCCTTGGACTGGCAGGCGGGGAGGATGATGTTGTCCAGCACCGTCAGATTTTTGAGCATGTACATCTGCTGAAAGATGAAGCCCATCTCCTCGAGCCGGGTGTCGGCCAGTTCCCGGGGGCGCATCCCCGCCAACTCCCGCCCGAAAAAGGAGACGCTGCCGGCGGTGATCCGGTCCATCCCCGAGACGGCGTAGAGGAGGGTGGACTTGCCCGAGCCCGAGGGGCCCATCACCGCCACCATCTCCCCCTCCTCCACGGTGAGGTCGACGTTTTTGAGGACGTTGTTCTGCCGCTTGTTGACAATATAGGTCTTGCAGAGGTCTTTGGTTTGCAGCGCAGTAGCCATGGTCGTTCGCTCCTTTTATTCAATGTTGTTGGTCTCGCGGGGGGAGATGCGGCGGATGGGGAGGGCTGCCAGGGCGCTGACAGCCAGGGTGACGGCCAGCACCAGCAGGGGGTAGAGGAGATAGACTTCCAGCGGGCGGACGATGAACTCGATGTGGCTGGCCCCCATCATCTCAAAGGCCTTGGCCGCCGAGAGCTGGGCGATGGGCCCCGAGAGGGCCGCCCCCAACAGGGTGGCCGCCGCCAGGACGATGCCGATGCGCAGCACCTGCCAGGCGAGGATGGCCCCGTCCCGAAAGCCGATGCTCTTGAGCATCCCGATCTCGCCCTTTTCCCGGGTGAGGAAGCTCTTCATCATCAGCAGGGCCACCAGAGCGTTGATGGCGAGGATGACCGCCACGATCAGCTGCTTGACCTGGTCGATCTGCTCGGCGGTGTCCCCGATCATGTAGCTGACGTATCCGGCCCCGATGTAGATGCGCTCGCGCGGGAAGAGCTCTTTCAGCCGCTGGGCCCGCGCGGCGATCTCCCCCTCGCCGGGGTGGTCGCGAAAGGCCACCTGGGTGGCAAAACCGCCGAACCCGTAGTGGTAGTCGAGATCCTCCTTTTCCGAGAAGCGGATGCCCTCGCCCAGATTGTTCATCGACTGGTAGATGGCGGTGACCAGGAAGGACTTCTCCTCCCCGCCGATCTTGATTTTGACCCGGTCGCCGATCCGGGCGCCGACGGCGTCGGCGGTGATGTGGGTGAGGGCCACCTCGCCGGGCCCGGCGGGGGCGCTGCCGCTGGAATAGGTGTAGCGGCCGGCGTCGACACCGGTGCCCTGAATGGCAAAGGCGGAGGTGCTCTCCTCCCCCAGGGAGATGCGAAAGCGAAAGATGGTCTCGGCCCAGCAGTCGGCGGGCATCCCCTCCTGGGCCAGCGTCTCCTCGGTCTGGCGCAGGTGGACGCGCAGCTTCTCCCGCCCGCCGGGGACCAAAAACTCCATGGTGCGCTCGTCGCTGTTCAGGTAGAGGTCGCTCTCGACCATCCCGAACAGGTCGATGAGATGGCCGCTGCCCAGCGTGTTGACGGTGTTCACCGGCACGATGATGAGGACGATGCCGATGGTGAAGGTGACCAGCAGGGCCGCAAAGCGGCGAAAGCCGCTGAGGATGTCCCCCAGGGCCAGAAAGGGGAGGACCGGCATCCGCCCGCGGGAGAGGCGCAGCGCCCCCTTGCGGTGGAACCGCTCGCCGCTCTTTCCGCTGCGGATGGCGTCGATGGGGGAGAGGGAGCCGATGCGCCGGGTGCAGAGGGAGCAGAAGGAGACGACCACCGCCACGATGAGGACACAGCAGAGCAGGTGGAGGAGGACCCCGCCGCCCCCGGCGGCGGGAAGGACGATGTTTTTGCCCACCCGCTCCAAAAAGAGGTTGCCAAAGGGGATGCTGGCGAAGAAGCCGGCGGTCGCCCCCGCCAGGGCGATGGCCAGGTATTTGACCAGGTAGAGGCCGCGGATCTTGCGGGCGGGGATGCCGATGGCCTTCATGATGCCGATTTCGCGGTACTCCTCCTCCAGGGTGAAGGTGATGGTGAAGCGGAGGATGACCAGGGAGATGAGGATGAGGCAGGCGCTGACGGCCAAGAGGGCCGCGGCGACCACCGTGTCCATGACGTAGGTGGTGGCCACCAGGGAGCGGTCGCAGGCCACCACCGCGGGGAAGCCCAGGCGGTTGTACGCCCGCTGCAGCGCCGGGGCGTCGCCGGTCTTGACCGAGTAGATGGCCCCGGTCTGGTTGTCCCAGTCGCCCTCCCGGGCAAGGGTCTGGTAGTCGCCCCGGCTGATGAGCAGCCGGGAGGAGCCCATCATGGAGGAGCCGAGAAAGGCGTCTTTGACGTTGCCGGCAACGGTGAAGTCCATCTCCAGCGCCCCGGTGCGCAGGGTGATGGTGTCGCCCCGGACCAGACCGGCGTCCTCCATCACCTTGAGGGGGAGGTAGATGGTCCCATCCTCAATGGCGGTGAGGGGGCGGTCGCCGCTGTCGAAGAAGGTCAGCTGGGCGTCGAGAGAGCTGAGGAAGCCGGTGTTTTGCAGTTCCAGCACCTCGCCGTTTCGCCAGAGGTTTTGCCCCAGGTAGAGGTGCTCGCTGCGGCCCCAGCTCTCCACCAGTTCGCTCTCGTTTAAAAAGTCGATCAACTCGCCGTCATTCCCGCCGTTGTTGGCGGTGACAACCGTAAAATCCCCCAGACCGGCCCTGTCAAAATAGCTGTCCAGGGCGGTGGAGATGGCAATCAAGTTGCCGGTGCTGCTGGCGATGAAGGTCGCCGCCAGGGCGATGAAGACGAGGAGGATGGCGTTCATGGTCTTTTTGCGCCGCAGGTCCTTTTTTAAGATGTGCAGGTACATGAAAAAGCCCCTTTCTGCTCTCGGTAAGACCGAGTATAGGGCAGAAGATATTAAAGAATCCTTAAATCCCAAAAGGGCAGAAAAAAAGAGGGCGGCATCGCCCTCTCCCTTTACATCCGGCCCAGCCACAGCCAGGCGGCCATCCCCGCCAGCCAGAGCAGACTGAGGGCCGGGACCCCCCAGGTGAACTTTCTGTGGCGGGTCTTGTGGTGAAACCAGTGCATCCCCAAATAGAAGCCGGGCCCGCCCCCCAGCGCGCAGAGGGTGAGCAGCGCCCGCTCGGAGATGCGCCAGCGGCCCTTGACGGCGGCGCGCTTGTCCGCCAGGCAGGCAGAGAGGGCCGCCAGGTTGACGGCGGCCAGATACCACCAAAAAAAGACCGGCACAGCGCTCGCCCTCCTTTATAAAAGAGATGGTTTTTTACAAGTATACCAGAGGGGGGAGAGGGGGACAAGGGGGAAATGCCGGCAGCGGCGCACGGAGGGGCGGAGGAGTAAACATTTGGAGATGGAGGAATATTTAACGATTTATCTTGACAAAATCTTCAAAAAGAGGTATGGTGATTGTGCAAAAGTGTAAGTTTTCGTTCTTTTTAAAAATATATTTTGTTTATTTTTGTATGCCAACTTGTGTTCGTCACAGGTTGGTTTTTTTGTTTGTTTCAGCCAAAACGGCGGGGTGAACGACAACCTACACCTTTTTAGCAGGGGGCGACCACTGCGGCCGTCCCCGCCAACAAACTCATTTTACAGGAGGGAAACCATGAAGATGAAGAGAGTGCTGTCGGTCCTGTTGAGCCTGGGACTGGTGGCGGCAGCGGTCCCCGCCCAGACCCTGGCCAAGGGGGAGGAGACGGTCCGCATCTCCAGCTCGCAGGAGCTGGTGGAGGCCATCCACAACCAGAAAGACGGGCAGACCTGGGTGCTGGAAGCGGGCCTTTACGACCTGGGAGGCGACTGTCTGGACGTTGTGGCAAACATCAATGGGGTGGAGAAGGGGTTTGTGTTCCCCCTCTTTGTCGATGATTTGAGCATCCGCGGCGAGGGCGAGGTGTCGATCACCAGCTCATACGACCCCGCCACCGGCAACTGGGCTGGGCAGAACTTCGTCACCGTCGGCGGCAGCGGCGTCACCCTGGAGAACCTGACCCTCAAGGGGAACCCCAACAGCTTTTACGACGGCCAGTGCAACAAGGCCATCGAGCTGATGGGCGGCAAGGACCTGACCCTGAAAGACATTGCGCTGGGCGCGCTCCAAGCCCCCGACGGCTCTGTCAGCAGCGGCTCCATCTACATCAGCAGCGCTGATGCGGGCAACACCGTCATCGAAGGGGTGGAGATGGCCTCCTGGATCAGCGCCAAGTCGGTCACCTCGGGCTCGGTGACGGTGAAAAATGTGACCCAGGACTTTGCCAACAACACCTATGCGGGCTATTCCGACCCGGTGTACGGCTACGCCTGGAACCCCGGCGTGAGCGGGGACAAGGTGTCCCTGGAGGGGCTGACCATCAAGGTCGACAACAAGTCGAACTTTGTCAAGCAGATTTCGGACAACCTGCGCCCCGGCACCACCGTGGAGCTGACCGAGGACATCGCCGTGAGCGAGATGGTCTACCTCCGCGCCGACGGGGTGAGCATCCGCGGCGGCGGCCACACCATCACTGCGGCCGACAATTTCCAGATGGGGAGCCACGGCCAGATCAACCTCGTGAAGGTGGAGGCCGACGGCGTGACCCTGGAGGACCTGCAGCTGGTGGCCACCGCGGCCAACAAGCACGCCCTGGACATCTGGGGCGCCGACGGGGTGACCCTGCGCAATGTGGAGCTGGACCACAGCGCCGCCAAGACGGGGGCGCCGCTGGTCAACAACAGTTCCAACGTGACCATCGAGGGGACCTTCCGGGCCGTGACCGGGGAGAACTCCTGGTACGGCGTAAACCTGGACGACAGATACGGCAAAGCCACCCTCACCTTCGCCGAGGGCGCGGCGGTCAGCTACGAGAGCAAGGCGGCGGGGGAAAAGCCCTTCGTCTACCTGGAACTGGCCACCACCAAGCCCAGCGAGGCCATTGTCAACCCGGAAAACGGCGGCCTGCTGCTGGACCCCGAGAACGGCCAGTTTGTAGAGCACAGCCACCAGTACGGCAGTTGGCAGAGCGATGCGGCCGAGCACTGGAAGAGCTGCGAGTGCGGCGCCGAGAGCGAGCGCGCCGCCCACACCTTTGTCTGGGTGATCGACAAAGAGGCCACCGAGACCGAGGCCGGCAGTAAACACGAGGTGTGCAGCGTCTGCGGCTATGCCCGGGCGGCGGTGGAGATCCCCGCCACCGGTTCCCAGACCACCCCGTCGGACGAGGAGCAGCCCGGCGACACCCCGGAGGAGCAGCCCGGCGAAGGGGAGAAGGCCGACACCCCCACCACCGGCGACAGCGCCATCCTGCTGGGGGCCGGCCTGGCCGCCGTTCTTGGCGCGGCGGCACTGGTGGTGCTGAAGAGGCGGAAAGCCAGCGCCCGCTAGGGAGCGGACGGACAGAGAGCCATAGAAAAGAGAAGGGGGGCGGCCGTCCCCCTTCTCTTTTTGCACAAAAATGGAGGAGGAGGGCGCTTTACATTTGAAAAACGGGGTCTTATAATACATGTGAACAATACGTTACAGCGAGAAAGACAGGTGATGACCCCGTGGCAAGCGAACCGTCCGGCGCGACACAGGACCGCGCCCAATTCCTCAAGATGACCACCGAACCGGTGGGACGGCTCATCGGCAAACTGGCCGTCCCCACCATCATCAGCATGCTGGTGACCTCCATCTACAACATGGCGGACACCTTTTTTGTCAGCCAGTTGGGCACCAGCGCCACCGGCGCCGTCGGGGTGGTGTTCTCCCTGATGGCGATCATCCAAGCGGTTGGCTTCACCCTGGGCATGGGCTCGGGGAGCAACATCTCCCGCCTGCTGGGGCAGGAGAAGAAGGACGAGGCCGACCGGGTGGCCTCCACCGCCTTTTTTACCGCCCTGCTCCTGGGGCTCTGCATCACGGTCATCGGCCTTCTGTCCATGAAAAACCTGATGCGGCTGCTGGGCGCCACCGAGACCATTTTGCCCTACGCGCAGGACTACGCCCGCTACATCCTCTTTGGCGCGCCCATCATGTGCGCCTCCTTTGTGATGAACAACGACCTGCGCTCCGAGGGGAAGGCGGTCCTCTCGATGATGGGGATCGCCACCGGCGGGGTGCTCAACATCGCCCTGGACCCCCTCTTCATCTTTGTCTTTGACATGGGCATCTCGGGGGCGGCCATCGCCACCCTGCTCAGCCAGTGCATCAGCTTTTGCATCCTCCTCTCCAACTACCTCTTTCGCCGCAGCACCGTGCGCATCGCCATCCGCAAGGTGAGCCTGCGCTGGGACCTCTACCAAAAAATCGTGGTCACAGGCATGCCGTCCTTTTTCCGGCAGGCGCTGGCCTCCTTTGCCTCCATCTCCCTGAATGTGGCTGCGCGGGCCTACGGCGACCCGGCAGTGGCCGCCATGTCGGTGGTGGGTCGGGTGTTCATGTTCATCCTCTCGGCCATGTTGGGCTTTGGGCAGGGCTTTCAGCCGGTCTGCGGCTACAACTACGGCGCGGGCCGCTACGACCGGGTGAAAAAGGCCTATCTCTTCTGCCTGAAGGTGGGCTTCTGCGGGCTGCTGGTCCTCTCGGCAGCGGGCTTTGCCCTCGCCCCTAAAATCATGGCCATCTTCCGCCGGGACGACCCTGTGGTCATCGCCATCGGCGCCCTGGCCTTTCGCCTGCAGTGCTGCAGCCTGCCCCTGCACTCCTTCATCGTCATCAGCAACATGCTCTTTCAGTCCCTGGGCAAGGCCCGGCAGGCCACCTTCATCTCGGTGGCCCGGCAGGGGCTGTTCTTCCTCCCCCTCATCTACACCCTGCCCTCCCTCATCGGGGTGCTGGGGGTGCAGTGCAGCCAGCCCATCGCCGACCTGGTGACCGCCCTGGCCTGCGTGCCGATCGTCCTCCTCTTCTTCCGGCAGCTAAACGCGCAGATCGCCGCCATGCCCCGGGAGGGAATGGCTTCCCCGCAGGGAGAGCCCGCGCCCCAGGCCCAGAAGGCCGATTGACCCGCCGCACAAAAAGAGTGAGAGCGCCCCGACAATCTGTGTCGGGGCGCTCCTGTTTGTCCTTGACTCCCCCTTAAAAGGGTGTAGAATGGCCTTGCGGGGATAAAAACACGGCCTGGTCGGGTAGTCCAGGCGCGGCGCAAGCCGTCAGTAACCTGCCTCCTTTGGTTGTCCCTTCTCCGCCGGGCGCGCCGACAGGCGCCCCGCAGGATATTCTCTTTAAAGGAGGGATCGTCTGTGGTACAGACAAGGGCGAAACTGACTGTGTACTTTGAGGACCCGTTCTGGGTCGGGCTCTACGAGCGGTGGGAGGACGGCCGGGTGGAGGTCTGCAAGATCACCTTCGGCGCCGAGCCCAAAGACTACCAGGTCTACGAGCGGATGCTCGAGGGGTGGAGCCGGCTGCGCTTCGGCCCCCCGGTCGCGGGGGAGGACCCGGCGGACGACAGGCGGGTGAACCCCAAGCGGATGCAGCGGGTCATCCGCCGCGCGCTGGAAGGGCGGGGGAGCGGCGCCAAGGCCCAGCAGGCGCTGCAACTGCAGCGGGAAGCGGGCAAGAAAGAGCGCCGCACCTCTACCCGCCAGCAGCGGGAGGCCCAGCGGGAGCGGCAGTTTGCCCTGCGCCGGGAAAAGCGGCGGGAGAAACACCGGGGCCACTAGGGGCCCGCGCCCACAGGGCAGACGCGGCCCGGGGGAAAAGTCCGGGGGGGGGGGTTTGGTTCCCCTTTTGGGGGGGG